>NZ_JBDNXK010000066.1:0-8707 GCF_047721705.1 Acetobacter sp. | reverse complement strand
GGCCAGCATCGCCCAGCTTGTTGGATGTCATCATGTCGGTGACGGCGTCTTCGGCTTCCGCCGCCGTCTGCGCCACAACCACGCCCTTTCCCGCTGCCAGACCATCGGCTTTCACAACAATCGGCGCACCACGACGCCGCACGAAGGCAATCGCATGAGCCGGGTCAGTGAAACGCTCCCACTTCGCGGTCGGGATGCCTGCCGCGTCGCACACTTCCTTTGTGAAGGTTTTGCTTCCTTCCAGCTGCGCTGCCGCTTTTGTCGGTCCAGCGCAGGGAATCCCGACCTCAGCGCAGGCGTCAGCGAGTCCGGCGACCAATGGCGCTTCCGGTCCCGGCACGACGAGGTCGATGCCTTCCTTCTGCGCGAACGCCACCAGCGCCGGAACATTGCCTGCCGCGATGGCGACATTCGTGCCGCACAGAGCCGTGCCCGGATTTCCGGGAGCGATATAGAGCTGCGTGAGAGCTGGCGACTTTGCCAGCGCCGCCGCGAGCGCGTGCTCACGACCACCCGAACCAATCAGCAGGACTCTCATCGCATCACCTTCTTTCCGGCCACATAGGTTGCGGCTCTTGTTGAGAACGCTGCGTCTGTAGCATAGGGTCGCGTCATGGACGATGGCTCTCCGACACCTCCCTCTCCCTTTCCCGGCGTCAATGTGCCGGAATATTCGGTCTCCGAGATTTCGGGGGCCATCAAACGGACCCTCGAAGGGACGTTTGGACGGGTGCGCGTGCGTGGCGAGATTACGGAATTCAAGCGCTACAGTTCCGGCCATCTCTATTTTTCGCTGAAGGACGAAGGCGGCAAGATCTCCGGTGTCGTCTGGCGCGGTTCCGTGTCACGCCTCGGGCTGGTGCCGGAAAACGGGCTGGAGATCATCGCCACGGGTCGCGTCTCTTCCTATGGCGAGCGCTCCAGCTATCAGCTGATCGTCGAGAAGATGGAGTATGCGGGCGAAGGCGCTTTGCTCGCCCGCATCGAACGACTGCGCCAGAAACTCGCGCAGGAAGGGCTGTTCGACGCCGACCGCAAGCGCCGCATTCCACGCCTGCCGCGTGTGATCGGGGTTGTCACTTCCATGCAGGGTGCGGTGTTGCACGACATTCGCACCACCATCGCCCGACGTTTCCCCCGCCATCTGCTGATCTGGCCCGTCGCCGTGCAGGGCGAAGGGGCCGCCGCGCAGATTGCGGGCGCCATTGAGGGCTTCCGCGAACTGGGTCATCCCGGTCTCGGTGAAAGACTGCCACGCCCGGACGTGCTGATCGTCGCCCGTGGCGGTGGCTCGCTCGAAGACCTGATGGCTTTCAATGACGAGGCCGTCCTGCGTGCCGTTGCCGCCTGCCCGATTCCAGTCATCTCTGCTGTCGGGCATGAGACCGACACCACGTTGATCGACTTTGTTTCCGACATGCGCGCCCCCACGCCCACAGCCGCCGCCGAACTGGCCGTGCCTGTGCGCGACGAACTGCTGGCCGACCTGACCCATCGCGTCGCCCGGATGGGGAGCGCGCTGAACCGCATTGGTCAGACAGCACGCCTACGTCTGGATCGGGCTGCCTCCGGTCTGCCTGATCTCCCAACCCTGCTTAGCACGGCGCGGATGCGCCTTGACGATCGCGCTCACCGGCTCGATCTCGCACTTCCTGCCTTGCTGGAACGACGCAAGGCGGCTCTCATCGCGGCAGAACGGCATATGCCGGTTCCCGCTGCCCTGTTCGCCGACCGTCGCGCCTGTCTGGCTCTCGACAGCGCCGCGCTGGATGCGACGATGACGGCAATACGACGGAAAGCCGAGGCCCAGCTCGGGCGCACGCGCCTGACCGTCGCCCCTCTTCAGGCCCTTTGCCGCGAGCGTCAGGCACGGCTGACCGGCGTGGGGAATGTCCTGGAGTCCGTCTCGCCGCGTGCTGTGCTAGAATGTGGCTATGTTCTCGTCCGCGATGCCGCTGGCGAACCCGTCACACGAGCCGCCAGACTCCGGCCCGGCAATCGGGTCACGCTTGTCTTTGCCGATGACACCCGTTCGGCTCTCATCGAAAACAGCACGAAATCGGCCCAAGGAGCGCTCGACCTATGAAAAAGTTCAAAGAAAATCTGAAGAACTTCAAGATGCCTGATCTCAATCTGATCAAGCAGCCACCGATTGACGAGAAGCTCAACGAGCATCGGGCCGAAAAGGTTTTCATGATCACAATGATCGTGCTTGCCTCTCTCTCGATGCTGATTTTTATCGGTGGCTCCTTTGTGAAAGCCATCCGCATGTCGGAACAGCCACCGGCAGTTACGCAGTCAGACACACCTGCCGGAAATAGTGAAAAGACTACCCCGCCAAGCAACTGATTCAGAAAATCTATCTTGCATGCAGGAATGGCGTCTGACGGCTCCTGCGTCAGTCTTATCAGGTTGTTTGCAATAGTTTGGTGATAACAAAAGCTTCACCAAAAACTTCTTTTTGATTTAAATCCGCTTTCACGAACAGAGTTTTGAAACAGTCTCTCAAAAACCAGAAGCCACATTGTCTTTCTCGTGCCGCATCCGGATCGGTGAGCCGACAAGCAGAACCGACAGGAGGCCGGCAACCAGAAGTGCACCAGAACACATATACCACGCCATATCGAAACGCCCCGTCCAGGCCACGATATATCCGGTGACAATCGGCGCGAACAGGCCGAGTGAATTGCTGCATGTCAGGCTCACGCCCGTTACTGTGCCGATCTTCTGGCCGTCTTCCAGCATATCGGTCAGCAGGGCAGTATTCGCGCCGTTAGCGGCGATCAGACAGGCGAGAGAGCCCGACATCACCAGCAGAATGGGCGTCATCGTGTGGAAAGAAGGCAGCAATCCGATCGTGGATGCCCCCACCAGACATGTCACCACAACGAAACGCCGACGCGCGGGTGAAGGATTACTACGGAAGACAATACTTTCCAGAATTTTGCCTATGATAACTGCGCCGACAGCCGCCGCGAGATAACAGAGCGCCGTTCTCGTGCCGGTCCCCGTGATATCGATGTGCAGTTCATGCATGAGATAGAGCGGCATCCACGACATCATCAGAAAGTTCAGATAATTCTGCGTGCACTGCACGGAAAGGATTCCGAGAAAAGACGAAGAACCGAAAAGGTTTTTCACTTCAGAAAGAGAGATTCTCTTTCTCGGCGTAACCGCAGCCCGTTCCACCGGATTCCGGTAAACCAGCCACCAGACAAGCGCCCATGCAAAACCGATAAAACCAAGAATGATGAATTCCACACGCCAGTTGAAGAGCGTGATCAGCCATGCACCCGCGATCGTGCCGCCAGCCAGACCAAGCTGCATACCGGTCAGCAGAACAGTCATGACAGAACCACGCTCTTTCGGAAGCGCCCAGTTCCGAACGACGGTGGCGCCCACACCAAAAGTCGGAGCCTCTCCAACGCCAAGCAGAACGCGGGTGAAAAGAAACTGCGTGATGTTATGCACCAGGCCGCCAAGCAGCATGGCAAAGGACCAGAGGGACACGGCAAGACTGCCGATCAGACGCGCCCCCGCGCTGTCGAGCAGCATTGTTGATGGCAGATTCAGCAGAAAATAGGACCACAGGAAGCTGGATGAGACCCATCCCATCTGCACGGGGCTCAGATTGAACTCCTTGCCCAGATCCGGCATGGCGATGGAAAGCGCCGCCCGATCCCCATAGCTGATGACATACATGAGGAAAACGAGAAAAAAGAAGACATAGCGGGAGGGCATCTTGCCCTGCTTCTGCACAACGGTTTCCATATTGTCCGTCATAGGAAAGGAGGTTGCCTGCTCAGATTGCATGACGATCCTCCCCGGCATGGAGGGACACAAAAACGGGACATGAACAGTACGAACGCAGAATCATGACCGCAGTCCCTCATTTGTGGTGGTGAGCACATCCGTTGTCGCAACAGGCGTTTTTTTCGTTGGGCGATCATGGCGAAGCATCCAGACGCCGGAACCGATGATCAGCACGCCGCCCACCAGCATCGCCACGCCGGGCACTTCCTTGAAGCCAAGCCAGCCGATGATGGCGGCCCAGAGCAGGCCGGAATAGGCAAACGGGCCGATGGCTGAAACCTGCGCCGAAGCGAACGCCTCGGTCTGGAGAACCTGCGAGATTCCGGCAAAAGCCCCGACAGCCACAAGACAGATCGCATCGACCATATGCGGTGTTGTCCAGATGAAAGGCAGCGGAGCAGCCGTCATCACCGTCATAAGAATGGCCTGCCACAGCGAAATGGTCGTGCTGGACTCAGTCGCCGAAAGCTGCCGGATCTGCATGGTGGTCAGCGCCCCGACTGCTCCCTGAGCCAGCGCAATGAAATAGGCCCATGTGGGAACCGCAGTGGCGCTGCCGTGAAGCAACCCCTTTCCCAAAGCGACAACCACGACACCGGAAAAACCTATACACACAGCAATCCATCGCTGAAGCGAGGGCTTTTCGTGCAGGAGCGGAATGGACAGCAGTACCAGAAAGAGCGGCTGCGTGTAGGAGAGCACCTGCTGTTCCGCCAGCGGCAGGCGCGTCACGCTGATCACCACCATGATCATGCTGATCAGCCCAACAACCGACCGCAACAGATGTCCTTTGAAATGCTCCGTCCTGAGGACGATTTTCGTGCGGGATGCGATCAGCAGAACAAATGGCAGAGAAAAGAGATTACGAAAAAAGATGATCTCAAGCGCCGGCAGTGTCGATCCGGTCAGTTTCTGAAGGGCATTGAGAAGGGCTATGAAGAACGTCGCAGAAACCAGAAGCAGTGCACCGCGTTTCAGGTCATGCTTCATTTCAATCCCACCTCAAGGCCTCCATGGTCGTTTCGATCAGACTATGAACGAGACGCGCTCATGACACACATTCTATTGCGATAAAGCAACATTATAGTTTCAGGAAAAACGCAGCACTCTTATCGTGACGGCCGCGCTTCCCGTTCGGAAAGCGCTTAGTCCGCCAGCAGATGTGCCGGTGTCAGGACCGCGCCCGTCGCATCGATTTCCGCCCTGATGGCTTTTGCGATGTTCAGCGATCCCGGCGTGTCGCTGTGCACCAGAATCGACTTCGCTTTGACCGGCAGACGGGCACCATCAATGGTTGTGACAGAACCATCCTCAAGGAACTGGCGCACACGGGCACGTACGGCGTCCAGATCATGGATGACCGCCCCCGGCTGTCCACGAGGCACCAGCGCGCCCGCAGCCGTATAGGCCCGATCGGCAAGAAACAGCGTGTGAACTTTCAGGCCCACTTTTTCCGCTGCACGCTCGGTGGGCTGGCCAGTCATCGCGAAAACCGTCAGATCCTTGTCCAGAGCGGCGATCACACGCACCAGACGCAGTGCGAGTTCTTCCGACGCATTGGCCATGGTTCCGAAAGCTGCATGATAGCTCACATGAGTGACGCGATGACCGTGTCGTGCGGCAACACCCTGCAATGCACCGATCTGGCAGGCCAGCATCGCTTCCATATCAGCATCGGAAACCGGCATCGTGCGCCGACCGAAGCCGATCAGATCGGGCAGTCCGGGATGAGCGCCGATACCGACACCTTTTTCCTTCGCCAGCCGGACCGTGTGATCCATGATCGCATAATCACCGGCGTGAAAACCGCAGGCAATATTGGCGGAAGAAACGAGATCCATCAGGCTGTCATCGTCAGCGACACGCCACCGACCGAAGCCTTCACCCATATCGGAATTGAGGTCGATCTTCATTTCTTTCCTCCGCTCTGCCGACGGCTTATGGAACTGCGATAACGGGCCACCATCCCGCGAAGGCTATCGAGATACGCTTCGACAGGCTGCATCGCGTCAACACCCTGCTCATGGTTGCATTTTTCAAAACGAATACGGGAGCCGATGCGGGCCTGCGCCAGACGCCACAGGTCACTCTCGATCACGGTCGCGATACGCGGATAGCCACCGGCGGTGTTGGCATCCGCCATCTGCACGATAGGCTCACCCGCGGGAGGAACCTGAATAATACCCGGAACAATCCCGTAAGAACGCAATTCGACTGGCTTGCGCAGTTCCAGTTTCTCGCCTGTCAGCCTGTAGCCGACGCGATTGCTTTGCGGCGTGATGCGCCATTCGCAGTTCCAGAACTGATCGCGCGCCTTATCCGTAAAAAGCATGTAATCCGTTGCCGGGATCACGCGGAGCGTGACGACACTCTTATTTTCCAGCTCCGCATCAGACCGAAAAGCAACGGACGGTGGGAGCGCAGCATAACCGGAAGCCAGTGTCTCGCTGGCACCAACCTGTAGCGTATCACCCTCTTCCAGAAATCTGCCTAGCAGGCCACCAAATCCGCCACGCAACTGTGTGCTACGCGATCCCAGAACGACCGGCACATCAACACCACCGGCAAAACAGATATAGCCCCGTGCACCCACCGCAGGCTGCCCAATCCGAAGAACCTGCCCCGCTTCAGCGGTAGCCACCGACCACGGAAGGAGTGTGCGCCCATCCAGTTCGATAGTCGCATCAACCCCAGTTACGGCAAAACTGAGAGCGCGATCAAACTTCAACGCAAAAGGATAAGTCTGCAATTCGATGCAGGCCGCATCAGCATCGTTATCCAGCAGGATATTGCCAACCCGAAGCGCCAGAGGGTCCATGACACCCGAAGACCCCACACCGAGATTGCGATACCCCGGACGCCCCAGATCCTGCACCGTGTTCAGTGCGGAGGTTTCAAGAATCGTGATCACAGTTCGATGCTTTCAGGATGGAAGCGGATACGGTCCCCGATGGCGAAGAGAGAGGGCGGGTTCCGAAAAGGATCGAACAGCGAGATTTCCGTGAAGCCAATCGAATTCCACCCATTCGGGCCTGTAAGCGCCGAAATACCGGCCTGCATACCGCCGATGGTCACCGTTCCCGCAAGCATGTTCAGGGACGGAACCGATTTACGTGGTGTCGCAATGCGCGGGTCCAGACCGTGCAGATAACCAAACCCCGGCGCGCTGCCGATCGCGCAGACGGTGTAATCATTGGCATGATGGATCGCGATGACTTCCTCTGGCGTCAGTCCTGCGTGCTCGGCCACACGCCCGAGATCCTCACCCAGCTCACCGCCATAACGTACACCGATTTCGAAGAGGCGTCCTTCGATATGACGCTCGGGAAGCGTTTCCCATGCGTGACGCAGCCAGTTGGCAATACACTCGGGATCTTCCGGTGGCGTGGAAAAAACCAGCATCAGATTTGTCACGCCGGGAATAAGCTCCTGAACGTCGCTGCGGCTTCCAGCCTCCTCGATCAGAGCCCAGATGCGCCGCTGATGCGCCATCGTAAACGCACCGGGCGCCTCGAAAAGCATGGCCCGCGTGCCGATCATGCTGATTGTCGGCGCGCCTTCCCCGATGGAAGAAACTCTTTCACCTGCGAGATCAGTGTGATTTTCCGGATGATGTGTCATGTCGCCATTCAAAATACACGATCCAGCACTGTTCTTGCGACAGGAACACCAGAGCCGCCACCTTGGACCGGGTTCGTAATGAGTCGCATCATTTTAGCGGCTGGAAAGCAGATTAGGATTGTTTCCGAAATGATTTCCAGACCAATTCCCGATGTGAGGCTATCGGATAATCTTATGGCTCATCATATGGGCGTGTCCGGTATAGTATTATCTTATGACGTGAGAACGAACTGCTCTTGGCGCTGAAATCGTTACGATACTAACATCAATTTCCACATACTCGCGAACATATCTCTATTGTGGGTATAGTGGTTTTTTGGTTGTAGTATCGAGGTTATCAGCATGAGCAGTCAGCCGTATCGTAACGCTCTCGTTACCGGCGCATCCTCCGGCATAGGTGCGGCGATTGTCAGACGTCTTCGGGAAGCCGGTCTGGACGTGCATGCCGTGGCGCGCGACGAGAAGCGCCTTGCACAGCTGGCGGAAGAAACCGGCTGTATCCCTCACGCCGTCAGCGTCGCTGATCAGAAAGGCATTGAAGCGCTCATCAACGACATTGAAGTGGATGTCCTGGTCAACAACGCAGGGCAGTCCCGCACGGGCAACATCACCAAGACGACACCGGAAGACATTGACGCTCTGGTCGATGTCAATCTGCGCGCCGTCCTCCAGCTGACCAGCCTTGTCGTGCCCGGCATGATGCAGCGCGATCGCGGGCATATCGTGAACATCAGCTCCATCGCAGGTCACTATGCCTTCGCTGGCGGCAACACGGTCTATCATGCCACCAAGGCTGGCGTGCATTCGCTTTCGCAGCAGCTGCGCTGTGATCTGTTCGGCCACCATGTCCGCGTCACGGAAATCTCTCCTGCTCGCGTCGAGACGGAAGTCTTCGGTCGTCTGATCGGCGACATGGCTGAAGCGAAAAAGCGTTTCTTCGACGAGTATGAATCCCTTCTGCCGGAAGACATCGCGAATTCGGTCGCCTTTGCCGTTCTGGCGCCGCCGCGCATGAATGTCAGCTTCATGGAAGTGCTGCCGACCATGCAGGTCGTGGGCGGTCTCGACTTCGCGAAGAAAACAGCGGATCGGACCTGAAGTCAGTGGATATCACGCAGATCAGAAAACTGACGGATCTGCTCGCTCGTGCCCCGATCGAAGAACTGGAGATCGAGGAAGGGGGGCGGAAGATCCGGCTGACTCGCCGCGCTGTTATTCCCAGCGCGGCGCTCCCTTCGTCCCCCTCACCTGCGTCCCCTCTTCCCGAGCGGAA
>NZ_JBDNXK010000065.1:0-17550 GCF_047721705.1 Acetobacter sp. | reverse complement strand
CTTATAGATTCTTCTATGTATTTCGTGCAGTTAAAAACTGGCATGACGACATCGATTATTGCCATGTTTTTACCTCAATTATTAAAAAGATAATTTTAAAAATTTACGTATACGGGAAAACTTCGGGGGTGCCAATCGGAAGCGCTGGGGAAACAGGCAATCTTAATTTTGGTATAATCGTCTTAAATCGTTACATTTTGTCTGTAACGCACCGAGCGTTTCCTCATCTGCCAGAGCGCACGTTGATCAAAAGTGCGGCCTAACGTTTTTTAATTTGCAACTGATAATCGTTCTCATTTATAAGGACTCATCACCACAGGGAGCGGGCCTTTCGGTCCGAAGGGTGCGATGACCGTGATTTCCGATGCTCTTGTTGATCTTTCCCACGACGAACGGGCTGCTGTCTGGATGATCCGGTATTTTGCCGGCCCGGGGCGGCCTTATTGCCGGCATGACGCGGGCAGTATTGGCGGTCTGTTTTTCCGGCAGGACCTCGATACGCTGCGGGACGTTTTCAGACAGGCGCTGGATCGCTGTGTGGGATGTGGAGTGCAGTTACCCGATATCCGCACACGTGGTTGCGATGCTGTCACTCTGGCGGAGCGGGTGCTTCTGGATGCGACGGCTCAGGCGCAGTCCGGCGATGAGCATGGGATGCGGGCAACGCTGCGGAGAGTTTTCGCGCAACGGCACGTGATCGCCTCTTTTGCGACGGTGATGACGCAGCTGGCGGCGTGTCTGGCTTCAGCGGGCTACTGGCTGTTGAGCCGGGCCTGTGTGCGGCCTGATACGTTGGGAGATGCACAGGCGATGCCGAAGAAGCCTGTCAGGCGGAAAAAGGCGGAGGCGGTAACAGCCAGCCTGACAAAGCCGGTGGCGGCGGCCTCTTTAACGGCGCTGGCGCGCTGGCGGACAAATGATATGGCGATGGCCCAGGTACTCTGGCCTGTCGCTCACAGGGTTGCTGCTTCCGCCTGATCGTTTTTGGCGGGAGTAGCGGCGTCGGGGGGCGCAACGGCAAAGGGAGACCTCGCAAGAGGTCTCCCTTCGTCGAACGAACAGATAGAAGTAAGTCTGTTCAGCCCTCGTTGGCAGGGCCGGAGTTGAGCTGGATATAGTTCTCGATGCCAACCTGCTTGATCAGGTCGAACTGGCGGTCGATGAAGTCCTCATGCTCTTCCTCGTTGTCGAGGATTTTGAGCAGCAGGTCACGGGAGACGTAGTCGCGGACGCTCTCGCAGTAAGCGATACCTTCGCGCAGATCTCCAAGAGCCTTCTCCTCAAGCTTCAGGTCGCATTCAAGGATTTCCTTGACGCTCTGGCCGATAAGAATGGTGTTGTAGCGCTGCACGTTCGGCAGGCCGCCGAGATAGAGAATGCGCTCGATCAGCCAGTCGGCGTGACGCATTTCCTCGATGGATTCCTCGTATTCCTTCTTGCCCAGCAGGGTGACACCCCAGTGGTTCAGCGTGCGGGCGTGCAGGAAGTACTGGTTGATCGCCGTCAGCTCGTTGGTGAGCTGGATATTCAGGTGTTCGATAACTTTCGGATCTTTGATGGCCATGAGTCTCTCATTTGCAGTGACAGTGTTGAATATGGAGTGTCCTTACACCTGATTTTTGTCCGATCGCAAGAAAAATCCTTTATTTTTCAACGTGATATAAGAAATGACTTGCATTCGCATCTCGCAGAATGAGCGTTATGCGGCTTTTGAATGAGCGCCCTTTTTTAATGCAGATCATTGAAGTGACAGAGTTTTCCGATTGCGCGTGCGAGTGGTTTGCACGGAGAAACAGCAATGTCCGGTCATGAAAAACCCCGTTACCGGAGAGAAAATTCTCTCTTCGATAACGGGGTTGTGAAAAAGCTGAGCAGGTCTGTGTGGACGGGTTACCGGGGCAGAACAAGCAACCGGTCGATTCCACTGGCGGTGGCGAGAGCGGCGGCCTTTTCCTTCGGGGAAAGAGCAGCCTCCGCTTCCTCGACGGAATGGGCTTCCTGAAGTTTCAGTAGGCCAACGAGCTGCTCCGCCTCAATCGGGTCTCCCGGTTTGCGCGGGGGCGGCAGCATGGCGCGGTGGGCGGCCAGCAGGATGGGGTCCGCACGGAGAGCATCCATCGCCTCATCCGGCAGGTCAGGCCCGGGTTGTGCGATCGTGGCGGCGGCTTTCAGCAGCACATCCGGCGTCTGCGTTTCTTCCGGAACGAGCAGCAGTCCGGCACGACGCAAAGCCTGCCCCGCATCGCGACTGGCCGTGAAGGCTGCGAGTGGGATGGCGAGCACCAGACCGAGCAGCACAGGCGTCATCCAGAGGAACAGGGAAATGGAGACAGCCCATGCCGCTGTGCCAAGGATCAGGCCAAACAGGGTGTAGCGCCAGTAGCCTTTGACGATGACGCTGAATGGCACGCCGCCATCGTCACGACGCTGCGCGTTCCAGCCGGAATCCTGTCCGCTGAGAATGGAGATCACGCCGCCTGTCTGGATCAGCATGGCGATCGGAGCGATCAGGCCGCCGATCAGCGTCTCCACCACAATGGAGCACGCTGTCCGGATCGCACCGCCACAGCCTTTCAGCGTCGTTCTGTTGAAGAACAGGGCGATATAGGCGAACAGTTTCGGCGCGAGCAGAATGGCCATCGTGGCGATGAACACATATTTCGCGCGCACTGGATCGACCTGCGGCCAGTGCGGGTAAAGTGTCTTGGTGTCGCCGAAATATTCCGGGCGGACAAAGCGTGCCTGCAACGAAATCAGGATACCGACGAGCAGAAAGACCAGCCACAGCGGAGACGTCACGTAAGCTCCGATGCCGATCATCATATGCATTCGGCTCAGCCAGTGCAGCCCCTTGGTCGGGATGACCTTGTAATGCTGGAGATTGCCCTGACACCAGCGACGGTCACGGATCGCCACGTCTGTCAGCGACGGCGGGCTTTCCTCGTAGGAGCCGAGCAGGGCCGGAACCATGTGAATGGCCCAGCCGCCGCGCCGCATCAGCGCGGCTTCCACGAAGTCGTGGCTCAGAATGTGGCCGCCGAAGGGTTTGCGTCCCGGCAGGTGCGGCAGTCCGGCCTGTTCGGCGAAGGCCGCCGTCCGGATGATGGCGTTGTGCCCCCAGTAGTTGCTGGCCGCGCCGTGCCACCATGCGATGCCATGGGCGATCAGCGGGCCATAGACGCGTCCGGCGAACTGCTGCATCCGGGCGAAGAGGGTCGTGCCGCCTGCAATGATCGGCAGTGTCTGGATCAAACCGACCTGCGGGTTGCGTTCCATCGCGGCGGCGATTTGCACCAGTGTACGACCGTCCATGACGGAGTCCGCGTCCAGCGTGACCATGAGCGGATAAGCGCCACCGAAGCGACGCACCCATTCGCCGACATTGCCCGCCTTGCGTTCGATGTTCTTGGCGCGGCGACGGTAGAAAATGTGTCTGTCGTCCCCCGTATCCCGACGCAGGGCGAGGAAGGCGGCTTCCTCTGTGACCCACACATCCGGGTTGGTGGTGTCGGAGAGGATGAAGATATCGAACGCATCCGCACGTCCGGTTTCCTGAAGACTGGCGTAAATGGCGCGGAGGCCAGCCATCACACGGTGCGGATCTTCATTGTAGGTCGGCATCAGCAGCGCGACGCGGGTCTTCAGTTCTGGCAGCGGGCCGTCCGTATGGATGCCAAGGCCCAGACCGCCCTTCGTCAGCAGGGACCAGAAGCCCGCAACCGAAGAGGTGAAGGCCAGCGCGATCCATGTGAAAAGCAGGACAAATAGCACCTCCATGATGACGCCGAGCACGGAAAATCCGTTGGCGTCGAGCACGAGGTGGGTCTGGTAAGCGCCGTAGACTGTGAGCGCGAGGGCCGACCCCACGACAGCGAGTCGCCGGAGGGTGATAAGGGCCGGTTCGGTGGGCGCGTGCCACTCTCGTCCATGCAGATCAGGCCGGGCATGGAGATCCTGCACGTCCATGCGCAGGGGAGCTTCTGGAGGCAGGGCGTGAAAGGCGTGGGTGGTGCCGGGAGCTTCGGTCACGGCGTCCATCGATACATCCATTGCTCTGAAACAGGCCCCTGGTCATTGGCGAGAACCACGTTCATTTCCGCCAGTTTGGCATCGCCCGGATAGAACTCGAAGGTCGTACGCCAGCCATTGATGTTCGGATTTGGCTCCACGACCACATTCTTGATCGTTCCCGCGGAGGTGTGCGGGATGAGGTGGAACTGTGCGTCCGGCTTGGTGTTGCTGACCGGCCCCCCCGTGAAGTCGATGGCGAAGAACCGGCCTTCCTTGTGGTCGGTCACCGCGCCGACGCGCGTTGCACCAACACGGGCCAGTTCCGTCGGGAAGGGCACGTCCATGCCCCAATACATGCGGTAGGTGAAATTATATTCATGTCCCGCCTGCATCGGGTCTTTCGGACGCCAGAACGAGACGATGTTGTCGTTGACTTCATTGGGGGTCGGGATTTCGACCAGATCAACAAAGCCCGCGCCCCAGTCGCCGATCGGTTCGATCCAGAGCGAGGGGCGCTTCTCGTAGTTGAGGGCAAGATCCTCGAAATCATGGAAGTCCCGGCGACGCTGCATCAGTCCGAACCCGCGTGGCGAGATGTCGCTGAAGGCGGAGAACTGGAGGTCCAGCGGGTTCCGAAGCGGGCGGTAAAGCTGCTGGTCGGAGCCTGTCCAGATCTGGAGCGCTTCGCTGTCATGCGCGGCAGGACGCCAGTCATCAATATGGTTGCGATCGTTGGAGTCGAAATAGAACATGCCGGTCAGCGCGGCCACGCCGGACTGCTCGATCTTTACACGCGGGAAGAGCGTGGACTGCACATCGAAGATGGTTGTCTCGCCCGGCCGGATGGTGAAGCGGAACGCGCCAGTCACGGATGGGCTGTCCAGCAGCGCATGGACCACCACGGAATCGACGCCGGGTTGCGGCTTCTCGATCCAGAAGGAGCGGAAAATGGCGAACTCCTCGCCTTTCGGATCGCCGGTTCCATCGGCGAAACCGCGCGCGGACAGACCGTAGTTCTGTCCCTTGGCGACAGCGCGGAAGTAGGAAGCACCAAGGAAAACGGCGCATTCTTCCATCACGCCCGGTGTGTTGATGGCATAGCGCAGACGCAGTCCGGCGAAACCGAGATTGTCCGTTACGCGCAGCATCGGATCGCCGTAAGTGAACATGTCCGGCGTGTAGGGGACGGGTGCCGACTTTCCATCCACCACTTCATACATTTCGATGCGCTGCGGATAGAGGAAGCCGCGCGGGAAGAACTCCACATCGAAGGCAAGGTTCTGGCCATGCCATAGCGCCTGATCGGGCCGGAATTCGATGGAGCGGAACTGGTCGAATGTCAGATTGGAAATGGCCTTGGGCAGCGACTGTTCTGGAGCGCTGTAAGGCTTCGTCGATAGACGACGCGCAATCTGGGTAACGGTACTGTTATCGAAAGGGATGGGCGCTGACGGGGCATCCGCAGCTTTTGCCGTGCCGCTGAACAGGTCCGTGGTAAGGGCAGCCAAAGCGACGCCGCTTCCGGCCCGGAGGAAGTCCCGGCGAAAAACTGAAGATGACACTCTGCTTATACTCCCGATCTGTGTCCGGATTGTTCTTGGTCTACGTCACTGAATCACAGGGTAGAGACTTTTTGAGGGCGACGCAGCAGGCTGGCAAGCTCGTCGAGTGGAACTTTTGCGCCCTGAAGCGCCGTGCGCTCGGCTTCGCGATAGCACTGGATCACGCGCTGACCTGCCTCTGTCAGTTGTGCCCCGCCGCCGCCACCGGGTTTGGTGGCGACAAGCGGCTGGCTGAACTGGTTATTGAGGGCGTCCACAAGCAGCCACGCACGCCGATAGGACATGCCCATCGCCCGGCCTGCTGCGGAAATCGAGCCGGTGCTCGCGAGATGTTCGAGCAGCCGGATCTTGCCATGTCCAAGGCCGGGATGTCCGTCCACATCGATCCTGAGGGTCAGGCGCAGGTCAGCAGCCATCTGTCATTCCGTCCGGTTGCAACATTTTTCCT
The DNA here is from genome assembly GCF_047721705.1 of Acetobacter sp. GTDB lineage: Bacteria > Pseudomonadota > Alphaproteobacteria > Acetobacterales > Acetobacteraceae > Acetobacter. The sequence continues at coordinate 11,529 of NZ_JBDNXK010000065.1, read as the reverse complement.
TTAATGACCTGTGTCCAGCGGAAAGGGAACCCACCGGAGACCGTCCATGTCGTGGACCAGCAGGAGAACCGAACGGCGGTGCGCCTTGCGGGCATCTTCGACGCCCTTGTGCAGATCGGCAGGGGTGTTCACCGCGCTCTGCTGGATCTGGGTGATGACATCACCAGCCTTGAGACCCCGTTCGGCAGCAGGACTGCCATCCGTAACATCCGTGACCACCACGCCCTTCTGATCGTCCGACAGGCGGAACTTGCGACGCAGATCATCGGTCACGGCGCGCCCCTTGAAGCCAAGCATCCCGAGATCGGCATCCTTGTCGGAAGACTTGGTGTCTTTCTTTGGTGCCTGACGCGCAGTGGCTTCTTCCTTGCTTTCCGGAAGCGCGCCGATGGTGATCGGCATGTCCTGTGTCTTGCCATGTCGCCAGATCGTCAGGGTGGCCTGTGAACCGACTGGCAGATCCGCAATGAGGCGTGGCAGGGCGCGGCCTTCGATGGGTTTGCCGTTCAGCGCCTGAATGACGTCACCTGTTTCGAGATGAGCCTTGGCGGCGGGGCCTTTCGGATCGCTGCCAGCGATGAGAGCCCCTTTGGCGGGTTTCAGACCCAGCCCATCGGCGATTTCCTGCGTGACATCCTGAATCCGCACGCCGATCCAGCCGCGCGAGACGTGGCCGGTCTTGCGCAACTGCTCAAGGATTCCGCGCGCTTCATTGGCCGGAATGGAGAAGCCTATGCCTACGGAGCCGCCGGAGGGAGAATAGATGGCGGTGTTCACGCCGATGACCGCGCCGTGCATGTCGAACAGCGGACCGCCCGAGTTGCCCTTGTTTATGGGGGCGTCGGTCTGGATGAAGTCATCATACGGGCCCTGATCGATATTGCGTCCGCGCGAGGAGACGATGCCCGCCGTCACCGTGCCGGACAGGCCGAACGGGTTGCCGATGGCCAGCACCCAGTTGCCGACGCGGGCGGTATCGCTGTCGCCGAACGACACGAAGGGCAGGGGATGCGGCGACGTGACCTTCAGCAGCGCGAGGTCGGTGCGGTCATCGTGGCCGATCACCTTCGCGGGGAGGACGGTGTTGTCCTGAAGGGTGACGGTGATGCGGTCGGCATGACGGATGACGTGGTTGTTGGTCACCACGTAGCCTGTCGGGTCGATGATGAAGCCGGAGCCGAGCGCCTGCATCTTGCGCGGAGGCGCATTGGGGGCGTTCTGGCGGTTCATGAAGTCATGGAAGAACTTCTCGAACGGCGACCCCGGTGGAAACTGGGGAATCTGCGGGCCTGAATCGCCGTCTTCCTCGTCGTCGTCCGAATCGCCTTTCACGGTCTGCGTCGAGGAGACGTTGACCACGGCGGGGAGGAGACGATCCGCCAGATCCGCAAAGCTGTTCGGAACCCCATGCGCGTCGGTGGTGACGGGAGGCATGGGGGCGGAATCCGCGCGGGCGGCGGACAGAAGGTCCGGCGAATACAGAGCCGTGGTCAGACCAAGGGAAAGAAAGGCGAAACGGGCGGAGCCGACAAGAGACATGCGGAAGGTTCTTTGGCTGAAACGCGTCATGGAGAGCCTACATAACCCAGCACCGGCGCAGGGGACAGTATTCTCTGAAAAGCTCCGGATCGTGATTTGCATTGACCAGAAGCCGCTCTCTTCATAGCTTCCCGCCTCATGTCTGACCAAATCGTAAACCCTGCGCTCCATTCCCTCCTGCCGTCCGGCGCCGCACCCAAAGCGTGGCCCTTTCAGGAGGCGCAGAAACTCGCCGATCACGTCGCCGCCAAAGGCAGTGATGGACCGGCGCTGCTGGAAACGGGATATGGTCCATCCGGCCTGCCGCATATCGGCACGTTCGGCGAGGTGGCCCGCACGAGCTGGGTGCGTCAGGCTTATACGGCGCTGACGGGAAAGCCTTCCCATCTGCTCGCGTTCTCCGATGACATGGACGCGCTGCGGAAGGTTCCGGACAATGTGCCGAACCGCGAGATGCTGGCGGAGTTCATCGGCAAGCCGCTGACAAGGGTGCCCGATCCGTTTGGCACGCACGATTCCTTTGCCGCCCACAACAACGCCCGTCTGCGGTCGTTCCTAGACGGGTTCGGTTTTGACTACGAATTTGCGTCCTCGACCGAATATTATACGTCTGGCCGCTTCGACGCCGCGCTGAAGCGCGTGCTGGAAGTGCATGATGAGATCTGCGCCGTCATTCTGCCGACGTTGGGCGAAGAACGCCGCGCGACCTATTCGCCGGTCCTGCCGATCCATCCGAAGACCGGCAATGTCATGCAGGTGCATATCGACAAGGTCGATCCGGCAGCGGGCACGGTCTTCTGGACCGACGAGAACGGCGAGCGTTTCGAGACGCCCGTGACCGGCGGCGCTGCGAAGATGCAGTGGAAGGCCGACTGGGCCATGCGCTGGTATGCGCTCGGCGTCGATTACGAAATGTCCGGCAAGGATCTGATCGACAGCGTGCGTCTGTCCGGTCGCATCTGCCGCATTCTTGGTTCCACACCGCCTGCCGGCCTGACTTACGAACTGTTCCTCGATGAGCACGGGCAGAAGATTTCCAAGTCCAAGGGAAATGGTCTGTCGGTCGAGGAATGGCTGCGTTACGCGCCGCCAGAGAGCCTTGGGCAGTATATGTTCAACCAGCCGCAGCGGGCGAAGCGTCTGTTCTTCGATGTCATCCCGAAGGCGACGGACGAATATCTGTCGCATGTGGAGAAAGCTGGCGCATTGCAGGCGCGGATCACGGCTGGTGAAGAGGCAGAGACACTGGACGCGGACCGTCTGGCTCTGTGCGCCAACCCGGCATGGTTCATTCAGGCCGGTCATGTGCCGGATCATGCGGGTAGCCCGCTGTCCTTCAGCATGCTGCTGAATCTTGCGAGCGTGGCCAATGCCGAAACGCCGGAAGTGATGTGGGGCTTTATCAAGCGCTACGATCCGGACGTCTCGCCCGAGACGCATCCGATGCTGGCGACTCTCGTCGAGCGCGCGATCGTGTTCTACGCGGATTTCGTGCGTCCGGCGAAGAGCTATCGTCTGCCGGACGAGAAGGAGCAGAAGGCGCTGGCGGATCTGGCTGAATCACTCAAGATGTATGAAGGGGAGGAAGTGTCGGCGGACATGCTCCAGAACCTTGTGTTTGAAATTGGCAAACGTCACGCATTCGAGCCGCTGCGGAGCTGGTTCACGTGCCTCTATGAGGTGCTGCTGGGCCAGAGTGAGGGGCCGCGTTTTGGCGGTTTCATCGCGCTTTACGGTGTGCGGGGGACCATTGCGCTGATTGAGGCCGCGCTGGTGCGGAGCGCGGAGGCCTGAGGGCGCGCCATGCCGATGACGCGCAAACCTGGGGAAAAGCCTGTTCCGTTTTCCCCGGATATTGAAGATGCCATGGCCGAGCGTGTCGCGGCCGCGGCACAGGATACGCCCACGCTACAGGACGAACAGCCAAAAGGCTGGAAGCGCTGGCTGAAGCATCTGCCGCATCTCATGGGCCTTCTGCTCATGATCGCGGCCATTATTGTCGTCCGACGCGAAGTGCAGTCCCTCAGCATGGCCGATATCCGCACGGCTCTGTCGAGCATTCCGCCAAATGCGCTCTGGGCGGGCGTTGGCTGCACTGTCCTGTCCTATTTCATCCTGTCCTTCTACGACCGACTGGCCGTCATACAGGTCGGCCACAGGCATCTGTCTTTTCTCAAGACAGCCTTCGCTGCGTTCTGTTCCTACGTCCTGTCGCATAATCTCGGCTTTTCCGCCGTCTCGGGTGCCGCGGTCCGTTTCCGGCTTTACCGGAACTGGGGTCTGCCGCCCTTCGCCATTGCGCATATCATTGCGTTCTGCTCGGCGACTTACCTGCTTGGCGCCTCGGTGCTTATTGGCAGCGTGCTGCTGCTGGAACCGGGCGCGGTGCCGGGGCTGGGAGGGCGCCTGCCTGCCCCCGTCATCGCCGGGATTGGCATAGTCCTCTGGCTGGGTGTGCTGGGTTATATCGCGGCTGGTCTGAAATGGCGGGAACTCACGTTCCGCGGCAAGACGATCGAACTGCCTTCCGCGCCCATGGCCATCGCGCAGACAGTGGTGTCAGCGGCGGATATGGCTGCGACGGCGGCCATCGCATGGGTGCTGCTGCCGCCCCATACGGTCGATTATGCCTCATTCCTCGCCATCTACATCGCGTCTTATACCGCCGGGCTTGTAGCCAGTGTACCGGGTGGTCTCGGGGTCTTCGACAGCGCTATGCTGCTGGCGCTCGGTCCCTATATGCCTAAGCCGCAGATCATCGGCGTGATCCTCGTCTTTCGGCTGTTCTACTACATCATCCCGCTTTTTTTGGCAGGAGGCATGTTCGCGGCGCACGAACTGTTCCTGCGTGGTGATGCGGCCCTGCATCGCAATGATGAAGCCAAAGGCAAGCCGGTGCGCAAGGAACGGCGGCCCAGTCAGGTGGTGCGGGAGAGTGAGGCGGATTTCTCCGTCGCGGTAGCGACCGGCGTGGTGGCGCTATGCGGTATCCTGCTGATGGTGCTGCCGATCATCAACCCGGTGCATATGCATGCGGGATCGAAGGTGATGATGTTCATCGCCCGGCAGGTCAGTGGCTATGCCCTAACGCTGGTCGGTGCATCGTTGATCGCCTTGGCGGTTGGCCTGTCGCAGCGGGTGACGCTGGCATGGGGTTCGACACTTATCGTTCTGGTCGTGGCGGCGGCGGCGACTTTCCTGCGCGGACATGCGCCGATCGTGTCGGTCGTGCTGGCTTTCTCCGCTTTCCTGATCGCGCCTTTCCGCCGCTGCTATTACCGGCACGCCAAGCTTCTCAGTGAGCCGCTCTCTTTTTCCACCATCGCATCGCTGGTGCTGCTGATCGGTTGCGCTCTGCTGATCGGCACCCATCGCGAGGCGACGGACAGCTGGTGGGAACTGTTCGTGCCGGAGGGTAGTCAGGCGCGCTGGATCGTGACGGTGGCCGGCGTGCTCGGCCTGCTGGTGATCGCACGGCTGGCGCGGCCGGGGCGTGTGATTGTCAGGCCGTGGAACGAGAAGAATGCCGAGTGGTATCACAGTCTTGATCATTCGTTCACCGTCCTTCCCGGAGGCTTCGCACATGGGTTGGTCACGGGGGAGGCCGGCAACGCAGCCATTCCGCTCCGCAGGCGCGGGACTTTCGTCGTCGGACTTGGTGATCCGGCGGGAGATGACGCCGACAGCACGTCGGTCATCTGGCGTTTGCGGGATCTGGCGTTTCAGGAAGGTAAATGGCCCGTGTTCTGGCTGGTGGGAGAAACATTCCTCCCCATCTATGCCGACATAGGTCTGGTCGTCTGGCCGCTGGAAGATGGCAATGGGGGCTATGTCTGCTGCCCGCCGGAGCAGATCGGTCTGGTCAGATCCATTCTGGCGAAGAAATAGCCGGGGAGGCTGGGCCCGTTGCCAAGTTTTCTCCCCGTCGCTACCTCTAATGGTGGATAGCTTCGGGACAGGATCGTCCCGACAGACAGAAAAAGGCGTCAACGTGACAGAGATCAGTTTCTCCGGCCTCGCTCTTCCCTCCAGCGGTGCATTGGCTCTTCCCGAGTTCGCGGATGGTCAGCGTTCGGACTTTTTCGTTACTGTGGACAAGGCGACCAATGGCGCCCTGAGCCGGGCGATCGAAGCCGCTTCCTTTACGTTCAAAAAAGGCGCGACCTGCGTCGTCCTTGCTCCCACCGCTACGTTGGAGCGTGTGGTTCTGGTCGGACTTGGTGAAAAAAAGGACGTGACACCCACCCTTGCCGAGCAGGCAGGTGGTGTGGCCGCGCAGGCACTGACGGCCCATTCGCAGGGCGCGATCTCGACGGCGGCCTTTGACGCTGATCTTGCCGTGCATGTGGCGCTTGGCGCTTCGCTTGGTCTGTATCGTTTCGACCGCTACCGCACGACGGAGAAAAAGGACGAGAAGCCGAAGCTGGCTTCCTTGACCGTTCTCACGAACGATGTGGATGGCGCAAAGGCCGCATGGAGCGGCTGGGAGGCTGTTGCCAAGGGTGTCACCCTCACGCGTAATCTGGTCAGTGAGCCTGCCAACATTCTCACGCCTGTCGAATTCGCCAAGCGCGCGGAGGAACTGAAAAAACTCGGCGTCGAAGTCGAAGTGTTCGATGTCCCTGCGCTGGAGAAACTGAAGTTCGGAGCATTGCTCGGCGTGGCGCAGGGCAGCGCCAATGAGCCGCGTATGGTCGTCATGCGCTGGAATGGCGCAGGTGATGATTCCGCGCCGCTGGCGTTTGTCGGAAAGGGCGTGACTTTCGATTCTGGCGGCATTTCCATCAAGCCAGCCGCTGGCATGGAAGACATGAAGTGGGACATGGCCGGTGCCGGTGTCGTCACTGGTCTGATGGCAGCACTGGCGGGCCGTAAGGCAAAGGTGAATGCCGTCGGTCTGGTCGGTCTTGTCGAGAACATGGTGTCCGGCACGGCGCAGCGTCCGGGTGATGTGGTGCGCAGCGCATCCGGCCAGACCATCGAGGTGCTGAACACCGACGCGGAAGGCCGTCTCGTTCTGGCCGATGTGCTCTGGTATGCGCGGGAGACGTTCTCACCCCGCTACATGGTCGATCTGGCCACGTTGACCGGCGCGATCATTGTCGGACTCGGACATGAATATGCCGGACTGTTCTCGAACGATGACATGCTGGCTGGAAAGCTGACGGAAGCCAGCACCGAGACCGAAGAGAAGCTCTGGCGGATGCCGATGGGCGACGAGTATGACAAGCAGCTCAAGTCCGACATTGCCGACATGAAGAACATCGGCGGTGGTCGTGCGGGCGGTTCCATCACGGCGGCGCAGTTCCTCAAGCGCTTCGTGGGTGAGACGCCGTGGGCGCATCTCGACATTGCCGGCACGGCCTGGGCGTCGAAAGCAAAGGGCGGTTCGCCGAAAGGGGCGACGGGCTTCGGTGTCCGTCTGCTTGACCGCTTCGTTCGTCAGTTCGAGGGCTGATAGGCCGCGTGGCGGAAGTCGGTTTCTATCACCTGACACGGACCGGAGCGCTTGAAGCGCTGCCGGTCCTGTTGGGCAAGACACTTGATGCGGGCAAGAGAGCTGTGGTGCGCTGCGGCGACCCGCAACAGGTGGCAACGTTGGATGAAGCGTTGTGGAAAGTCCCCGAGCCTGTGTGGTTGCCGCATGCTGCGACCGGCGGTAAATATCCTGAGCGCCAGCCCATCTGGATTACGGCGGGTGATGACGTGCCGAATGGGGCGCATTTCCTTTTTCTACTGGGTATTTCAAAGATATTAGAGGTCGCGACGTTCGAGCGCGTGTTTGATCTGTTCGATGGACGTGACGAAGCGGCTGTTGCAGAGGCACGTCTGCGCTGGAGCGCACTTCGTGAGGCAGGACACGCACTGGCTTACTGGCGACAGGACGTGAAGGGCTGGTCCCGCGCGCGCTGATGCGCCGAAGCTGGGGCGAAGAATGTATTCGTCCGGGGATCGTTTGTTCGTTTCAGGCGTTGTCGTCGAACAGACAAGAACTGACCCAGCAGATATCGAGGATTTCAGGTCAAGGCCTCATCGGAGGCCGAACATATTTCTGAAAACCGATTGCATGGATCCCCAGAGGGAGCATCTACCATGAAACGCACGGTAAAATTCAAAAACGGCCAAAGTGTTCCTGCATTGGGAATGGGAACATGGAACATGGGCGATGACGCCACCCGCCGGAGTGATGAAATTGCCAGTCTGAGGACCGGGCTGGATCTTGGCCTGAACGTGATCGACACGGCGGAAATGTATGGCAATGGCCGGTCGGAAAATGTTGTGGGGGAAGCCATAAAGGGACGGCGTGACGAGGTGTTTCTGGTCACGAAAGTGCTGCCGTCGAATGCATCCCGTCAGGCGGCCATAAAAAGCTGCAAGGCTTCGCTCAAGCGTCTCGGCACTGATTTTATCGATCTCTACCTTCTGCACTGGCGGGGCAGTGTACCTCTGGAAGAAACGATAGAAGCCTTCGAGAAACTTCAGGAAGAGGGGCACATCGGCAGTTGGGGTGTTTCAAACTTCGATGTCGCAGATATGGAAGAGCTTCTGGATATCCCGCAGGGTGCTTCCTGCATGACCAATCAGGTTCTTTACTGTCTGGAACATAGAGGAATCGAATTCGATCTTCTGGATCAGGATCGTGCAAGCCATCTTGTGACGATGGCCTATTCACCGCTTGGGCAGGGCGGCGGCATGTTGCGCAACCAGACTCTGGTGAATATCGCCCGACAGCATCAGACAAGTCTGGGGCCTGCCTCACCTGCGCAGATCGCGCTGGCCTGGGTTCTGCGGCAATCCTCCGTGCTGGCCATTCCCAAGGCTGGTTCGGCAAAGCATCTGAAAGAGAACGTCGCCGCTCAGGAAATCATACTGACTGCGGAGGATCTTGCTGCTCTGGATAAGGCGTTTGCGCCACCGACACGCGCGGTGCCGCTGGAAGTCATCTGAGCCAAAAATTATATTGCGAAGAATGAAAAAGAGGCGAGAATATCGCCTCTTTTCTTATATCTTCCCGATTATACCTGCGGGGTTTTCTGTCGCTCGCGTTGCGCGTTCCGGTAAACGATGCCCGGGACCACTTCGCCCAGACCTCTGAGAACGGCTTCTTCGGACAGCCCGGTGGCATCCGCAAATTTCTTGATCTGCTCGTCAGGAATCAGCTTCTTGATCTCAACTGCGGAAGCCGGTTTCTTCGAAATCTGGGCACGCCAGCCTTCCAGCAGTCCATCAAGCCCGTCCTCATGGGCGCGCTTGCGAACTATGGGAATGCCGAGCGCGCCTTCTTTTCCCATATATTCGCTGACCGCGCTGGCAAGACCGGAGTGATCGCCGTGAGCGCGAGTGAAGAAATCCGCCGCCGTGTTCAGTGCGCCGGGAAGGTTGTCGTCTGTTCTGTCTCTGTCGTCCATGACAGTCTCCTTTCGCCGTTTCGGTTGGCAACCGGATACTGTTCCGTCTCCGTTCAGCATTGCTTTCATCGGAAAACTGGGAGCGCGGGATCTGATATCCGCTTGTCTTGTATCGGTCTCAACGCACGGCAAGGCGAAAGGGTTGCGTGATCGGCTACAGGTAAAAGAACTTTCACCTCACAGCATATTCCGCGAGGAACATGGAAACGGCGGCATCGGCTACACGCCGGATATCGTTGTCTGTCATCGAAACGGGCACGCGCAGGCGGCTGCGATTGACGATGCGCGTCATGCACAGCGAATAAAACTGTTCGGCAGCAAGCACCGGATCTTCGACCTGTAATTCCCCTCTGGCTGTGCGGTCCGTGAGCCACCGCGCCAAGGCGTCGATGGACATCCTCGGTCCATGTTCCCAAAGCGTCTGCGCCAGATGAGGGAAACGCTCGGCTTCGGCGATGATGATGCGATAGAGCATCCGCGGTGTCGGAGCGATGAGAATGCCGATGATGGAGCGGGCAAGTGCATGCAGCGTCTGATCGGGCGGGAGGTCGGCGTTGAAGGCCTTGAAGGCGGTGGGAAGCGCCTGCTCCGTTTTCTCTCTCACAAACGCGGTAAAAAGCTCTTCCTTGCCCTGAAAGTAGTTGTAGAGCGTTCCTTTTGATACGCCCGCCTGTCGGGCGATCAGGGACATGCTTGCGCCTTCATACCCGTTCTCACCGAAGACCGTTTCGGCACCGTTGAGAATTTGCTCACGCTTGCCAGAAGACCCTCTGGAGATGGGGCAGGGGGACGAAGTGTCAGTGTTTTGCATGACCTACCTTAAAGTCGGCGCGAGTAAATCCAGAGTGGCAGCGCGATTGACGCGTTGGGGAAAGCCGATAGGGTATGCTGACCGAACCGATCGGTCAGCGTCAAGGATGTCCGGATCGGCTTGGTATATTTAGGGGCGGCGAAGCGGGAGCGGTTCGCCCGATTTGTCATGCAGGCGATGCGTGCCGGTCATGGACCGGAATGGATAAAGCGTTCGGAGTTGGAAAAAGAATGGTCATGGGCGCAGCGAAATCGAAGCGGGTTCTGATCGGTCTCGCTGTCCTTTTGTCGGGATGCGCGGTCGGCCCGAATTACAAGAAGCCGCAGTCCTGGACGCCGCCTCAGTGGAAAATGGCGCAGGCTGGTGCGGGTGGAAGTGTGACGGTGCCCGATGCTCCGGACGTCAACTGGTGGAATATTTTCCAGGACCCCGAACTGACTTCTCTGGAAAAACGTCTTGCTTCGCAGAATCTGGATGTCCAGAAAGCGACCGCCCAGCTTGCCGAAAGCCGTGCCCAGCTGATTTTGGCGGGCGCAGAACGCTTTCCGATGCTCAGCGCATCCGGCTCCTATACGCGGGCTCAGTACAGCTCGCAGCAGTTGAAGCGGATTGTCGAGCACATCGGCAAAAGCACCGGCGGCTCAATCGGGGATCTGTTGCAGAGCAGTTCCAGTAACACCACCATCCCGCTGCTTGATCAGTGGCGTGATGGGGTGGACGCCACATGGGAACTGGATCTGTGGGGGCGCGTGCGTCGTCAGTACGAAGCAGCACAGGCTTATCTTGATGAAACGGCAGAAGAACGCCGGTCTGTGCTGATCGCTCGCGAAGCCGATCTGGCGCGAGATTATGTCACGTTGCGGGGAACGCAGCAGCAGCTTGATATCCTGAAGCAGAATCGGGATGACGCTCAGAAGATGCTGGATCTGAGTTCGGCCCGTTATCAGCATGGGATGGTCAGCGAGCTGGATCAGGAAGAGGCCCGCTCGGAACTCGAAACGGTTCAGTCGCAGATTCCTCAGCTTGAGCAGGAAGTGAAACTCGAGATCAATGCGATCAGTCTGTTGATGGGCACCCCGCCGGGAAGTCTTGACGGAGAGCTGGCTGCGCCGAGTTCATTGCAACCGCTGCCGCCCCGTGTGCCTGTTGGCATACCGTCTCAGCTTGCAGAACGGCGTCCGGATATTCGGGCTGCCAGCGCTGAACTGCATGCGGCCACGGCGGAGGTAGGGCAGGCCATCGCCGATTTTTATCCACGGATCACCATCGATGCCGGTTTCGGGATGCAGTCCTTTTCGTTCCGCGATCTCGGGATGTGGAACGCGCGGGCATGGAATGTCGGGCCGACAATCACGATTCCAATTTTTCAGGGTGGCCGACTCTCTGGTCAGCTTGAGCTGAAGAAGGCGAATCAGAAAGCCGCTGCGATTGAGTATCGCAAGACCGTGCTTTCTGCGTGGAAGGACGTGGATGATGCGCTGACGGCGTTCACCAAGGACGGACAGCGGAAAGACGAGCTTTCAGCGCGTTGTGTTTCGGATCGTCGTGCCTATGAGCTGGCGCTGGACCGGTATCGCCATGGCCTGGATAGTTTTCTGCGTGTTCTGGATTCTGAGCGTCGTTTGTTTGGGAGTGAGGGGGGATTGGTTTCTGCGGTTGAGCAGGAATCGGTTGATGTCGTTCGTCTGTATGGGGCGCTTGGCGGTGGATGGGAGTGATTCGCATTAATTTTTGTTGGTTTTCTGGGTTTTTTGGTTGGTGTTTGGATTT
>NZ_JBDNXK010000064.1:0-18882 GCF_047721705.1 Acetobacter sp. | reverse complement strand
ACCTTATCCATTGAGGAAGAAAATATAATTCCTGCCACATAAAAGATTTTTTAGAAATGTGGTCTGAAGGGTTTTTAAGAGATCTAGCGCGCAATCCAAAATTCGGAGGACACGATGGAAAGCCTCATGCAAAAAAACGAAATTATGATACCGCCAGCGAAATCATTGATCGTAAGGGGTCAACCGCTGTCAATACGAACGGCTGACTTTTCCTGATCAAACCACGTTTCCGCCGACCTCAGCATTCAGGTGATCCTAGGATCGGGCTCTATTAATTTTTTGAAGTGAGTTGTGTTTCATACGCATTCGAGAGAATGTATTTGTGAGTTGTGGCCTTTTCTGTCCGAAAGCCCGATGAAGAGGATTGCACCGTATTTTCCTCTGGCTCATGGAATTTCCAGCAGGATGACCGCCATGTCCTAAGTGGGATCGTATATGTGATCCGCAACGGACTTTCGTGGAAATGCGCTGAAAGTTTACGGCCGCACACGACTTCATACAATCGTTTCATCCACTGGAACTGCCTGGGTGTTTTCGATTGGATTGTCACTACCTTGACTGAACAGTCAGGACGGTCGAAGCACCTGATGCTTGACACAATCCACCTCAAGGGCTCACCAGACAGCAGCCTCACCACTTAAAAAGGCTTTTCCTCGCCATATCAGACGCACTAAAGGCGGACTAAGCTCAAAACTGCATGCCGTATGCGAGGGGCAAGGTCAGCCGGTCCGTCTGCATCTGACTGCCAGTCAGGTCCGCAATTTCAGCGGCGCTGATATTCTTATGACCCATTTACCGGTCAAGATAGAAGAAGTCATCGGGAGCAAAGGCTATGGATCACATTCTCGCCTGCAGAACGCAATATCGCAGCCTGCATCCCACCGAAAAAGAAACGGGAATCAAAGCAAGCTCACAACTGGTATCCGTATAAAAAGTGCCATCTGATCGAAAACATATTCGCAAAGCGAAAAAACTGGCGACGTGTTGCCTCCGGATATGGCCGCTGCGCTCCCAAGTTCATATCCTATCGCACGGAATGAACCCTGATCCTAACAACAAGAAAACTTACGCCAAATAATTATTTTCTCGAATACTGATAAAATCCTTATCTTCCGCGTGCTTCACTCCCCAAAAAATGAAAGGGACGTCTTCCAACCCGGAAAAGACGTCCCCTTCATTAGGCCGCACGCAATATGAACCGAATCAGACTTCGGTCCCCATGCGTGTTTCATCGACAAATTTCTCAGTAGCATCATCCAGAGTGCGCGATTTTCTACCGGCTGGTCCGTGAACGTACAGTTCCTTCACATTGATCTTATCAACCACATCAGGCTGGATCGGCATTTCATAGCGAGGGCGACGCATATGATCTGCCAGCTGCAACTTGGGATTGAAGACGGAATTAAATTTCCAGAGCATTTTGACGAAGTTGGTTTGTCCCTTGCTCAACAGCCGGGCAGCAATGCCAACCGTGTCCTTCAGGGCAGCCCAACCCATATGCTTTGTGTTGAGAACCTGCTGCGTTTTCACAAGCTCTTCATAGAACTCTGGAAGCGAAAGCGTTGTCGGCAGCACAGCATGCTGAATGTCGAACAGACGATAATCCCGTGTCGTCAGACGACGCGCTTCCTTGTGCCAGATTTCTGTTCCGGGATACGGCGTCGTCACGGAGATATTCACGATGTCCGGAATTTCCAGACACCACTGACGGACAGTCTCGAAGCGCTCCTTCGTCCAAGAGGGATCAGCAATCAGATTGATTGCCACGATCAGCCCAAGGGATCGCGCATATTCAAGCGCTTCAAAATTGCTATCCAGCGAGACGCGCTTACGGAAGCGCTTCAGCCCCTCTTCATCAACAGCTTCCAGCCCGATGAAGATGTAGCTCAGACCAATCTCGCTCCATTCCTTAAACACTTCCTTGTTCCGCAAAAGAACATCAGCGCGTGTTTCAAGGTAATATTCTTTCTTGATCCCGCGCTTGCGAATTTCCTTGGCGATTGCCAGGCCGTGTTTCGCATGGACAAAAGCCACGTCATCGACAATGAAGACGCCCGGCTCCTTGATCGCCTCAAGTTCATCCGCAATCACCTCTGGACTGGCAGTGCGGTAGGAACGGCCATAGAAAGTCCATGCGCTACAGAAAGTACAGTCCCAAGGACAGCCACGCGCAAACTCGATCGAAGCCGCCGGATCAAGCGTGCCAATAAAATACTTGTTCCGGTGCCGCAGAAGGTCTCGTGCCGGGCGCACCACATCAAGACTTTTCACGAAGGTCGGAGGCGGCCCTTCAAATTCCATGGTAACGACACCAGGAATCTGAGAAATATCCCCTTTTTCCCATGCCTCAAGAACAGGACCAATACTCGGCTCGCCTTCACCACGAAGCACGCAGTCAATCGCGCCTTCCGACAGGCTCAACACGTCTTTTGCGATAAATGAAACAGAGTGACCACCGACGATGGTAAAACAGTCAGGAAACCGATCCTTGGTTTCTTTACAAAGATCAACGATTTCTGGAATATTGGCGAGATAATTACCACCGAAACAGATGGCATCAGGCCGAAATTCTTCTACTCGTTCCCAGTAATCCTTGTGCGTCTCCACCTGAAGGTCGATGATCTGCACGTCATGTCCAGCGTCCCGGGCAGCGCCCGCAACGAGTTCCAGTCCGAGAGGCTCCAATCTCAGGAACACTCTGGTGTACATCAACGCACTCGGATGCACAGCCAGAAGTTTCATCGTAGGTCCTCCAATTGTAACATTTTACAGTATCATAGAAACATTATGTTAGTCTTATACGCGAATATGTCCCGCGCTAATGAGAAATAGCTCCTATTCATTCCGGGGCGTTGCGCTTTGCTGTTTCCCCTCATCGTGCTTCCCATACGTAACCTCCGTATCCGGCGTGACATTGGAAGTGCCCGGTTTGGGAAGAGAAGTCCCGGCATAAGGAGCCGGCTCATAATGGTCGCCACGGCCCTGCCCCGCCGCAGGCCGACTATAATCGGCCTCTCGTTCCCGACGCTGCTCTGCTTCCGCAGCTTCCGCGATATTCCGGCCCGGGCGCTCAGATGGCACATCAATATTGTCGCCAGCGCGCGGATCCGTCCCTGACATTCTGCAGGAAACAAGAAACAACGCCGTTCCGAGCCACATTCCGCGCCGGGCGGTTTTGGTCAGGCAAGGCACATCACATGTCCTGCACTAAACTCCGTGCCTCAGAGACGACGCGCTTCTTCCGGAAGCATCACCGGGATACCGTCGCGAACCGGGAAAGCCAGACCGGCGCGCTCACTGATCAGTTCCGATGCCGCTCTGTCATACACCAATGGCCCTTTCGTCACCGGACAGACGAGGATCGCCAGCAAACGGGGGTCAAGTGGTGCTGATGTTTCAGGGCTGGTCATAGGAAATCTCCAGAATCCGGCAAAATGCAGGTCAAACTATCAGGTGGGCCGAGGCATATCATCATCCGGACCGGCAAGATCCAGAAGCGATTGCAGAACCCGCGCGCGCTCGGTCAATGTATCAGCTTCAAGCAATGCCTGTTTTTCGGAAGAAGGAAAAGGACAGATCATCGGCAACGCCACCAGCAATGCGTCATCTGCCATCTGATCGATCACTTCCCAGCGCATTCCCATTCCGCGCACATGAAAATATTCCTTCAGAGATGTCAGCAGCTGCTGCCGATCAAAAGGCGCAGAAGGGATCTCATCGAAATCGCCGGCGTAAGCTGATGTATCAATCCGGGCCCGCCGATAGCCGCGATGCTCTCCACTCTCACGAAGATAGCGAAAACGGCATATTCCCGTCAGCGTCACCGCAAAGGTGCCATCAGCACGCTCGGTAAAGGAAGTAATGCGACCAATGCAGCCCACATCAAAAAGAGGTGGCTCATCGTCCTCATCATCCAGTTCGGAAAATGGCTGAATGATCCCGATCAGACGCTGGCTCGCCAGCGCATCTTCCATCAGGGCGATGTAACGGGGCTCGAACACATTCAGCGGCAGCTTTCCCCGCGGCAGCAGCAATGTGCCCAGCAACGGAAAAAGTCCGATTTCCGCAGGAATATCGGCCAGCGTGATCTCCCCTAGACGGGGGATGATACGCGGCTCGTCATCATCGAAAAGATGCGCGGCGATACCCAGCCCCAGCCTCCTCAGGAAAACAGCATTGATGACAGACGACGACGCGCAGTCAGTGTCGCCGGGTCCGTATGACCCCACGCCTCGAAAAACTTGAACAGCAACTGTCGGGCGGCGCCGTCATTCCACTCACGGTCCGCCTTGATGATTGTGAGAAGCTGCGCGGCGGCCTCTTCACGGTGTCCGGCCACATTGAGTGCGTTGGCAAGCGCCATCCGTGCCTCGAAATCATCCGGGTTGGCTTCGATCCGCTTGCGCAGTTCCGTTGCCTCTCCCGCTACGCGCCGACCTTCCCGTTTGAGTTCCAGCGCTGCGGCGGCTCCTTCGACTTCCGGGTTTGACCTGAGTTTCTCAGGCACATCCGCCAGTGCGGCTGCGGCGGCTTCCTCATCGTCAAGATCGAGCATCGCGCGGACCAGACCGCCCCACGCCGTCGGATTTTCCGGCTCATCTTCCAGCACGGAGGAAAACAGTTCCGCAGCCTTCGCGTAATGCTGCATTTCCATGGCCACGCGTGCTTCATTCAGCAGATCAGCGGTGGGCAATGTGCCACCGCCAGATGCCTTGAGCACGGCTTCGACAAACTGCTTGACCTGACTTTCCGGCAGAGCCCCCTGAAACAGATCGAGTATCTGCCCTTTCCAGAAGGCCGCCACCAACGGGATTGACTGAAGCGGGAGGCCAAGACGTGTCAACTGGGCGGCAAGCGAACGATTCGCCTCGATATCGACTTTCACCAGTCTGACACGGCCTTTGGCAGCCGTTACCACACGCTCGATAACCGGCGTCAGCTGTTTGCAGGGGCCGCACCAGTCAGCCCAGAAATCGACCAGAACAGGGACATTGCGACTGGCTTCCAGCACCAGCTGCATGAAATTGGCTTCAGTGCCATCCATGATGATGTCGCCACCTGCTGGCGCCGGAGACGCACCGCCTGCCTGCCCTGGGTGAGCCGGGCGGTTCTGACCAATTATATAGTCCGTCATCTACAATCCTGCTTCGCTGGCGATGCCACGGCACATCATGCGGGCCATCACATCACAGGTCTAGCGCACACAGGCCGAAACAGAAACCCGCTCCACCCTTAATGCACCGTTCAATCCGCTTTCCACTGCCATTGATGCGGACCGCCTCAAGGCCGCCACATCATCAGGCTAATTGCTTAACTGGTGTTCATGCCTTTGCTGGTCAAGGGAGCAGCATAACAGCCTTTCGAGAGATGAGAGATGACAGGTGCAACGAATATTCCCTCACTCCCTTCCCTCCCCGTCGCTCTGGAACAGAACAGGCCGGATATTCTGATCGCCTGCTACACGCGCAGTCTGCTCGAAAAGAAACCGGATGAAGCAGCCCTGCTGAAGCTGCGCCTGAATGAACTTCTGTGCATGGAAGATATCGCTACGAAACGTCTTATCCTGTGGAAAATCGAGCAGGAAATAGCCGTACTGATTACCAATATGGAAAACCGACGTTTCTGGAAAATACGTCGCCGGTTTCTGACGGGAACCGTTACCCGTCTGAACGACACGATCTGGTCTCTCCAGCAGCTTCGGCTGGTCAATCCTTTCGTCAATTCCGGATTTGTCTATCGCAAGGCCGTCGGCATCTGGTTACAGGCCCTTCTCGTTCTGCTCGGCATCGCAGCAATGGAATTTACGATTACCTCCTTCTGGAATCCACAACCGCTTCCTCTCCTGCCAGGAACATTCATGAGCCAGCACGCTTTTCGGGTGTGGATATTCGGAATGATCAGCGCCATGCTCGGCGCATGGCTTCCCTTCAGCAAAATGCTGGGAAATGATGCACCTGAACTGCTGGAGGAATATACTCTGCGCAGTCGCATCACCCTCGTTTTCGCTACGGGCGCGGTGCTGAGCACACTTGTTCTGACATTTCTCTACGCACTCAATCCCGCTGTTTTTTCGGGCCTGATCGCGCCCGGAAAGCGGGATCTCTTCAATGTGGCGATGTGTGGATTGATCGGTGCGGGTGACATGTTCGTATGGAGCATTGTCTGGCGTGCGCTCTCCTTTCCCCGCAGCGGGTCAGACAGGAGCCACACGCACTGAAGGTGCTTACGCTTTCTTCTGTCCTTTTCCACCCGCGCGGCTCTTGTTGGCAGGGTCGTCCGTGCGGTTCCACCATCCTCCGCCAAGGGACTGAAACAGTCCGATCGTATCGGAAAGACGCGCGGCCCGCGCCTGCACAAGCGCCAGTTGTGCCTGTAAGGCCGCCTGCTGCGCGTTGAGCATCATCACCCGGCTGGAATCCCCCAGACGGAGCTGCATATGGGCGATATTCGCGCTGCGCGTCGCGGCCTGCGCTGCGTCATCCGTCAGTTTCAGCGTATCCGCGTCATTGCGGATCGCACTCAGGCTGTTCGCAACATCCTCGATGGCCGTGGTGATCGTCGCCCGATACTGGGCCGCCGCTTCATCATATTGCCGACGCGCAGCGGTTTCCTTGTGCTGAAGCTCGAAGCCATCGAACAACGGCTGCGTCAGCATTGCCGCCAGTTCCCACTGGCCGTAGCCCGGCGCCGCCATCTGCGCGATACTCGCTGCGGCAAAACCCGGTGAAAACCCAAGCTGCACATTGGGCAGACGGTTCGCGATAGCGACACCCACATGCGCGCAGGCCTCGTGATAATAGGCCTCCGCCGTGCGAATATCCGGGCGCTGGTTGATAAGCTGGACAGACAGGCTGAGTGGCAATTCCGCCGGCAGCTGAAAACGATCCAGTTCGAATTCCGGGGTGGGCGTATCGGGCATGTCGTTCGCCAGCGCCGCGATTTCGTTATGGAGCGTCACCAATGTCTGACGCAGCGGGGGCAGCGTCGCCCGCGTCTGGGCCAGCAGAGTCTGCTGCTGCGCCACGTCCGCCATGGAAAGATAACCGAGCTGGTTCTGGAACTGAGTGGATTTCAGCACCTCTTCCTGCTCACCGATCAGCGTCTCGGTCGTCCGGATTTCATCGCGCACCATGGCATAGGAAACCGCTGCATCCACCGCCGAGCTGGTGAGTGTCAGCCATATCGCTTCCATCTGATATTTCTGCGCTTCCCGCTCCTGCGCCGCAGCCTCCACCTGCCGCCGCACCCCACCCCAGATATCGGGTGAATAGGAAATGTTCAGCTGCGCCGTGTGCATGTTGTAAAGCCATGAATTGGCCATCGGCACATTGGAATAAGCGCGGGAAGTCTTGAAACGTGCCGGATTAAAATAGCCACTGACAGACGGATAAAGCGCACTTTCCGATGCCAGCTTGTCCTGCTGTGCGGCATATAATGACTGCTTGGCCGCTTCCAGCGTCTGGTTACGCTCCAGCACCCGCTTCAGAAGCTGGTCCAGTTCCGGATAATGGAACAGGTGCCACCATTCCGCTGGAATATTCGCCCCCACACGAAACTGCTGATCCCCATTCTGAGCCGTATCAGTCGCGGATGCCTTCGGCGCACCGCCGCTATCGGCAGGCAGGCCGCCACGCAGATAAGAGGTTTGCGGTGCTGTGGGTCGATGGAAATTGGGACCAACCGCGCACCCCGCGAGCAGAACCGCGCATGTTGTGAAGAGCAGCTTTCTCATCATCGGTTGCGATCCATTTCGTCGCCTGATGCGTGCTCGCGCTCCTCGTTCCTGCGTCTGCGACGATCAACAGCTGCTTCGAGCTCGGCATAGTAGGTTGGCAGAATGAAAAGCGTCAGGAGGGTGGCGATACCGAGACCACCGACCACGACTGTGGCGAGCCCACGTTGCACATCCGTGCCAATGCCCGTGGCGATGGCGGCGGGGAGCATTCCGACGGAGGCCACCGTCGCCGTCATCAGTACTGGACGGAAACGCTCACCCGCTCCTTCCAGCACCGCGTCACGCAGTGAATTTCCTTCTGAACGCAGACGATTGATGTTCGAGATCATGATGATGCCATTCTGAATCGCCACACCGAACAGCGCGATAAAGCCCACCACCGTCGCCACGTTCAGCGTCTCGCCACGAACATGCAACGCGATCAGGCCACCAAGCGTCGCCAGCGGCACCACGCCCAGCACCAGAATGGCCTGACGGAACACCCGGAATTCACCGAACAGCAACAGCAGCATCACGCCGAACATGATGGCCAGCGCAACACCGAGGCGCTTCTGCGCCCGCTGCTGCTGCTGGAACGTACCCGCCCATTCCAGCCGGTATTTCGAGGCATCGAAATGCACTTGGCGGTCGATGCGGGTCTGCGCATCGGTCAGATACTGCGACAGGGGCCGGTCGCCGTTATTGACGCGAATGGTGATCTGGCGTCGGTTATATTCGTGCGAGATATTGCTTTCGCCCGTCTCCAGACGAATGTGCGCCACCGCCTCTAACGGAATATGATCGCCAGATGTGCCCGTCAGGGGCAGATGGCTCAGTTTCTGGAGATTTGATGCCTCCTCCGGCTGAAACCGCACAGTCATGTTGTAGGTGCGGTCGCCCACATAGACCTGCGTCACGGGTGCATCGCCAATGCCATTCTGCACCACGGCCATGACGTCGGAAACGGTCACGCCATACCGGCCCATGGCCTCACGATCGACGGACACGGACAGTTCGGGAATTTCCGGTCCCTGAAAGATGGACGCATCCTGTGTACCCGGTACAGTGCGCAGAACCCGCACGATCTCGTCACCGATACGACGCAGTTCGCGGAAATTGTCGCCATAGACGCGCAGCACCAGCGGAGAATGCGCACCCCCGACGAGATCGTTCATGCCGTCTTCGATCGGCTGGCTGATATCGAAACTGATGCCGGGAACCTGACGCAGGCGCTCACGCAGCTTGGCTTCGAACTGCGCCTTGCTTTCACCCTTGGGCCATGTGTCATAGGGCTTCAGACCGACCGGCATTTCAATGTGCGAAGGTGTCCACGGATCAGTGCCGGAATCATTCCGACCCAACTGGGTGATCGCGTAGGATACTTCAGGAAAAGTGCGCACCACATTGCGGACTTCGCCTGCCATCGCGCTGGCCTTGTCCAGAGAAATGCCTGACGGCAGCCCCACCTGAAGCCACAACGCCCCTTCATCAAGTTCCGGTAGAAATTCGCGCCCTGTGCTCAGGCCCAGCACGATGACGAGCGCAAAGGCAACCGCGCCACCCATGTAAGCGATAAACGGACGGTCCACGATGTGGCCCAGCCAGTGGAGATACTGGCGATGCAGCCATTCGAGCGGCTTGTTGTGAAACAGCCGGTGTGGCTTGCGCATGGCCAGCCACGCCAACGCCGGCGTCAGCATCGTTGCGCTCAGTAGCGCGCCGAACAACGCGAAGCTGACCGTGAAGGCCATGGGCCGGAACAGCTTGCCCTCCGCCCCTTCGAAGGCGAACAACGGGCTGTAGGCCACGATGATGATGAGCGTGGAAAACAGGATCGAGCGGCCAATATGATTGGTAACGCCGAGAATATCCTTCATCTCGATCATCTTCTGCGGCCGCTCTTCGCGAATACGCAGGATGGATTCCGTCACCACAATGGCGCCATCAACAACCACGCCGAAATCGATGGCGCCCAGCGAGAAGAGGTTCGCCGGCATCCCCAGAAGATCCATGAGGACAAACACCATCGCCAGTGCCAGCGGAATCGTCACCGCCGCCACAAGCGCGCTGCGTGGACTCCCCAGAAACACCAGCAGCACGACGATGACCAGCAGTACGCCCTTGAACACGGTATCCATGACCTTTTCGGTCGTGGCGTTCACCAGCGTGTCACGGTCGATATAGGGCACGATCCGCACGCCCATCGGATCAAGCTGTTTCTGAAGCTGCTTCACGGTGTCATGCAGATGCGCCAGCACGAGAGAGGCATTCTGCCCCGTGAGCATCGTTACGATCCCTTCGACCGCATCCGGGCTGGCGTCCTTGCCCAGAATGCCCTCACGAACCTGATGCCCCATCTGGAGCCGCCCGAGATCATTCAGCAGGATCGGAACGCCATGATGCTGGGAGACAGCGATCTGCCCCATGTCTTCCAGTGTGCGCACAAGCCCCGAGCCGCGCACTACGTAAGACTGCTCGCCCCGCGTGACCCGTCCACCACCCGCATTGGCATTGTTGTTCTGCATCGCGGTGATGACATCGTTCAGGCCGATGCCGTAACGCTGAAGCGCGCCCGGTGTGAGAACGAGCTGATATTCCTTGGTGAATCCGCCGAAATTATTGACCGCCGCCACACCCGGAATCTGTTGCAGCGCGGGCATGACAATCCAGCGCTGGATGTCGGATAGCTGCATCAGGTTGGCGCGATCGGATTCCAGCGTATAGCGGTAGATTTCGCCTGAAGGCCCGGTGACAGGTCCAAGCCCCGGAGCCGCGCCGTATGGCAAGGTGACCTGGGCTAGTTGCTCCGTCACCCGCTGACGCGCAAAATAGATATCCGTTCCGTCCTTGAAGATCAGCGTGATCAGCGAGAGGCCAAACGTGCTGCTGGATCGGGAGTCCACAATGCCGGGCGTACTGGCAAGCTGTCGCTCCAGCGGAACGGTAATCTGCTGTTCGATCTCTTCCGCAGCGAGGCCGGGCACCTGCGTGGTGACCTGCACCGTGACGGCGTTCAGATCCGGATAGGCTTCGATTGCGATGTTGCGCCATGCGAACAGACCAGCAAGGGCAAGCAGCAGGGCACCGAGAAAAACGAGCTTACGCTGGCGCAGGCACCCTGCGATAATGGCACTAACCATCGTTCAGCAGCACCGCGCCCGTCGTTACGACATGGTCCTGTGGCGAAAGTCCTTCCGTCACCCGACAAAGCGGCCCGTCGTCATAAATCACCTTCACGGCACGGCGCCGATAGACATGCGGACGGACCTCGACAAAGACTGTCACACTGTCATTGTTCATCACCAGCGCGGATTGTGGCACGGCAATGGTCGATGGCTGGGGCGCCTCCACCACCATGTTGGCATACATGTTCGGATGTAACTTGCGATCGAGATTGGGCAAAATCGCCCGCACCATCAGCACCTGCGTATCCGCCTGCATGATCGGTTCGATACCGGACACCGTGGAATGGAAAACCTGATTGGGGAATGCGGGAAGCGTCAGGTTGATCGCCTGCCCCAGTTCCACATTGCGCGTGTCGCGCTCAGGCACGCTCGCCACGGCCCAGACTTCAGCGATGTTCGTCACCACGGCCAATGGCTGCGTGAGATCGACAACATTCATACCGGCAGTCGTGTTGACGCTGCCCACATCCCCTTCGATGGGGGAGCGCAGCGTGATGACTCCATCAGCCCCCTCGACGGTGGAAAGGGCGTCGATCTGTTTCTGCGTCCGTTTTTCCTCGGCCTGCGCCTGCTCATAGGCTGCGCGTGCGCTTTCCACATCCCGCACCGCATCGCCCCCCGCGGCAAGAACTGCCTGCGCGCGCTTCAGCGTTTTTTTGGCGAGATCCAGTGCGGCCTGCGCCTTCATTTCATCCGCGGAGGCCTGCGCGGCATCGGCCGAGACGATATGTGCGATCTCGTCTCCGGCCTCCACATGCTCGCCAGCACGCACGGCCACATCCAGCACCCGTCCCGTGGCCGGGGAAAAAACGGTGACATTCCGGGAGGGCTCCGCAACGATGACGCCGGGAGCACCTGTTCCGCGGTTCCATCTGTTAAACGTCACGGCCTCAACGGTAAGGCGCTTGTCGACCGGCGAGCCTTCTCTGACAATGATATCACCATCTGGATCATGCCGAACATCAGGCACGGCCGCCGCATGAGCCGACAACGTCGCCGTTAATAGCGATACAATTGTTATGCTGGCTCTGTTTCCAATTGTCTGACCATGTCGCTTCGAACGCAGAAGCGATTCAGCAAGCTTCAGCCTCAAAGACTCCAAGTTCTTACCTTTTCAACAGAAGCCGTTGCGGTGCCGACGCGCGAAAGCCTCTCTGTCGACACTCACGCGCCGAGAGAGACCATGCGTCCATGCGATACATGCAGTGCAACTAGATCATGACAAAACATTGCGCAACAGTATACCGGATTACTTTCCCGCTTATGTGAACTCTTCACGAAAATTGCGGTTTTCTTTCGGCAGGAAAGCCCCGATCCCACAGAATATGCGCCTTTTTTAAGCCTTGGCCCGCTTGGGAGCAACAAGCTCCTTGTCGGGATACAGACAATCCTGCACCGCCGCGCAACGCCAGCATTCCGGACGGCGCGCCTTGCAGACATAACGCCCCTGAAGAATCAGCCAGTGATGCGAGTCCCGCAGCAGTTCGCGCGGGATCCTCTCCTCCAGTCCTCTCTCCACATCCAGCACCGTCTTGCCACGTGCAAGGCCGGTCCGGTTCGCCAGCCTATAGCAGTGCGTGTCCACCGGCATCGCGGGCAGCCCATATGCCACGTTCAGGATGACATTCGCCGTCTTGCGGCCAACCCCCGGCAATTCTTCCAACGCTTCCCGTGTAGTCGGCACTTCTCCACCGTACTGTTCGACCAACTGACGTGACATGGCGACAATATTCTTCGCCTTGTTCCGCCAGAGACCGATGGTGCGGATATGCTCGCCCACAGCCTCTTCTCCCAATGCCACCATCTCCGCCGGACCCGGTGCCAGAGCAAACAGCGCCGGGGTCACGCGGTTGACGGAACTGTCGGTTGCCTGCGCCGCAAGCGCAGTGGCGACCAGCAGCTGATAGGGCGTGCTGAAGACCAGCTCGGTCTCTGCATCGGGCCATGTTTTTGCAAGATCGGCAAGAAAACGCCTGATCTCGGGTTTCGTCATGTCTCGCCGCGCAATGGCGGTGCCGTTGGGCAGACAGTCTGCCTCGGCACTCAATTTCGACGAATCTACTTTTTTGCTGGAACGGGTCACCATGCCACAATTGTCTCTCATGGCTGCATGGACGTCAAAACAGCCCCCGACCTGTCTGTTCAGGTCGCGTTCATATATGGTTTCCTAATCTTACCCCGGAGCGCCACCCTGACGCTTTTTGTTCTTTTTTCTGGTGGACAGCAGCATGAGCAAATCCTTCCCTTCCGACGCATTCATGACCACGACGCAGGCTGACGGCGGCCATGAACTGGAGCGTCTGCTGCGAATCATGGAACAGTTGCGCAATCCGGAAACAGGCTGCTCGTGGGACATCCAGCAAACTCCTGCCACCATCGCGCCTTATGCCATTGAAGAAGCCTATGAAGTCGCTGATGCCATTGAGCGGCAGTCGTGGAGCGAGGTCGCGGATGAACTGGGAGACCTTCTCTTGCAGGTGGTTTTCCAGTCACGCATGGCGGAAGAGAATGATCGCTTTGACTTCGCGGAAGTCGCACGCCGCATCTGCGATAAGATGGAGCGTCGCCATCCGCATGTGTTTGGAGATGCTCAGGACATCCGCGGCGACAGCAACGCCCTGACGGCGCAATGGGAAATGACGAAGGAAACCGAGCGTCAGGCCCGCTCGGAACATGGCACGCTTGCCGGGATCCCGCTTGCCCTTCCCGCCCTTCTGCGAGCCAGCAAGCTGGCGTCCCGGGCCGCCCGCGTTGGTTTCGACTGGCCGGAAGTCTCAGGCGTGGTCGCCAAGGTGCATGAGGAAATTGCCGAGGTGGAGGCCGAGATCGCCTCCGGCAATCAGGAAGCGCTACAGGACGAGATCGGCGATCTGCTGTTTGCAGTTTCTTCCCTTGCAAGGCGCCTGAAACTTGACCCCGAAGCATGCCTGCGACAGGCGAACGCCAAATTCACCCGCCGCTTTGAAGCACTGGAAGACACGCTTGCCGCCACCGGCCGCACGCCATCGGACTGCACGGTCGAACAACTCGATGACGTCTGGCGCGAGGTCAAGGCAAAGGAAAAAGGCTGAGAGCTCAGTATCCGTGAGCCTTCATCTGCCGCACATACCATGTTGCGAAATAGTCCAGTTGCTGCTCAGTGAATTTTGAATAGGGCCCCGGCACATAGGCCGGGTCCGAAACACCGGCCTGTGAACGCGCAACCAGATCGGCATCCTGATCTGTCGTAGCGATCCACACGCTTGTCAGCTTTTCGAGATCATAATCCACACCTTCCACGGCATCCTTGTGAACGAGCCATTTGGTGCGAACCAGCGTTCTGTCCGGCCCCAGAGGGATAACGATCGCCGTGACAGCATGATCCCCCATGAAGTGATTCCAGCAGTTATGCCCCCAGAGATGTGTGTCGCCCAGATCCTTGCGGGTCATGGACCCTAACAGACGATCACTGGCCGCCGTCGCATCAGGTGTCTGCGATTCTCCTGCACCCGCAATGATAAGGCGCTGCGTGCGGAAGTTGGTGTCGCAATCCCGCACATGCTCGACCGCCGCAGACTGGTAGCCCGCCCCTTCCCACTCCGCCGTTTTCTCACGATAGAGCGTCTGGTGGGCGACAGCCATCTCCCTGTCTTCTTCGGCCAGTTCGGCAGGGTCATAGCCGAAATCCAGATCGATAAAGGACACGCAAAGTTCCGGATGATTGGCGGAGCAGTGGTAACATTCCCGATTGTTTTCAATCGTCAGCTTCCAGTTGCCTTCCTCAATGACATCAACCTGTCGGGCAACTTTTGCATTCCGAATGTCATAGGGCGCCAGACGCGCCTCCATGGTTTCAACCAGATCGGAAATATCCGCAGGCGGCGTGTCGGAAAGACAGACGTAGATCAGGCCGCCGACAGAGACGAAATTGATCGGCTTCAGCCCACTGCATGATTTATCGAAATCAACACCCATATGGGGCGCGTGAAGCAGCTCGCCGGACAGTTCGTAGGTCCATTGATGATAAGGGCAGACGAGCTTGGCGACCATGGTCGGCCCGGGATCAAGTATTCTCGCCCCGCGATGGCGGCATACGTTATGAAACACCCTGATCCTGTCATCGTCATCGCGAAGAAGAATCAGGCTGGACAGCCCCACCTCGATCGCCAG
The DNA here is from genome assembly GCF_047721705.1 of Acetobacter sp. GTDB lineage: Bacteria > Pseudomonadota > Alphaproteobacteria > Acetobacterales > Acetobacteraceae > Acetobacter. The sequence goes on along the minus strand of NZ_JBDNXK010000064.1, from coordinate 3,834 downwards.
CGCATCTCCGGCTTCCGGCACATCACATTCCAGACCGATATTGATCCAGTGACGGCCGAAAAAAACGTCCATGTCAGCATCAAAGACATCGCGACGCGTATAGAGACCGGACGGCAGTGAATGGCCCGGTCGGCGCTCGTCCAGCAGTTCTGAAATTGTCTTGCAAACGGGAGCCATGGAGGCCTCCATCCTGTCGTTTCATTTCAGGAATGATCTCCTGTTCAGGGCCGCTCTTCAACGGGAAAAAAATTTCGCTCTCGCATGAGAAAATGTTATGCAAGAGAAACAACATATGGACAGACTTCCATATGCGCCAAAGCATCTCATGGAGAAGCCTGTTGGAGAGTCTGAAAAAGTCCATTCCCTCCTTCAACGCCCTGATCATGCTGGAAGCGACCGCACGCCATCGCAGTGTCACACTCGCAGCAAAAGAACTCGGCGTCACACAGGCCGCCGTAAGTCACCAGATCGCTGCTGTTGAGGCGCAACTCGGAACGCAACTCTTCATCCGCCGACACCGCTCCATTGAGCCAACGCCTGTCTGTGCAACGCTGGTCACATCCCTTGCCAGCAGCTTCGCTGCAATCCGACAAAGCGTTGAACAGGCTCAATCTTTTGCAAAGACAGAAACTGTCACGCTAGGTGCAAGCCTTTCCTTCGCTTCTCTCTGGCTGCTGCCACGACTGAGTGTTCTTCGACAGCAATTTCCCTTCATACAGGTGCGGGTCGTGTCGCAGGACGCACGGTTCAATCTCAATGCGGGAGAGGTCGATCTCGCCGTGCGCTTCGGCATACCGCCTTTCGAGGATGCCGAAGTCGTCTCATCCCGATCAGATCTCATTTTCCCTGTGTGTTCACCGACATTGTCTCAAACATTCCATGAGCCCGAAACCTTCCTGCAGGCTCCGCGAGAACTGATCGAAAATGAGGTCTCCGACCGCTCGTGGTATTCATGGAGCCAATGGTTTGCTCAGGCGGATATCGCCGTGCGTGTTCCTTCCCCCACCCTGCGTTTCAATCATTATACCGATGCGCTGGAAGCCGCGAAAATGGGCCAGGGAGTGGTTTTAGGCTGGAATATTCTGATCGCGGACCTGCTCAAACAGCGGTCCCTCGTTCAATTAGGCGATATCGCCATTGAGTCGACAAGCTCTTACAATGTCGTCCTTCCCCATCGCACAAAACAGAATGCAACCAGTCGCCTCATAGCGGGATGGCTGGCGGAAACCCTGTGAACAGGCGGCTCAGCAAACCATGATGCTTGCAAATAGAGGAAACACCATGAAAATCGGCAGCCTGTACGAAGCTGAGAACATGTCATCTTCCTGTGGTTTCGCCGCCGCCGAACGCATTGTAGATACCGATGTGACGATTGTGGGTGGAGGCCTGACAGGTATTTCCGCAGCACTTCATCTTGCAGAACGCGGAGTGCATGTGGTGCTGCTGGAAGCAAAAGGCCCGGGCTGGGGCGCCTCCGGTCGCAATGGCGGTCAGATCAATCCCGGTCTGAAATTATCTCCCGATGAGGTCGAACAGCACTTTGGTGAACAGACGGGAAAACGACTGGTCGATCTGGCATGGAACGCCCCAGACCTTATTTTCGATCTAATAAAAAGACATGACATAAACTGCAATTCCATCCGCGGCGGCACACTTCGGGCCGCAACAAGCGCCTCTCAGATCAAGGCATTGAAAGACCTGACAGACCAATGCCGGAAACGAAACTGGCCGGTCAGCTGGCTGGATCAGAATGCCATTCAGGCACGTACCGGCACACAGAAACACGTAGCCGCTCAGCTGGATGCACGTGGAGGCCAGATCGATCCTTTGGCCTTCACACTCGGCCTCGCTCAGGCAGCAACCAAGGCTCGCGCAAAGATATACTCCAACAGTCCTGTCGCACGCATGGGGCGAAAAGGAGCTACATGGCATGTGGAAACACGCAGTGGCAGCATCATTCGTTCAAAAAACGTTGTCGTTGCCACCAACGGTTATAGTGGCTCTCTCATCAAGCCGTTGAGCCGGTCAATCGTGCCCGTTTTCAGCGGCATTGTGGCCAGTTCGGAACTCCCTGCTGACCTACGCGCGACAATCCTATCTCAGGGAGAGGTTCTATACGAACTGGGGCATATAACAGCCTACTATCGGGTGGATATCAAAGGCCGACTGCTTATGGGAGGCCGGTCCTTCTCTCACCCCGCACAAGGGGCCGCCATGTTTCCATTCCTTATAGAGTATGCGGAAAAACTCTGGCCTGCACTGCGCAATACCGTAACATGGCCTTATGGATGGAACGGACAACTGGCCATCACGCTCGACCATTTCCCGCACTGGCATCAGCCCGCACCGGGGCTCCTTGCGACATTGGGCTATAATGGGCGCGGCGTCGCTTTGGCAACGCTGACAGGACGGGAGATCGCGCGTTATCTGACCGACGATGCTCCACCGCTGTTTCCCTTCACACCGATCAAAACCATCCCGTTTCATCCATTCTGGAAAATCGGTGTGCTTGCAGAGATATTTCGCGGGCGCTTTCTGGATAAACTTTCCAGTCTTTAGCGTTGCTGTTTGGAATTCTCTTCCAACAAACGGAGCACATGAGCAGTGACATTTAAGGGGGAGCCAACCGCGTCGACAACGAGGACATCATCCTCTTCGTATGGCTCTTCAAGTGTCTCAAGCTGACTATCGAGAAGAGAAACGGGCATGAAATGTTTTCTACGCCCATGCATGCGCCGTTCAAGTTCGGGGCGCGGCACTCTCAGGAACAGAAAAGTAATGGGACCATCAGCTTTTCTGAGAATATCGCGATAATGTTTCTTCAGAGCGGAACAGGCGAGAATGCCCCCCCGTCCTGCCCGCGCCTGATCGGCGATCCACTGCCCGCAGATTTCCAGCCACGGAATACGATCATCATCTGTTAACGGCGTACCGCCTGCCATCTTTTCGATGTTGGACGGGGGATGAAGATCGTCAGCATCCTGAAATGGCCAGCCAAGAGCAGCGTGCAGTCTCCCGGCGAGCGCTGTCTTGCCACTCGCCGAGACCCCCATCACAACAATAATCCGAGGTGGGATCTCAGCCTGACCAGACTGCGCCATGCCGTCGTCTCTCCTTAAACGCTGGCGACACCGCCAACAGTAAGACGCGAGACACCCTGCGGGCCTGCAACAACCGCTTCCGCCGCCAGTCCGACAAACAGACCGCATTCCACCACACCGACGATAGAGCGGATATCCTGCTCCAACTTGGCGGCATTGGAAATCTCATGAAAATGACAGTCGAGAATCAGATTTCCGCCATCGCTGACAAAAAACGCACCATCACGAAGACGGCGGGGCGAAGCAGACGCGCCAACCTTCTCCAGATGACGCGCCGTCGCTTCCCAGCCAAATGGTGTGACTTCAACCGGAAGCAGGCACTTTTCGCCAAGATGATCCACAAGCTTGCTTTCATCCGCAATGATCACCAGCCGTGAAGACGCCGCCGCCACGATCTTTTCGCGCAGGAGCGCTCCGCCAAGACCTTTGATGAGATTGAGCGTACCACGCTGGATTTCGTCAGCGCCATCAATGGTCAGATCAACAGTGGCGTGATCGGCAAAAGTCGTCAGCGGGATACCCAGTCCTTTCGCTTGTGTCTCCGTTGCAACCGAAGTGGGAATGGCGACGAAACGCAGGCCTTCCTTGTGACGACGCCCCAAGGCATCCACCACAAACGCGGCCGTACTCCCCGTCCCGAGGCCCACCACCATACCGTCCGTCACCATTTCGGCCGCAAATTCCGCTGCCTGACGCTTGTATTCGCTTGCGCTCATGTCACTCTCCCTCGGGA
>NZ_JBDNXK010000063.1:0-19673 GCF_047721705.1 Acetobacter sp. | reverse complement strand
ATCACATAGTTTAATAAAATATGGTTAACAATCAGGTCAATTATTGATTTAAATTTATTTTCTATAAATATTATCTTCACCACCAGTTAATATAAAATCAAGAAAGTGTATATTATTCCTCACAAAATTAGGCCTCAGATGGCTCATATCCGCATATTTCGGTTCACCATCCGCATCTAGAACAGAACACAATGGTGTACTCCCACAAATATCGGGATAAGGATCAATGACACCCGCGCCAGCCTGTTGCGCAATGGCACGAAGCATCCTTCTCATATCTTCAGAAGAACGGCGTAATTCCTCTACCGACACGCCAGATCTAATCGCCTCCTCATTTACGCTTGTGCGCCACAAACTACGCTGAACAAACCGTGCCGGGTCAAAACGCGTGTCTATCGGCGTTGGAAGAATCAGCCAGATCTTCTTTACTCCAAGAACAGAAAAACCCCTGATCTGCTCGGAAATCTCTTTTATGAAAGAATCCTGATCTCTCAAATGCTGAAGGACAACAGATGGCCATGCCGCTCCAGCAATGATGGTCTCCACATGGTATTTCTGTATCACCTGCCGTTGAATATCAGGCATTGCTTTGCAGAATTCGAATTGTGATGAATAATCTTTTTTCAAAAATGGACTACAGGCAGGACCAGAAACAAAGACAACCGTATGCTTCAAATGCCCTTCGACAAAAAGCCGTTCAACACGCGGCCCCCATTGAAATGCCAAACTGTCTCCCGTCAGCATGACGGTGCTTCCGGCATTCCCTATGGTTGCAATAGTGATACCGTTTTCCTTACGGACCTTCATATGCGGCGTTCTGGAAAATATCCCTTGTTTTACAGCCAGATTTATCCGGCCGACATTTATACCAGCCGTTGCTGATCCAAACCGCTCCGGCCACCCCTGACGCTGCCAGACGACAAACCCGGCCCCACACAGGATACTGAGAGCCAGCAACAAGCCTAACGCTTTTTGTGCCCGGTGCCGCTGAATACGGAAAGGCCGTTCCACGATTTCTGACGTCAACCACCCCAGCATCAATGAAACACCGATAAGAAACAGACCGGCTCTGTTGCCTAGATTTCCCAGACCATAAACAATGTGATGCCAGCTTATAAAAGGCCAATGCCATAAATAGACAGGATAACTGCTCAACCCGATCCGACGTAAAGGACGCCTTGAAAGCAACCCGCGATTCACAACGCCATCCATCCCTGCGGCCAGCAGCATGGCCGTTGCACCAGCGGGCAGAAGAGCAAATGGTCCCGGGAAAAACTGTCCGGGGCGTAAGCCTGTCAGGGCCAGCACAAAAGCCAGAGCCCCTCCAATTGAAAGCATAGTCCGCCATTGCGGCGATAACTTCTTTCCGCTTCGAGAAAAATTATCATTCTGTAAAAAAGCCACGCCGCCACCGAGCAGGAATTCCCACAGACGACTGAACGGCAGATAAAACCCGGCCTCGGGATCAGTGAAGGAAAAAAAATAGCTGAGAAGAAAAGAAAGAACAAAAACTCCCGTAAATACCCACATCCGCCGCGCACGCAACCAACAGATGCCCATCAGAACCAGCGGCCAGATCAGATAAAACTGCTCTTCGACACCGAGAGACCATAAATGCAGCAGAGGTTTAAGCGCAGCAGCGCGATCGAAATAGCCCTGCTCATGCCACAGTAGAACATTCGGCACGAAAAGAGATGCAGCACTCACATCTTTCCCCAGTCCCGCGAATTCCACTGGTAGAAGCGTGAAGAACCCGAGAATCAATGTTCCGCTCAGAACACAGAGCAGCGCTGGCAAAAGCCGACATATTCGACGGAGATAAAAATCCAGAAGACTGGTTCGGCCTTTATTGTAATGGTCGAAAAGATGCCCCGTAATCAGAAAGCCGGAAATAACGAAAAAAGCATCGACCCCGACAAATCCTCCCGGAACAAGGGCGGGAAAAACGTGATAAAAAACCACACTCAGAACAGCAATCGCCCGCAATCCATCGATATCGGCGCGCCAGCCTCGCCTTTGATTTGAATCGGGATGCGAACGTGGAAATTTCAAAACCGACCCAGACATGGTGATTTCTGCTCTTGCCAAGGTATTCCCGCGTGATGACTCACGCGTTACCTTCAAAAAATGCCCGGATTTCCTCGACAGCCGACGCAATGCCCAACCGATGGGGAATCACACCTGACGGGAATGCGCTCAGAAGTCGGGACGGCGTGCGGCGGTCGAGCAGCACAAACACGCCACGATCATTGCGTGCGCGGATAAGCCGCCCAAAAGCCTGCCGTAGACGCAGACGGGCGATGCGGTCATCATAAAGTTTCGGCTGCCCCTGTGAGAGATGCGTGCGCCGCTCCCGATGCAGGATATCCGGACGCGGCCACGGCACACGCTCGAAGGCCACGAGACGCAGCGCATGGCCGGGCACATCCACGCCGTCCCGCATGGCATCTGTGCCCAGAAGGCAGGAATCCGTTTCCGTGCGGAACACATCGACAAGTGTCGTGTTGTCCATCGCATCGACATGCTGGGCGTAAAGGGGAATGCCCTCCTCTTCCAACGGCGCTGCAATATGCCGATGCACGCCGCGCAGCCGCTCAATGGCCGTGAACAGTCCCAGCCCGCCTCCGCCTGACGCCAGAAACAGCGCCTTGTAGGCCGCCGCGAGCGTCTCGATATCATCATGGGCGACATCGTTGACGATGAACACACGCGTCTGTCGCGCATAGTCGAACGGGCTCGCCAGAGCGGCCCTGAGCGCGGGGGACGGAAGATGACTCGCACCCACGCGGGCTTCTGCCGCTTCCCACACACGTTCGGCCTCCGCATCATGGTCGGTTCCCGTCTCGTCGCGCAGGGTTGCGGACGTGATGAGGAGACCATGGGCCGGCGCGGCAAGCACGGCAGCAAAAGGAAGAGTCGGATCGAGCCAGTGTTGATGCAACCCGACATCCTGTTCGCCGCGTCGCTGCCCTTCGCGGCTCTCCATGCGGATGAAGCGGATGAACTGCGGCACGATCCCTTCTTCGGGCGGAACGCAGAACGTGCTGAGCATTGACACCCATCCATCCAGACGCCCGATAGCACGACGCTGAAGCGCACGAATCATCGCTTCGATACGGGCGCGGGTGGCCGTGTCGAGGCTGTCCGTATCGTCGCGTAATTTATCCTCCAGTCGCATGACCAGAACCCGCAGGGGTTCTGCAATGCGACTCAGAGCCCGGGCCAGCGTGTCAGCCGCCTCGGCAAGACCCGGAATCATGGGATGTAGATCGCATTCTGCGCCATTCCGCCGTGCCGGACCGTGGCCGGGCGTGCGTGCCAGCACCTGATCACGCAGCAACCGCAGGAACGTCTCCGTGGGATTGTCCATCACGGGTTCCACGAGTTGCACCGGCTCAGGCGCGGGAAAGAGCGAGAGCGTCACATCCTCCAGCGGCGCAACAGGCTTTTCAGTTGCGGCCTCCGGCGTCTCCAGCGGTTCGATCCAGAGACGACCGGACCAGCCGGGAGCCGGAAGCGCTTTTGCAGCAAGCAGCGCGGCATCAAGCGGCGTTTCGAGACGCGGATTGTTCGCGACCAGATCATCCAGACGCCGGCGCAGGCCTCGCGCCCGGGAGCGACTCCCTTCCGCACCAAGCAGCCAGCGACGCAGCTCGGCAGCTTCCAGACCGGAAAGTTCCAGCGCAAACGCGCCATCGGCCGCATCGGAAAGATGATGCCCCTCGTCAAACACATAGCGCGTCGGGATACCGTCCTCATCGGGCACAGCTTCTTCGGGCGCTTTCTCAGGCTGGTCGCCCTGTTCCAGCGCGGGCAGTCCCTGCGATTGCGCCCACGCCGCCTGGCTCATGACCAGTGCGTGATTTGCGATCACCAGATCGGCGTCCTGCGCGCGGCGAATGGAATGCTCCACAAAACAGCGCTGATAGTGCGGGCACGCCCCGTGAATACATTCGCCGCGCCGATCAGCGGTTGCGGAAAGCACACCGTTACCGAGAATGTCGCCGAACCAACCGGGCAGATCGCCCCCGAACAGGTCCCCTTCCGAGGTCGCCATGCCCCAGCGGGCGAGCAGCGCCAGCGCGATCATCGGACCGGGACCACGCGTCATCGCGATGTTGACGGCTTCTTCCATGTTGAGCAGGCAGAGATAGTTTTCGCGCCCCTTCCGCACCACCACCCGATTGCGACGCACTGCGGGGTCGGGATGCAAGCGGGCCGTTTCTGCCTCAATCTGGCGCTGAAGGTGACGTGTGTAGGTGCTCACCCATACGGTGCCACCATTACGTTCCGCCCACACGCTTGCGGGCGCGATATAGCCCAGCGTCTTACCCGTTCCCGTCCCCGCCTCAGCCAGCACGACATTGGGGAAGCCTGCCCCTTCACGCGGCGCGAACGCATGAGTAGCAACGTCAGCGAAATCCGCCTGCCCGACACGCACTTCCGCTTCTGGGCCAAGAATCTCGCTAAGCCGCGCCCGTGCTTCGGCTGGCGTAACCGGATTGGCCGCCGGTGGAGAGCGTGGCGCGCCATCCTCCCATTTCGGCAACACATTCCAGATTCGCAGCGCTTCGCCGGGCTGCATGGCGTCACGCGATGGAGGCGCTTCCACACCAAGCGCTTCGAGAACAGCGCCACTCCAGATCCATCCCGCCTGCCTCAGGCGCGTGGCCAATGCGGCGAGAAACGCCTGATCGGGGCCGTTCCGCTGCGTCCGCAAATCTGCCAACAATCGCGCCGCGAGATCCGGCAGCGTGTCCGCTTCCACTCTGCGCCCATTCAGATCGCCCAACCCCAAAGCAATGGCCAGTCCACGCGGCGTCGGGGCGACAGCCCGGGCTGGGTGCACGAACGCAAACAGTTCCAGCAGGTCGAACCAGGGCGCGGGCTGGCCAGGTGGCGATAGGCCCAGCATCCGGGCCGTGGCGGGCGCATGCACGACCAGCGGCGGCGATTCTTCCTGAATGAACTGCCGCGCCCGCGTCCGGTTGACCGTCAGCAGTTCGCCATCAGCAGTGAGGCACGAAAAGAAGCCATGACCGGCGACGAGTGCAGGCGCTTCATGGGGAGAGGGGAGCGTGACGGACATCTGCCGCCAGTCTAACGCACGATGGCAGGGGCGCAATCATGGGATTGCGCCACCCTCATACCACCCTATTTGGCAGGAGGACGGGCCGCCACCACTTCAATCTCAATGAGCCATCCCGGATTGGCAAGCTGCGCCACCGCGAACGCTGAGCGAACAGGCAACTGAGGCTGCCCGGCAGTCCCGAAGAACCGGCGATAACCCCGCATCATGCCTTCAAAATCCAGCTTCTTCGTCGCTGGATCGGGCACCATGTAAATATGCATCTGCACAACATCGCCCATCCCCAGTCCCATCTTACCAAGCTGGTCGCTGATACGCTGGAGAGACGCCGTTGTCTGGTCTTCCATGTCGCCATAGGCGGCAATGCTGTGGGCGGGCGCATGGGAGTCGCGCACGGGGGCGCCCATGCCGCTGAGATAGACTGTCGCGTAACCGGCAGGCACTTCGACAGCCGAGGCAATGGGGAAATCCGGCACCGGATAGCGAATGACACTGCTCGGTGCGGCGTGGCTTTCCACGCTACTCATCAATCCCATCGCCGCCAGAAGGCAGAAAGCGGTCCTGCGCGTATAATGGCTCATTCTAATCTTCCTCTTCCGTGATGACGGGACGCATCGGCGTGATGTCCTGCGGCTTGAGCACATCGGTATATTTATTGCCGAAATGGCTGCGGATATAATTCACAACATCCGCCGTCTGTCTGTCATCCAGCATACCGGAAAACCAAGGCATCGCGCCGTAACCATGCAGGACGATGGACGCCGGATAATACGGGCTCTGGAGATGGGAATTTTTGGCCAGCGCCGGAATGTTCGCGCCAGCCCCGGTGCCGCCACGCCCATCCGCCATATGACAGCCCTGACACACATGCCGGTAAATCGCTTCGCCGCTGCTCAGCTCTTCCGCCGATCCCGCACTGGAAAAGACACCTGATGTATCGGCCTGCGCCACACCCACCACCAGACAAAGCCCAGCGAAAGCTGCGAGAAGAAACCCACGCATCATGCGGCTCCCTTTGCCCGTTTGTGCAACTGGGTCACCGCATCGAGCGACGAAAGAATCGCACCTTCCTGCCAGCACCCGATATAGGAGGCGTGTTCGCCCGCCAGCACGATGCGCCGATCCATCGTGCAGAGCGTCTTGTAGTGCATCTTGCGCGCTTCCTCGCTCCACATGGAGCAGCAGCCGATGGTCCACGGCACCCGGCTCCATGCGAAACTCACGCCGTTGAGAAACTCCTTGCGATATTGCGGATGAATGGCTGCACCCTGAGCCAGCGCCTGCTCGATACGTTCCTGCGGCGTCATGCCCGCGAAGTCATAGGCAGGCGGTCCGAACATATAACCACCCAGCAGAACCGCCGGCCCTTTGCTGAACGCGCCGTGGCTGGGATAGGAAATCTGCCCGATCGGCTGGTCGGTGAAGCTGATGCCGCCATAGATTTGCTCGTCCTCTTCCCAGAAGCGTCGACGAAACTCCAGACCGACCTTCACGGAAGAAGCATACGGCACCGCGCCGATCGCGGCCTTGAGATCGTCGCTGACCTGTACATCGAGTTGCGAGAGTATGGACAGCGGAATGGTGCAGACACAGAAATCCGCCTCGGCTTGTTGGGTTGCACCGCCCCGCGCCATGTCGTTGTAAGTGACCGTGACGCCCTTATCGCTCTGGTGAATAGCTGTCACCTTGCAGTTGAGTCGGATCAGATCCTTCACCTGCTGGGTAAACGCCTTGCCGATCTGGTCCATTCCACCAACTGGCTGGAACATCGTTGTCTGCATGTCCAACGTCTCATGAAACGCCAGCCAGTTCCAGAAACCGGACTTCCAGACATCGCCCCGATCGAGCAGCCCGGAAGGCTCGGGAATACCACTCAGCCCCCCGCCCCGCGCTTTTCCGAAGCCTCGCCGCAGTGAACTGGTCACGCCTTTTTCATAACGGAGATTGCGGTTCAGGCCGCCCCACCCGCTCATGGCGTCACGCACATGCGCGCGCTCATCAAGTGTCAGAAGATCATCCAGCTTGTGCTGATCTACCGCCTTCGCCAGCAATTCCGCCGTAAAACCATTGAAATCGCTGTTGAACTCCCGATAGCGAATGGCTTTGCCGCCAAACTGGCCTGTCGAATGCAGCCAGCTATTGTGATTGACCTCAATAAACGGTTCGAGCTGCACACCGAACGCCCGGCAGTAATGCAGCAACCCCTGATGATGATAGGGAATGCGCCAGGGACCGGGATTCAGGTAATTTCCGGTGGAAAACGCAACTTTCTGCGTTGCGCCGCCCATCTCCGTGACGGTATCGCCTCCGCGTAATGTGATGTTGCGACCGCCGCTGCGGTTCTGGAATTCGAGAATCGTAACGGCATAGCCCGCTTTCCGCAGTTCATACGCTGCCAGCATTCCCGCGAGTCCGGCGCCCAGCACTACGACCCGCGTACCGCGCTTCGCCCCATCCAGCACGGGGGGACCGGCAAAATCAGTCCCTTGAGCATGACCCAGACTCGTCATGGCCTGATAAAGCGCGACACTCCCCGCCGCGGCGCCAATGCGCGTCAGAAACTGCCTGCGCGTCTCCGCCCGAACCCGTGCATGCGATGTCATGACCGTCCCTGCTGATCCGTGAAAGATAATTTTGTTATTGCATCAGAACAATCTTGTGGACAGAGCGAAATATGAAAAAGGTAAAGTTTAGTTTGGAACGGAGGAATGTATGATCGCAGCGGGAGCCGTTTATTTTATTACACTGCTAAAAACCCAGCTATCTTTGGTGATCTGAATCACAATCACGTAGATGATCAAGAGGAAGCGGTGACGCAGCCTTTATTTTCTGAATGGCAAAATTACTCCTGATATCACGCACATTCGGCAATTTCAGCAAAGTGTCTGTAAGGAATTTCTGATATCCGGCGAGATCGGGCACAACAATTTCCAGCAGATAGTCGGATTCACCCGAAACCAGATAACAGGAGGTCACTTCAGGAAGATTCTGTATGGATGACTGGAAATTCGTTGCCACACCATCGTCGTGGCGTTCCACTTTTATCCCAACAAATACGGTGAGACCCAACCCGATATTCTCGCGCTCCAGCGTAGCACGATAACCGGAAATAAGGCCCATTTCCTCCAGAAAACGCACACGCCGCAGACAAGGCGATGGAGAAAGCCCCACCTTTGCTGCCAGATCCACATTTGAAAGCCGACCATTGAGTTGAAGCGCTGCCAGAATGCGCTGATCAATGGCGTCCAAATATACTTTTGGCATGATCTCTCCATATCAATGGATATTGCGCATTATTATGCCAAAATACTCCAACAAAAAAGGTATATTCGCAAGGACATGCGTCCATCACCACGCGTAATCTTCCTTTCATAAGGAGAGCGTGATGCCCGATATTGGAATTTATGCAGGCGCACTGGTGATCGCTTATCTTGTGCCGGGCGCAGATATGATTCTGCTGTTGCGCACAGGTGGAACCGACGGCCGGAAACATGCTCTCGCCACAGCCGCCGGACTGGCTCTGGCACGGACAATTCATGTCTCCGCAGCGGGATGTGGTCTGGCGACGCTGCTACGGACGTCGCCGTGGTTATTTGATATCATCCGATATATCGGCGCGATTTACCTTATCTGGCTCAGCATTCAGATCCTGCTTTCAGCCCGAGACTGTCCTTTGCCTTCCGTTCACCTAGCACATGATAAAACGACTGGTTACTTCAAGGCTATCCGACGCGGGCTTGTCACAAACGTCACCAATCCGAAATCGTTACTTTTCTGTTCCGTTCTCTTGCCGCAGTTTATTGTGCCTTCCTACAGCGCTGGCTGGCAATTTTTCATGTTAGGAACAATTCTGGTTCTGATCGGTGCAGCTTTCGATGTATTTTATTCGTGCGTGGGGACTTCAATGGGAGAATGGCTGAAACTCCATCCCAAAATCTATAGGATACAACAGTCCTCTTTTGCTGCACTCCTCATGGGATTTGCTGTACATTTAGCATTTGCTGCGCGGATAACAGGATAATTCCAACCACAGAATAACGGCTTGGTCTCTCCAGAAAGGATATCACCATGATTATAAGATCAGTATCAGAACTGAAAGATACCGAGCGTCATGCAAGCGGGACTGGCTGGGAAAGCACGCGGCTCTTGATGGCTCACGACAAGATGGGCTTTTCCCTGCATGAAACAATCGTGCATGAAGGGCAGGAACTTACCCTGCAATATCACCATCACCTTGAAGCCAATTTCTGTATCGAAGGACAGGGGGAAGTGGTGGAAGTAGCCTCGGGAAAAACCCACCCCCTGAAGCCGGGATCACTTTACGCCCTGAACCACCACGACGCCCACATCGTTCGTGCGACACACGGATCACTCCGGCTCGTATGTGTGTTCAATCCTGCGCTGAATGGACGCGAGAAACATGTGAATGGTGGCTATGAACCTACTGTTGCCGACGATCAGGCATAGGTCCAATTACGGCGTTGACTGTGATGAAACGCGCCTCACCAGCCCTCTTCCACCAGTATCCCATCCCGCAACGTCACCACCCGATCCATCCGGGCCGCCAGTTCCTCATTATGGGTCGCAATCAGCGCTCCCACACCGGAGCCACGCACCACACGGAGCAGCTCCTCGAACACAATATCTGCTGTCGAGACATCAAGGTTTCCGGTCGGCTCGTCAGCCAGAAGAACGGACGGTGCATTGGCGAGTGCGCGGGCAATGGCGACACGCTGCTGTTCACCACCAGACAGCTTGCCGGGAAGATGGTTCAGCCGGTGGCTTAGCCCGAAGAGGCCCAGCAGTTCCTCCGCGCGACGACGGGAAGCAGCGGGCTTCGTTCCCGCAATCATCTGCGGCAGGGCCACATTTTCACGAGCAGTAAACTCGGCGAGCAGATGATGAAACTGATAGACAAAGCCGATTTCCGAGCAGCGAATAGCCGTCTGATCCCTGTCCGGCAGACGGCTTGCATCACGCCCGGCGATCTCGATCACACCTCCATCCGGATGATCCAGCAATCCCGCGATATGCAGCAGCGTGGACTTGCCAGTGCCAGAAGGGGCAACCAGCGCCACCGTCTCACCAGCCCGCAGTTCAAAATTCACGCCGCGCAGGACATGCAATGTCTCGTCGCCGCTGACATAGGAGCGCGTGATATCGCGTAGGGCCAGAACGATCTCACCCATGACGCAGCGCCTCCACCGGATCGGTCTTCGCCGCCCGCCATGACGGATAGAGGGTCGCCAGCAGCGACAGACCAAGCGCCATGAGGATAATCTCGATCACCTGCCCCCAAACCAGCTTCGCCGGAAGATGTTCGAGGTAATAGACCTCCGGGTTGAACAGGTTCGTGCCGGTCAGCTTCTGCAAAAGCTGACGGATGCGCTCGATGTTTTCGCAGAACAGAACGCCTAGAACCGTGCCGAGGACTGTGCCGGTCACCCCTACGGATGCGCCGCACATCAGGAAGATGCGCATGATCGCGCCGCGTGTCGCGCCGAGCGTGCGCAACACGGCGATATCGGCGGTCTTGTCCTTCACCATCATGATGAGGGACGAAACCACGTTGAAAGCGGCAACAAGAATAATCAGTGTCAGGATCAGGAACATGACGTTCTGCTCGACCTGTACCGCACCGAAGAACGCGTTGTTGCTGCGTGTCCAGTCGATCACACGAATGCGCGGATCAGCCAGCGTCTGGGTGATGGCCTGCGTTACCGGCTGCACGTTTTCAGCGTCGGTCGTCATGACCTGAATCTGGGTCACAGCATGCGGCTGCTGGAAATAGACCTGTGCGGCTGCAAGCGGGAGGAAAACATAGCCCGCGTTATAATCGTTCACGCCCGCATCGAAGATCGCCACCACCTTGTAGGCCCGCACGCGTGGCACTGTGCCAAACGCGGTGGCAGCACCGTTGGGCGAAACCAGCGTGATCTTGGAACCAATGGTCAGGCCCGAGCGATCCGCCAGCGTGACACCGACAGCAATCGCATCATCACCCTGAAAATCGTCGAGGGAGCCAACGATAATCGACGAACTGACTTCCTTAAGATCCATCAGCCCCTGCTTCGTCATGCCATGCACGACACCGCCGGAACTGTAGTTGCCGACACTGAGGAGCACCTGCCCCTCCAGCAACGGTGTGGCGCTGACGACGCCCGGAACTTTCCTGACCTCATCAGCAATCGAATCATAGTCCGTAATCGAGCGCGTGACGTTGGCGCTGTAGAGTGAGAGATCACCATTCAGACCGAGGATGCGTCCCATCAAGTCGGAGCGGAACCCGTTCATCACCGCCATGACGATGATGAGGGTCGCCACACCGAGCGAGATGCCCACCAGCGAGAAGATGGCGATCACCGAGACAAAGCGCTCACCTTTTCTCGCCCGCAGATACCGCCCCGCGACGGCGCGCTCGAAGGAGCCGAACATCAGGCGCCAAGGACTTTCGCCAGAGCTTCGTCCACGGTCAGTTCGAGACGCTCACCTGTGGCACGACGCTTCAGTTCGACCTTGCCTTCCTTCGCCCCACGCGGACCGACGATGATCTGCCACGGATGCCCCATCAGGTCAGCATCGGCGAACTTGGCGCCAGCACGATCGGAACGGTCATCGTAGAGGAACTGCTCGGGCGCCTTGTTGTAAAGCGTCTCGCACAGCGTATCGCAGGTCTCGTCACCTACTTTCAGGTTCAGAATCGCAGCCTTGAACGGCGCGACACTGTCAGGCCAGATAATGCCCGCTTCGTCATGGCTGGCCTCGATGATCGCGCCGACCAGACGCGACACGCCGATGCCGTAGGACCCCATTTCCGGATAAACCGGCGTGCCGTCCGGACCAGCGACGGTGATATCCATCGACTTGGTGTATTTCGTACCGAAATAGAAGATGTGCGCAACCTCGATGCCGCGCCCTTCCCGACGACGCTCAGCAGGCACGGATTCCCATGCCTTCTCGTCGTGCTTCTCGTCTGTGGCAGCGTAATAGGACGAAACGTTGTTAAAGAACTTCTCAAGGTCTTCCGACTTGTCCACGTCCACCGGATCGGCCAGCCAGTCGAGCGTGTCGAGTGCACCGTCATAGAACACGCCGCTCTCGCCCGTCGGCGCAAGGATCAGGAACTCGTGGCTCAGATCGCCACCAATCGGCCCTGTATCGGCCACCATCGGCACGGCGCGGACGCCGAGGCGCTGGAAAGTGCGCAGGTAGGACAGCATCATACGGCGATAGCTGTCGACAGCACCCTTGTAATCGATATCGAAGCTGTAGCCGTCTTTCATGTAGAACTCGCGACCACGCATCACACCGAAACGGGGACGGATCTCGTCGCGGAACTTCCACTGGATCTGATAGAGTATCTGCGGAAGTTCCTTGTAGGATTTCAGCTCCTGCCCGACGACGTCGGTGATGACTTCCTCGTTGGTCGGTCCATAGAGCAGTTCGCGCTCGTGACGGTCCGTAATGCGCAGCATCTCCGGGCCGTAAGCGTCATAGCGGCCTGAGCGCTTCCACAGTTCGGCGGACTGGATGGTCGCCATGAGCACTTCCTGCGCGCCGACACGATCCTGCTCCTCGCGCACGATGTTGGCGATGTTGCGCAGAACCTTCAGGCCTGCCGGGAGCCAGGTGTAGATGCCCGAAGCCGTCTGCCGGACGAGACCGGCACGGAGCATGAGCCTGTGCGACACGATCTGGGCGTCGGACGGGGTTTCCTTGAGGGTAGGCAGAAAACTGCGTGACAGGCGCATGGTGCGGCTTTCGTTCCTGTAGACGGAATGATGACCGGAAGCGGTCGTTACCTTGCGTGATCTCTCACACCGGCGCGGGATGCAAGCCCCCTGCCCGGTCAAAACGTCGGTTTCCTGTGCCTTATAGCAGAAAGGGCCGGAACAGGATGGCTTTCGCCCCTCCTTCCGGCCCTTATCAAAAGACTAAGAGTGCTCAGTCCTAACGGTCGAACGTCTGGTCCGCCTTGAGCACGGCCGCCAGCAGCACGTTCGCGCCCATCTCTGCATCCTGTTGCAGGATGCTCTCCTCCTCATTGTGACTGAGACCATCCTTGCAGGGCACAAAGATCATCGCCGTCGGCGCGACCTTAGCGACATAACCAGCATCATGGCCGGGGCCGGAAACAATCCGACGCGCACTGTAGCCACGTTCCGTTGCCGCCTCTTCCACCATGCCGACACACGCTGCATCGAAGTGAACCGCTGGCGCGTCCCAGATCTGCACGATCTCAAGCTCGACGCTGTTGTCCTGGGCGATTTTCTCCAGCTTCCCGCGTAGCTCCTGCTCCATCTGCAACACCACAGCATCATCCGGATCGCGGATATCAATGGTGAAGAACACCTCACCCGGCACGACATTGCTGCTGTTGGGACGATTTTCGATGAGACCGACCGTCCCCACCGCGCTGGGACCATGCGCCTTCGCCACTTCACTGACCGCCATGATCATCCCGGCGGACGCGACCAGCGCGTCATGACGCAGCGGCATCGGCGTTGAGCCCGCATGGGCGTCCTTACCGCGCACCGTCACCTCGTACCAGCGCGCACCCTGAATGCCGGTGACGATACCGATCGTCTTGTCCTCGGCCTCCAGAATCGGCCCCTGCTCGATATGCAGTTCAAAATACGCCGAGATCGGGTGCTGACCGCAGGGTTCCTTGCCGCGATAACCGATCGTGTCCAGTTCATCGCCGAAACGGATACCGGCGCGATCCCGCTTGTCCAGCACTTCCGCTTCCGTAAAAATGCCAGCGAATACACCTGAACACATCATCGGCGGTGAAAAGCGCGAGCCTTCCTCATTGGTCCAGTTGATGACCTCAATGGGGTGACGTGTCGTGTAACCGGAATTATGCAGCGCACGGAGCACGGACAGGCCGCCGAGCACGCCCAGAATACCGTCGAACTTGCCACCCGTCGGCTGCGTATCCAGATGGCTGCCCATCGTGATGGGAGGCAGCGCATTGTCCTGCCCCGGACGACGGGCGAAGAGATTGCCCATGGAGTCAAAGGACACTTCGCAACCCAGATCGGTGCAGGTGCGCACGAACCAGTCACGCACCTGACGGTCTTCATCCGTAAGGGTCAGACGGCGGATGCCTCCCTTCGGCGTGCCACCATACTGGGCCGTTTCCATCAGGTCCCCCCAGAGGGTGTTACCATCAACCTTGAGATTGCTGCCTTTGACTGTCTGGGACACGCACTTTCTCCTTGTTCAGATAAAATCGGGAAACAGGCCGTTACGCCATGACACGATGCGGATTATTGGGATGTTCCGGCCATGTCAGATGCCCTTCGACAGGCTGCGGTTCCATGGTGATACAGTTATCAATCGGGCAGACATGGGCGCACAGATTACACCCCACGCATTCCTCTTCGATCACTTCGTAATGCCGTTCGTCACCAACACGCGTTTTGGCAATCGCCTGATGGGACGTGTCTTCACAGGCAATGTGGCACAGGCCGCAACTGACGCAGGCATCCTGATCAATGTGCGCAATCGTTTTGAACTTCATGTTCAACTGATTCCACGGCACAAACTGCTTGAGTGCACGCCCGGAAACATCGTCGATCGAGCTATACCCCTTCTGGTCCATCCATGCGGAAAGACCGTCCGCCATGTCCTCGACAATGCGGAAACCGTAATGCATCGCCGCTGTGCAGACCTGAAGCGTTGTCGATCCCATCGCCAGAAATTCGGCAGCATCACGCCAGGAGCCGATACCACCAATTCCTGAAATCGGCATGCCAGCCATCTCAGGATCACGCGCAATTTCGCCGATCATGCGCAGCGCAATCGGCTTCACTGCTGGTCCGCAATACCCACCGTGCGTGCCCTTACCGCCGACAACCGGCATAGGGGCCATCTGGTCCAGATCAACGCCGATCACGGACTGAATGGTGTTGATAAGCGAGACCGCATCCGCACCACCACGCTTGGCCGCACGCGCAGGCATGAGAATATTGGTGATGTTGGGCGTCAGTTTCACAATCACCGGCATACGGGTGTTCTGCTTGCACCAGCGGGTGACCATTTCCACATATTCAGGCACCTGCCCTACGGCAGCGCCCATATTTCGCTCGGACATGCCGTGCGGACAGCCAAAATTCAGCTCGATACCGTCAGCGCCCGTTTCTTCAACGATTGGAAGGATGGCTTTCCATTTATCCTCCTCACACGGCACCATCAGGCTGACGATGACAGCACGGTCCGGATAATCCCTTTTTACCGCCTTTATTTCCGCGATATTGGTCGCAAGCAGACGATCGGAAATCAGCTCGATATTGTTCAGGCCGATCATGCGTGCGCCGTTGAAGTCCAGCGACCCATAACGCGAACTCACGTTCACGACTGGTGGATCTTCACCAAGCGTCTTCCAAACCACACCACCCCAGCCTGCCTCAAAAGCGCGACGGACGTTGTATTCCTTGTCCGTCGGCGGCGCGGAGGCGAGCCAGAAAGGATTGGGAGAGCGAATGCCCGCGAAAACTGTTGTCAGGTCAGCCATATTCCCGTTCCTCTCTCTTATGCCGCGCTCGAAAGAGCAGCATTGATGGCTTCCGCCGCATCCCGTCCGTCCCGCACTGCCGCGACCGTCAGGTCTTCGCCCGGCGTGCAGTCTCCACCAGCGTAAACGCCCTTCATGCTGGTGCGATAATCAGCATCCACCATGATACGTCCGTTCTCTATCGCAATTTCTTCGCCGCTGATCTGGTCATGACAGAAGATCTGCCCGACAGCTTTCAGCACCATATCCGCTGGAATAAAGAACCTGTCGTCTGCATTATAGACAGGCTTACCGGACTCATTCAGGGAACCCCGCGCGAACTCCACTCCGGCAAGCGCGCCTTCCTCCTGCACGATGGCCACAGGGGACGACCACAGCCGCACGGTGACACCGTTCGTCTGCGCCCATTCCCGCTCGACCGCTGTCGCCGACATGTTTTCCGCACCACGGCGATAAACCAGCGTCACCTCTTCCGCTCCCAGACGCCGCGCCTGCACGGCAGCGTCGACGGCAGTGTTGCCGCCACCGATCACGACGACACGCCGTCCAACAGGCACATCGGTTTTCGGCATCGACCGCAGCGTTTCGATGAAGGAGACCGCGTCTTGCACACCTTCGAGCGTCTCCCCTTCCATTTCCAACTGCCGAACACCGGTGAGACCAATTGAGAGGAACACGGCGTCATAGTCGCTCTTCAGTTCTCCGACACTGAAGTCGACCCCCAGCGTCTTGCCACCGACGACCGAAATCCCACCGATAGCAAGAAGGAAATCCACCTCTTTCTGCGCGAAGTCATCTGAAAGCTTGTAGGCTGCAACGCCATATTCATTCAGACCACCCGCTTTCACATGACGATCATACAGCACCACGTCATGACCATACATCGCAAGGCGATGAGCGCACGCCAGACCCGCGGGCCCCGCCCCGACAATCGCCACACGTCGGCCTGTCTCTGGCTGACGACGGAAAGGCTGCCCCCCATGCTCCATCTGCCAGTCGGTCGCGTGGCGCTGCAACTGGCCGATCCTGACCGGACGTCCTTCTTCGAGCGTGTTGTGTACACATTTCTGCTCACACAGAATTTCTGTCGGGCAAACCCGGGCGCAGGAGCCGCCGAGAATGTTGGAATCCAGAATCGTGCGTGCCGATCCCTGCATGTTGCCCGTCGCAATCGCCCGAATGAAACGGGGAATGTCGATACTGGTGGGACAGGCTTCGATGCACGGTGCATCATAACAATAGAAGCAGCGCTCAGCCTCCACCAGCGCCTGCTCATGGGTAAGCGGCGGATGCGCATCGGAGAAATTGTGATTGAGCTCAAGCTCTGTCAGGCGGCTGCTTGCTATGTCGGGGGTGGGCATTGGCAAACTTTCCAATAAGATTCCTGTTCGAAATGATCGTGGCGCATTTGATGCGTGTCCGCAACATTTTTTCTGACCATTTAGTCAACTTTTTCGTCAGACAGAAAAAAGGCCCGCCAGCTTCCACTGACGGGCCTTTTTCCGGGATCTGACAGGAAATCAGAAACCGGTGGACATTGAAAAAGAAACCGTGAACGGGGGCGACAGTGTATAGGTCGGCGCCGAACCCGCAGCGAACTGGGTGCCATGCACACCCGTTGTCGCATGGGCGAACGGAGACATGGAATAGACCCCGTTCCGATAGAGCGAACCGGCCAGATTCTGGAAGTTGAGCTGAATCTGTGGCGAACGCAGGCGCCAGACATTCGAGAATCGATAGCCGACTGTCAGCGTGTCCGTAATATATGGATGCAGTTTCTCGTCATTGACGAGCGTCGCATACTGAGAGCCGACATATTTCAGGTTGAGGTTGAGGAACAGGTGGCCGTTGTCCCAGTCCACACCGAGACCACCCATTTCATGCGGAGTCTGAGCAGGCCGTTTTCCCTTAGTCTGAAGATAGTCACCAAGATAATGGATATTCGTATCCGTGGTCGCGTCGAGATATTCGAAGCTGATATAAGGACGGAAATGACCAAAGATGGGACGCGTGGCAAGCTGTACATCAACGCCACGTGACGTCTGATTGCCGACGTTCATCGTCGTCGCCATTGGCGCGCTACCGAAATAGCTCAGGACCGTCATCTGGCGATTCGTAAAGTTGTAATTGAAGAAAGAAATATCGCCGACGAACATGTCATCATGATAGCGATAACCTATCTCTTCATTGATGGCATATTCCGGTTTCACATTGTCAGATGGCGCCGTCGACATTGAGCCATCCACATTATACAGCTCGAACATTGTGTTGTTGTTTGGCATCTTGAAGTTGGTCGCTCCCCGCACATAGAGCTGATGATGGCGATTGAATGTGTAGCTGGCACTGAATTGCGGCAGTGGCTCGAAAACATTCTGCCCGCGATGCTGGACAAGGTTGGGCACATAACTGTCAACCTTACGATTGACCATCGCCAGACGCACGCCCGCCTGCAATTCCAGCTTGTCCTGCAACAGCTTTACCTTATCACCCAAGTAAAGCATGTTGACCTGGGTGAACGTGTTATGATCGTTCAGATACCACTTCTTTCCATTCACTGTGCGGTAGATGTTCGGCCCATAATCACCGTAAATGTTGGCAGGGCCACCATCGTTCTGGTTGATGTAGGAAACTGGTGTGGACTGGTTGGTACGCGACCATTCATACCACCACCCAAAGGTCAGCGTATTGATCCCTTTGGTCCACGTTACCTTGGCGTTGTTACCCGTGCGGTGGTAACTGAAATAGAGTGGTGAATAGACGGTTGTGCCGTTGGCAACATCCACGTCTACCGGCTGGTTGCCCGAATAGGTTTGTCCATCTTCGACCGTGCTCACACCACCAATGGTGCCTGACCCCCACCAGAGATAAGGCGTATCATCAAACCGCAGACCATCCGCCAGTTTCAGGGAGAGAGGCGCGGACGCAATAAGGTTCTGGAAAGCATCCAGACCATACTTATAGTAGTTCGTACGATCATTTTTGTCGAAACGGGACTTATAATCCAGATGCTTGCCATACTCCGCGAACTGATCTTTCGTGGGATACATATCAAGCTGCAACTGGTTGGTGTTGTAGCTGGCATTGATTGTCCAGCGGCTTTCCGGCGTAAAATCCTTGATCAGTTTGAAATCGACATGCTTGCGGGTGAATTTTCCGGGACCACGCCAGTTATCCGTCGCTGTATTTGAGAATGACGCAAAAGCACGCACTCCGGTATTCCCGATATCGCCGCTTTCCAGACGCACGAATTCCCGGTGCATATTGTAGGAACCGTAGGAAAAATCGACAAAACCGCCTCGCCGATGGGACGGATCGATCAACTCGGCATAAGCACTACCAGCTGCAGCAGAAATGCTGGGAGTATCAATATCGACTGATCCGGGCATAAGAGAGACGGACTTCAGGTTATCACCATCCGATGTCTGGTTTGCATAAAAACCGCCATCGCCCACGTCATTGACGGGCGCACCGTTATAAATCCAGCCGACATGGTCACCGGGCAGTCCACGCAAGGTCAGATTGCCGCCCGCAATACCATAGGGCTCTGTCAACGTGACAAAGGCACTAGGTGTCAACGACAGAACCTGCACGGGGTTGGCGGACGGTGGCTGCTTGGCAATAAAATCACGTGTCACAGACTGGATGGTTCCAGCGCGCGTTTCGAGACGCATGAGGCCGCCGCCGGGCTCCCGCCCCGTCACCCCCTGCGCTGAAGCCGCACGGCCTGCCACATGAATTTCCTCTCCACCGCCGCTCGCCTTGACTGCATGAGGTCTGGAAACAGCAGGCTTTTTTACCGCGGGACTACCAGCGGCCTTTTTGACTGACTTCGTCGAAGAAGAGGCATCCCGCGCAACTGCTTCCTCAGTTAACGTGGAAGCTCCACAAATCGTGCTGGCAAGAAGAAAATGGAAAACTGAAAGGCGTTTGCGGACCATATTTTTTCCTGCTCCAGCGACGAAACGTGAAAATGAATCGATACCGCACAAATATAGTTTTTTGATCCGGATTCGCAACGATAATTCGACCATATGGTTAAGTTTTTTGCCGCCCACCCCCTATCCC
>NZ_JBDNXK010000062.1:0-20304 GCF_047721705.1 Acetobacter sp. | reverse complement strand
GGATAAGAACTGGCTGATTTGCGGGTGGCAATCTCATTCAGGCTCCATTAGGCGACACGAAGATGAGCAGCCAGTATTTTGGCTGACAGACGAACAGATGGATTGTCTTTGCTCCTTTTTCCTGAAAAGCCATGGCAGCCTGCGAGTTGAGGATCGCCGCGTGCTGAGCAGCATTATCTTCATTAATCGGAACGGCATCGCTGGTATGATGCGCTCCGGGAATATGGCCCCTACAAGACGCTCTGCAACCGCTGGCAGCGTTAGGGTGCCGTGGGGATTTCCATTCGGAAGTCTGATGCTGATTGATTCCGGGATGCTATGGAGGAGAAAGGGACAAGTCCTCGCATCTGCGACCAGGAATGCTCTCCATATCCTCCTTCGGCACATGGTGTTCAGCGTCAAAGACCTTGGTCGCACGACATTGGAGAATGGCGTTGGCGACATCGAGTGTCATGGGAACTCCTTCTGATGAACTCAGTATTGACGAGAAGGTTTCAGACGAGCGTCAACGGCGTAGATGCTGACGGGCAGTTTGACGCGGGAGACGCCATCGCGCTGGAACGTTGCTGTCCGGTTGAGCTGGATTGCAGGAATCCACAATGAGCCGGATGCCGTGATCCACATCGCGTCCGCCCAGATGAGGCGCGGATCGGCAATGAAGGTTGTGGCCTTGCCGTCTGGTGTGATTTTCAAAATACGCAGACGATCGACATCCGAAACGTAAAGATTGCCGTCACCGTCAATTGCGGTGCCACCCGTTGTCGGTGTGTCATAAAAGAACTTCACGCGCGCATTGAGCTGGGCATCGGTCAGCGACGTATTTTCAAGGTCGGCTGTTGCGACTTTCCACATCGGACCCGAACTCGGCTGGAAATAAAGTATCTGTCCGTCCGGCGACACTTCAAGCTGGTCGGCATGGACGCGGGCCTCGCGATTGCCCGTCATCAGGATATGGCCCTCCGCACGCATCGGCCGCTCGTCGGTGACGCACTGTCGATGGGACAGAACACGCCGTTGTTCGCCATTGCGAAGATCGACAAGGATCAGGGCAGGATCACCCGCATCGGTGAGGATCAGCGTATCGTTATGGAAACGCAGATCGTCCACGTAGCTGTATCGTGTCGTTCCCTGCCGCAGCACGATCAGATGCACAGGGCGTCCGGTTGCAGGATCGAAGGCGACCAGTTTTGGTGGTGCGCCATTGGCGGGATTGGGCTTGCCTCCGACATTCGCCTCACCGGAATCCACGACCCAGAGCAGTCTGTCCGGGCCGATGCGGATGGCGTTGACCCGCACGAAGCTGTGCAGCGCGTCGCGCGACTGTTCCCAGTCATTCCACGCCGCATCGGGGAAAGGTCGCATGGAGCCGTCCGGAAGCAATTCCCCCACCGTCGGCCCGTGCCCTCCGCCACCCCAATAGGGAAACGACATGAACACGTGGCCTGCGTTAGTAGTAGTCACCGCATTCATGATGCGATTGGACGAATAGACCGTCCGCAGCACGGGCGCGGAAGAGGATTGTGCTCTTGCAGCGGGGCTCGCTACGCCAATCGCAAGAGCTAGGGCAGCGACAAGAGAGAAGCGTCGTGAAATCTGCATGGGAAGCTCCTGCGTGGGGCAAATGTTACCGTGTCATGGCCTTGAAGGTGCGCGTCTGTTCGACCAAGGCGCTCTCAACCGGCAGACGTTCCATGCTGGAAGCGCCGTAGAACCCATGGCAGTTCGGGCAGGCGTCCAGCACTTTCTGTGCATCGGCTGGCATCGCGATGGGGCCGCCGTGACAGAGAAGAATCACATCGTCACGCACGCTTCTCGCGGCTTCCGAAATCTCGTTGATGAGCCTGATGGAATCATCCAGCGTGAAAGCCGTTTCCGCGCCGATGCTGCCACCCACAGTCAGCCCCATATGAGCGACTAGAATATCGGCACCGGCGCGCGCCATGTCCTTCGCCTGCTCGACATCGAAGACATAGGGTGTCGTCAGCAGGTCTTTCTTCCGTGCCCGGGCCACAACATCCACTTCAAGGCTGTAGCTCATACCCGTTTCTTCAAGATTTTTGCGGAAGTTTCCGTCGATCAGCCCGACCGTGGGGAAGTTCTGGATGCCGGAAAATCCAACCCGGCGCACATCATCGAGGAAAACGTCGAAATCCACGAAAGGATCGGTGCCATTGACGCCCGCCAGAACTGGTGTGTTCGGCACGACCGGAAGCACTTCACGCGCCATGTCCATGACAATCTGGTTGGCGTTGCCGTAGGCCAGAATCCCTGCCAGTGACCCCCGTCCGGCCATGCGGTAACGCCCCGAATTATAGATGACGATCAGGTCGATCCCGCCCGCTGCCTCGCATTTTGCCGACAGACCGGTTCCTGCGCCGCCACCAACGATTGGTCTACATTCCTCAATCAGTCCGCGCAGGCGGTGCAGGATGGCGCTGCGTTCAATCCGGGGCATGCTTAATTCTCCTTGAAAAGCTGGATAAGTTCTCCCGCCATCGCCTGAGCGAAGGCAGGATCGTTCATGGCAAGCGGCAGACTGATGAAATGTCGATCTGCTGTCTGTTGCAATGTCGCAAGAAGCGCATCGCGGAAAGCTTCATCGGCTTCCAGATCGTAAAACGGATGATCAGGGCAGTCGAGTTGTGAAAACCCTTCTTCCGGATAAAAGAACCGGACAGGACCATCACAGCGATTGAGACGCTCGCCGATCAGGCGTCCCATCTGCCGACATTCTTCCGGCGTCGTGCGCATGAGGGTGATAAACGGATTATGCCGCACGAAAACACGGTCACGATAACGCTCCGGCACCGTCTCGATAGCGCCGAAATTGACCATATCGAGACCGCCGCAACTTCCTACATACGGAACCTTTGTTCGAGCGATGATGTCGAGACGCGTGGCTTCACAGGGGAAGATGCCGCCAGCAACAAAATCACAGAATTCCGTTGTGGTGATATCTAGCACGCCACGAATGACGCCCTGCGCGACAAGATGCTCCATTGATTTTCCGCCAGACCCCGTCGCGTGGAAAACCAAACATTCGAAATCGTGCGCAAGCACACGTATCGCTTCCGTCACGCATGGTGTGGTCACGCCGAACATGGTGATGCCAATAGCCGGACGGCTTTCCGGAGGAAGGGTGTATCGGTGGCGGATCATACCCGCCATAGCGTTGGCTGCGTTGGCGAGAACCGCCCGGGAAATGCGGTTCAGCCCCTGCAGATCCACAACGGAATAAATCATCGCGATATCGGACTCGCCCACATAAGGCTCGATATTGCCGGAAGCTACGGTGGAAATAAGGATTTTCGGCAACCCGATCGGGAGAGCCTGCAAAGCGGGCGCGACAATGGCCGTGCCTCCCGATCCACCAATGCCGATCACTCCGGCCAGATCGGTGCGCCCCGGCAGAAACCGTTCGAGCGCCTCGGACATGGCGGTAATCGCGCGCCCACGATCTCCGCAGAAAACGGCTGCCGCACCATCGGGATGACATGCGGCGACAGTTTGTGCCGATATATCCGCAGGTACGGACAACCTGCTCGTGCTGACGTCCACGATCAGGGTCTGGACGCCATTTTCTGCAAGAACGGAACGCAGATAGATCAGTTCGTCGGATTTCGTATCAGCCGTTCCGAGAAGATAGACATGCGGTGTCATGATCCGCGTCACCTGCATTCAGGAGAAGGCGGCGACGTTTTCGAGGAGAGTCACACTCAATGACCCCTCCATGCCTTTTTCAAGGGCGGCCTTCATGGCGAGAAAATGCGGTTGCTGCTCGTGGTCTTGGATAGCTGCCACGCTTTGCCACTGCTCGGTGAACACGAAATGCAGGGGATCATTCAGATCGCGGCGGCAAATATAGGAAAAATTGGTCGCTTCCTGCTGCGATGCTTTGATGCACGCAGCGACAACGGGCAGAACCTCTTCGAGATGGTCTTTTTTGAGATGAAAGGAGGCGACGACTGTAATGCCTTGAAAACTCTCGCGCATTGTCTTCTTCCAACCATTGATCTGGCGGAAGCCTAACCGAAAGAGACACTTTCAGTATATCGGTATAGTGTCACGTGACACTTTTTCCTCAGCAAGAAGACAAGCCGACCGGACACGTTTGAGAGCTTCGGGCTGTTTTCGAAACGGCACATTCCCCAAAGCGAGACGGATACCTGTATTGCTGGGTGCATCCATTGCCTGAAAAGACGTTGCAGCAGGAAGAGAGACGCCGAGATGACGTGCGTGCTCAGTCACGCGGGCCGCCTGTTCTGCGGGCATGGGGAGCCATGCATGGAAGGCGTGATAACGGGGTTTGACGGCTTCAGGCAGATTGGAAACCACCAGTTCCTGACGGCGAAGAGCCTCGCGATGGAGCGCGTTTCGTACGCTTTCTGCTGTTCCATCCTCCATCCACTGCGCCATCATGGCATAGGAAAGTGGTGCGATCATCAATGAGGAGGCAAGTAGCGCTGGCAGGCAGTCTTCCATATGGCAGGCTGGCGGAAGCAGTGCACCGATGCGTAATCCCGGACTTAGAATCTTTGACAGGCTGCTGACATGAAAGGTGCGTTCCGGAGCCAGTTCCATGAGGGATGGTCGCGAAGGATCGCGTTCGGCAACATAGACCCCGTCTTCGATGATCAAGGCGTCGAATTTCTTGCAAAGGGCGGCAATATCCTGCCGTCGCTGCAACTCCATTGTGGCCGTGGTCGGATTATGCATGGTCGGCGTCAGATAGACGACGGCGCGTTCCCCTCGGTTGCGTTGCAGAATGTTGTCCAATGCGGTGGGAAGAATGCCTTCCGCATCCATCATGACCCCATGCACAGGCAAGCGGCTTTGACGCATGGCACCCAGCATGCCGGGGTAGGTCTGTTCCTCCGTTATGGCGTACGTCACAGAGGGCCGGATCACGCTAAGCGCCACGTTCAACGCCTGCTGGGCGCCGGACGTCAGAAGCAGGTCTTCGGGAGCGACATCGATTCCCAGCCCCGCAAGCCAGTGTGCCATGATCCGGCGATGTTCGAGATGACCTGCGACCGGTGGATAGACATTGAATAAATCCGGATCGACCTGTTTTGCCAGTCGAGTGAGCGTGCTGGCCAGCGCCCTGTTGCTGAACATTGGCGGGGGCATGTTTGTGGCAAGATCGAATCTGGTCCCGGGATTTTCCTGTCGCACAGCGACGAACATTCCCCGCCCATGCACGCTGCGCACAAGCCCGCGCCGCTCCAGAATAGCGTAGGCGCGCGTTACGGACCCGACGCCGATACCCAGCCGCCATGCCAGATCGCGATGGGCGGGAAGGCGCTCATCCACCTTGAGCTTGCCGCAAAGGATGTCGTTTCCCACCGCTTCCGCCAATCTTTCAGCCGGAGAAGCATTTCCCTCTGTCAGATATGGTTCCCATAACGACTGAAGACGCATCGTTTTCCTTTGTCTTGGTAAGACATGGCTTAACGTGAAGCATGTCTCAAGCATGCAATTTCTTGAGATAAAG
Source organism: Acetobacter sp. (assembly GCF_047721705.1). GTDB lineage: Bacteria > Pseudomonadota > Alphaproteobacteria > Acetobacterales > Acetobacteraceae > Acetobacter. Next base: position 14,810 of record NZ_JBDNXK010000062.1, on the reverse strand, counting down.
GAACAGGTCTTCCTACGATTTTTGGTGCAGCCAGAAGATTGTCAATTTTGGTTGAAACCGACCAGAGCCTGATCCTGGACTCTGATACAAAATTATCTGCCCTAAGTCATAAACCGGCCAGCGCGACAGGCGTTGTCTGAAGGCCTGCCAACATATGAATCACAGGGCATCATAATCGATAGAAAATAGTGGCATGAATGCAATTGTTCTACTGGCACTTGCCCGTCCCTATACATTTGTTGTGATGGCCATCCTTATCGCCATAACCGGTGTGCTTTCCGCCATTCGCACGCCGCAAGATATCTTTCCTGAGATCGGTATTCCCGTCATTGCGGTGGCTTGGACTTACAGCAACCTCTCTCCGCAGGACATGTCCGGGCGCATCGTGCTGCCGTTCCAGCGCACGCTGACCACGACGGTCAACAATATCGAGCATATCGAGGGACAGTCGCTGACGGGCATCGGGGTGATAAAGATATTCTTCCAGCCCGGCACCGATATCCGTATCTCGAACGCACAGGTCACGGCCATTGCCCAGACCATTCTGCGCCAGTTACCCGTAGGCACCACCCCACCGCTGATCCTGAATTACAATGCCTCCACCGTGCCGATCGTGCAGCTTGCGCTGTCGGGTGAGGGCATGACCGAACAGCAGCTTTATGATTACGGCTTCAATTTTATCCGCAATCGACTGGTGACAGTGCCGGGCGCGGCCCTGCCTTTCCCCTATGGCGGTCGCGTGCGCCAGATCCAGATGGATCTCGACCCCGGCAAGTTGCAGTCCCGTGGCGTATCGGCTCAGGATGTGGGCAATGCCCTAATCACCCAGACACAGATCACGCCTGCCGGTTTCGTAAAAATCGGGGAATACCAGTATAATTTCAGACTGAACAATGCGCCGCTTTCGGTCGAACTGCTCAACATGCTGCCTGTGCGCACGATCAACGGCGCTGTGGTGCGTGTGCGGGATGTGGCCCATGTGCGGGATGGTTCCACGCCCCAGCAGAACGTGGTGCATGTGGATGGTCAACGTTCCGCGCTCCTGACCGTGCTGAAATCGGGCGCTACTTCCACCATCGCCATTGTGGAGGGGATCAAAGCGATGATCCCCGATGCGACACGCGGCCTGCCCAAGCAACTTAAACTCAGGCCCGTCAACGATCAGTCGCTTTTTGTCCGTGCAGCCGTGGATGGAGTCATGCGCGAAGGAGCGATCGCGGCTGGTCTGACCAGCCTCATGATCCTGCTGTTCCTTGGCTCATGGCGGTCCACGCTGATCGTGGCGACTTCCATCCCGTTATCGGTCATGGGGGCGGTTGTGGCGCTGTCCATGCTGGGCGAGACGCTGAATGTCATGACACTGGGCGGCCTTGCGCTGGCCGTGGGCATTCTGGTGGATGAGGCGACGGTCACGATCGAGAATATCGAGCGTCATCTGGAAATGGGCAAGGACGTCCATACCGCCATCGTGGATGGGTCGGGAGAGATCATAGTCCCGGCGTTTCTTTCCCTCGTATGCATCTGCATCGTGTTTGTGCCGATGTTCTATCTGCCGGGAGTGGCGGGCTTCCTGTTCGTGCCGATGGCGTTGTCGGTCATGTTCGCCATGACCATGTCCTTCATCCTGTCACGCACGCTCGTGCCGACCATGGCCATGTTCTTGCTGCGCCCTCATGAGGACGAAAAACAGCCCAAGCAGAATATCTTCACACGCTTCCAGCAGGGGTTCGAGCGGCGTTTCGAAGGGCTGCGTGCCCGCTACAGTGCGCTTCTGGGAAGCGTTCTGGACTATCGCGGCCGGTTTGTGGTCGGCTTCCTGTGTTTTGCCGCGCTGAGCATGGGCCTGCTGCCATTTCTTGGGCGCAACTTCTTTCCGCAGGTCGATGCGGGCACGATGACCCTGCATGTGCGTGGCCCCATAGGCATGCGGATCGAGGAAACATCGGCTCTGTTCCAGCGTATCGAGAAGGAGATCCGGCAAAGGGTTCCGGCAGGCGAGATTGATTCCATTGCCGACAATATCGGCCTGCCCACCAGCGCCATCAATGTCGCCTATAACGCATCAGGCACCATCGGACCGCAGGATGGGGACATCCTTGTCGCCCTCAAGGAAAATCATCACCCGACCGAGCGGTACATCCGCCTTCTGCGTCGCGAACTGCCCAGAGCATTCCCCGAGGCCAGCTTTGCTTTCCTGCCGTCGGACATCACGACGCAAATCCTCAATTTCGGCGCGCCAGCTCCGATCGACATTCAGATATCCGGTCCCAACCCTGATGAGACGCGGCAGTTTGCAGAGCGTATATTGCGCGCCATACGCCCCATTGACGGTCTGGTCGATGCCCGGATCCAGCAGCCCGGTCATTATCCCGAACTGCGTTTTGAGGCGGATCGCACCCGCATCAACCAGCTTGGTCTGACGGAAGGGGATATCACCAACGCCATCGCAACCTCCATTGCCGGAACCGTGCAGACCGCACCGCTTTACTGGCTGGACCCGCACAGCATGGTCACTTACCCCATCGCGGTGCAGATGCCTGAATACCGGATCAGTTCTCTGGCAGATATCATCGGCCTGCCCGTAACCGGAGTTTCGACCACCCAGCTTCAGGTGCTCGGGGCTCTTGGCGCGATCACGCGTGGCACGACTTCACCGGTCGAGGCGCAGTATAACATTCGCTCGCTGATCGATGTTTTCGCAGGCGGGGACGGGCGCGATCTAGGAGCCATCGCCTCGGACGTGCAGGTGGCTCTGCATCATCTGGAGCATGACCGGCCGGAAACCGTCACGGTCACGTTGCGCGGGCAGTATCAGGCCATGACCACCGCCTTTTCCGGCATGGGGTTTGGTCTGCTGGGTGCGATTGTTCTGATCTATCTGCTTATTGTCATCAATTTTCAGAGCTGGACCGATCCGTGCATCGTTGTGCTGGCGCTACCGGGCGCGCTGGCGGGAATATGCTGGATGCTGTTCGCAACGCACACCCCGCTTTCCGTGCCTGCTTTGACGGGAGCGATCATGTGCATGGGGGTGGCGACGGCCAACTCCATCCTTGTCATCACCTTCTGCCGCGACCAGTTGGCGGAACATGGAGATGCGCTCAAGGCAGCCCTGACCGCGGGCAGCACCCGCCTGCGACCTGTCATCATGACGGCGCTGGCCATGGTTATCGGCATGCTGCCCATGGCGCTGGGGCTGGGTGAAGGCGGGGAACAGAATGCGCCGCTGGGACGCGCTGTCATTGGCGGCCTGATCTTTGCCACCTGCGCTTCCCTGTTTTTTGTGCCTTCACTCTTCGCCATCATCTACGACAGACGGGCGCGGCATAGAACCGACGGGGCGCATGCTCATGGCTGAAACCCACGCCGCGCCCTCCGGACCCAAACCACGTCTGCGCTGGATCATTCGTGTTGGAGTAGGGGTTTTCGGGATCATTCTCGCCGTGGGAACGGTCGTTCGCATCCATGATCGCCATCAGCTTCATGCGATGAATGTTGCGGCACTGGTGCCCAGTGTGACGGTCGTGCATCCGGGTGGTCACGCTGTTGATACGCTGGTTCTGCCCGGTATCCTGCAGGCATGGTACAGCGCTCCGGTCTATGCCCGCACCAATGGCTACCTACGGAAATGGTATGTCGATATCGGACAGAAAGTGGAATCAGGCCAGCTTCTGGCGGAAATCGATACGCCCGATGTTGATCTACAACTTGCCGGCGCAAGAGCCGCCTTGGGCACACGGACCGCACAACGGGATCTGGCGCGGATTACATCGCGCCGATGGGACCGGCTGAATGCTGAAAACGCTGTATCCCAGCAGGAAACTGACGAACGCCGGGGCAATCTGGCAGCCAGCGAGGCCACGCGGCATGAAGCAGCGGCGGAGGTCGAACGGCTTGAAACGCTTTCTGCCTTCAAGCGCATCATTGCACCTTTTACCGGTGTGGTGACCAGCCGTGCGACTGATATCGGTGCGCTGATCGTCGCCGGTACGGCTGCCAGCCAGCCGCTTTTTACCGTCTCGGACGTAACCCGCCTGCGGCTTTATGTGCGTGTGCCTCAGGCTTATGCCGCACGGATGCGGGAGGGTTTTGTGGCGCATTTCACTGTGCCCGATTACCGTAACCGGCAGTTTGAAGCTCATCTGCTCCGTTCTTCGGATGCGGTTGATTCCCAGTCGGGAACGATGCTGGTGCAGCTTATCTATGATAATGGGGAAAATCTTCTTAAACCCGGGGCCTATGCCCAGATTGCCTTTACATTTCACGGTCCGGAACCGCAGGCGCCGCCCACCGTGCGCATTCCCGCCAGCAGCCTGCTTTTTCGCAAGGATGGGACAACTGTGGCGCTGGTGGACGGGCATGACCATGCCAAAATACAGCCCGTCTCGATCCTGATCGATTTCGGCACCGAACTTGAAGTGACGGGACTCACACTACAGGATAGAATCATAACCAACCCGCCGGATGATATTGGGGATGGGGATCCCGTCAAACCGCGTGAGGGTAGGCATAATGGCTGAGCGGGGCAGGGCTGTCTTGTTTCTTCTCGCCCTGCTGTGCGGCTGCGATCTGTCGCCTCGTTACCACAAGCCTACATTGCCCGATATACCCGCCACATTCCGGGAAACCGGACCGTGGACACCGGCGCAGCCCGCCGATACGGCGCAACGGGGGGCGTGGTGGTCGGTCATGGGAGATGAGGATCTGAACCGGCTGGAGGACAGGGTTGAACATGGCAACCCTCAACTGGCCGCCGCTGTGGCGCGCTATGATGAGGCGCGGGCGCTGGTCAGGCGGGCGCGTGCCGACTTTTTCCCTCAGATTGATGCATCAGCCAGCGCACAGCGTGAACGCGTGCTCTTTGCCGCTACTGGAAATTATTACGAATACCGCGACTATGAATCCGGCGGCACCGTTTCATGGGAGCCGGATATCTGGGGGCGCATCCGTAATCTGGTCAGGGCGGCGCGGGCCAATGCGCAAGCCAGTGCGGCCGATCTGGCGTCACTCCGTCTCAGTCTGGAAGGCGAACTGGGCGACGATTATTTCCAGCTGCGCGGTCTGGATGCCCGTGTCAGCCTCTTGCGAAAGACCATAGCGGCCTATTCCGCAGCGCTGGACCTGACCACAAAGCGCTTTGTGGGCGGGGCGTCGAATGAACTGGATGTAGGTCGCGCACGCACCCAGTTGACTACGACGCAATCCCAACTGGAGCAGCAGGTGGCGGACCGCGCACTGGTGGAACATGCCATTGCCGTGCTGATTGGTGAGCAGCCTTCAACCTTTTCCATTCCGCCGAGAGATGAGCTGACGCCCGTGCCGCTCATTCCCATCACCGCGCCTGCTCACCTGCTGGAACGCAGGCCGGATGTCGCGTCGGCGGAGCGGCACATGGCGGCGGCCAATGCGCGGATCGGGGTGGCGAGAGCAGCCTTCTTTCCCAACATCACGCTTGGAGCGATGGGCGGTTCGGAAACCACGACCCGTATGCTGGCGTCAGCCGGGACCGGTGTATGGGCGTTTGGTCCGGCGCTGGCCACACTGGCCATATTTGATGGTGGGCGGAGATTCGCCAATCTGGCCCTTACACACGCGGAATATGCTCAGGCAGCAGCCAGTTACCGGCAGACGGCACTGACGGCTTTCCGTGAGGTTGAGGACCAGCTTGCGCTACTCAACCATCTGGCTGATGCCGCCGCGCGGCAGGAAGAAGGAGTGACGGCGGCGACGCGCACCGACCATCTGGCCAGTATTCAATATCGCGAAGGAGCCGTTGATTATCTACAGGTTGTTATTGCCCAGACAGCAGAACTTCAGGCGCGTGAAGACCTGATTACGGTCAATACGCGGCGTCTCGTAAGTGGCATTGACCTTGTGCGGGCTCTGGGAGGGGGCTGGGGTGAGCATGAGGGAATGAAGGGAGAATAGATCTCCGTTGTTCGCGCGTTTCTGTCTTGCTTCCTGGTGTGTGGTGCAGCGAACTTTATTTTTCCTTCGTGGAGGGTATGTGGGCTGCGTATCGCAAGGCTGAATGACCGGCGCCTATCACGTAATCCTGCAATTCACGCGCTTTTTTAATGTGCATCCATCACGGGCTGTTGGACGTTCACTGGTATGAAGCGCACGCAAGGATGCTGGATATGGCGAATTTGGGTCAGAGTATTTCTGATGGAGGTCTTTTCGCCTTTCGGAGCAGACTGACACAGTTGTTCGAGGACTGGAAGGCCAGACCGCTCAGCTCTTCAGAAAATCAGTTTCCTACTGAACTCCTGAAGTCCCTGCGGGAAATCGGAGCGCTGGATGCTCTTCTTTGGGCTGAGGAAGGTGGTCTTGGAGTGGCCTGCTCGCCTGAAGGATATAGTATTCTTCTAACGCTTTTACGGCGAACCGGATATCTGAACCTGTCTTTGGGGCGCTGTCTGGAAGGACATGTGAATGTTGTCCGCCTTGTAGGACTGTATGGCACCAGAGAGCAGCGTCACACGCTGAGCCGCATCCTTAAGGAAGGCGTTCTGGCTGGTATCTGGGTTACGGATGGTAATCCTTTTGTGACGATAAGGAAGAAGGGAGAGGGATACAGGCTTTTCGGGATCAAGGGATTTGCCAGCGGGATCAGTGAGGTCGGTCTGGCGTTGATAACGGCTACCACCGAGGAGGGAGCGTCCGTCATGGCGCTGGTTCCGACCACTGACGCTGATCGCAGGCGAGTAGGGCCGGGCAAGCTGAGTGGCATGCAGGCAAGTGGAACGGGAGCTTATGATTTTACGGATCTCCCAATTGTTTCTGAAGATATTCTGGGTTCTCCAGGCGATTATCTACGGCAACCCGAATTTTGCGCGGGAGCATGGCGGGGATCGGCAGTTGCTCTTGGTGGCATGGATCGCTTGGTGGATCTGTTCAGGGAAGAACTGATAGCACGGGGACGGGCAGATAATCCGCACCAGCTATGTCGGATTGGAGAAGCGCTTATTCTCCAGAAAACGGCCGCCATGTGGGTTGAGGAAGCCGCTTGGGCGGCATGTGCCGGTTCAGACATGCAACCGGAAGAAGTGGCGGCAACTGTCAATCTGGCAAGACTTGCTGTTGAACGGGCGGCTCTGGAACTGATCACGCTTGTGCAGAGAGGATTGGGTCTTTCAGCTTTTGTGAAAGGGAGAGCGGTGGAGCAGGTCATGCGGGATCTGGCAACCTATCTCAGGCAACCGGCTCCGGATGAGACTCTGACCGATGCCGCTGCATGGTTTGTCAGCTATGACTGGTCGGATGTACACGCATGAAAATCAAGGAAACACTTGAGCATTTTGCCCGATTTCCAGTTGCGTCGCTCAATACGATTGCGCCCGGCACCTCGCTTATTCTGTCTCCGCATCCGGATGATGAAAGTCTCGGATGTGGAGGCTTTATAGCGACTGCGGTCAGAGATGGCTGTCCACCAATCGTGTTAATCGTGTCCGATGGGTCTGCATCTCACCCCCGTTCCGCCACATGGCCACCAGAGGCTCTTGCCCGGCTACGGCAAAAAGAAAGCCGGGATGCTGCGGCAATACTGGGTCTTCCCTCTGAGCGGCTGCTGTTTATGGGATTGCAGGATGGAGCTGTTCCCACAGAGGGGGAAAACTTTGATACCGCCATCCATTATCTCGTTAAGATTATTCGTCGTCATGATTGCAGAACGGTTCTGGTCCCTTGGCGGCATGATCCTCACTGTGACCATGAAGCCGTATGGAGCATGGGCCAGACGCTAAAAAGTCTCCTGCCATGGCTTAGAGTGCTGGCGTATCCTGTTTGGGGTTTGACGCTTCCTCCTGAGATGGAAATCCAAGAAACGGCCCCGACAGGATGGCGTCTCAATGTGCAGCCTTTTCTGGACAGGAAACGGAAAGCCGTGCAGGCGCATAGGAGTCAGAGAGGGCTGATCGTGAAAGATGATCCGGATGGTTTTGTTCTGCCCGTGCATCTTCTGGAAAAAATGCTTCAGCCGTATGAAATCTTCATAGCGTCATGAGCAACGATAGCTGGAAACCGGAGGTCTTTGAAAGCCTTTTTGAAGATAATCCTGACCCTTGGGATTTTGAAAATAGTCTGTATGAGCGGCAGAAGTTGGAAAAGGTTCTGGAATGTCTTTCGGCATCTCCTGTGTCTTTTGCCTTAGAACTTGGATGTGCAATCGGTGTCAGTACATTGGCACTTTCAAGACGCTGTGAGCGTCTCCTTGCGGTCGATGTGTCGCAAAAAGCTCTTGCTCTCGCCAAGCACCGATGCCGAATGCAGAAACATGTCAGTTTTCTCAAGGCTTTTCTACCAGCCGATTATCCGACCACTGAAGCGTCTGGTTGTGATCTCGTCATTATTTCGGAGATCCTTTATTTTCTGGCACAGGAAGACATTCGACGTCTGGTAGGCATGGTCACGGAGAACCTTGTATCGACAGGGCATATCCTGATCGTTAACTGGACTGGACAAACCGATACGCCCTGCACGGGAGATGAAGCCGCAGAGTGTTTTATTCGGAACTGTCATGAAAGAAGGTGGTGGCCTGATCTGGCAGAGCGGGGTGAGGGCTATCGTATCGAGCGGTTGTCTTGTGTGTAGAAGGATGGCGTGTCATCTGACGGAGGCAGTTGAGAACGCGCAGGGCACGCTCATGATGTAGAGCTAGTTCATTGCGACGGATAGGGAAGGTGGGAAGTTCTGGATATGGCTTTTCGTCAAAAGATGAGTGGCTTTCGTGCCAGTATGCGCGTTCTTTCCGAAGACGCAGCAGGTGCCTGGAAACCGGCTCGAAGGCATCATCGATATATTCGTCTTGAGCGATCAGGCGTCGTGCCAGAGTTTCTGCCATGCCTCCGTGGGCTCGACCCTGCAGACGCGCTGACACATACACTTTGACTTCCGGTGCATGGCGGACAGGAATTCCGTTCTGTCGCAGGGCACGATAAAACTGACGATCTTCTCCCGAAGGAAGAAGTGGAATCCCTCCTACTTTTTTCCATGCCTGATGAGTGACGGCGATGCTGGCGCCTGAATGCTCCAGATGCCGGGGCCATGGATCATGGGGTTCTGGATTGAGTAACAGCCTGATCTGGTCCAGAAGTGCGCCGTAAGCCTGTTCCTTCTTTTCATCTTCATGAAGATGAAACGGTATCTTTCTGTATTCTTTGGGAAGAAGGAGGGCGCGGCCAAAAACGGCTTCGACAGGATATCGAATAAACGCAGCAAGAATATTTTCTATCCAGTCTTTGGCGACTGTACCATCAGCATCTGTGGTGAGTAAAATGGCATCAGGTGATGCAGTTTTTGCCGCATATGCCATTGCATCGCGTCGAGCAATACCTGCGCTTGCTACTGACGGCTCATAAAAAACCGAGACAATTTTGAGCTCAAACGGCAGTCTGTCAGTTAGGGAGAGGGCCTTATCATAAGTACTGTCTATCGTGTTGTTGATCCAGAGAACAACTCTGTCAGGAAGAGGCTTCTGCACAGCCAGCGCGAGAAGGCAGGGAATTATATGTTCTTCTTCGTTACACACAGGAATCGTCACAATTCTTTGTTTCTTCCAGAACAAAGACTGCCTGCGCAGGAATGCCGGATCTGATTCGGAAATCGAAAGAGTGCTGTGCTCTGGTTGAGGATGGTGCGTGCTCTGGCGAGAGAGAACTGTTGCAAATGGTGTGTCTTCTCGTCGGTTGGTCATTCTCCAACGCTCACCACTAATAACGACACAAATGACTTTTGCACTCGATTGGGCAGATTTTCGGGATAATGGGGCAGTGTCAGAGACTCGCCTTGGTGTGGAAGATGAGCTTTCTTTCTCGAAGAGTATAATTTGCCTAGAACATCTTCTGCGCATGGTTTATCCGGATATGGATCGGAATATTCCCATTCAGCAGGAAAGATGGGAAATTTTGTGTGGTTGATCGGGAAGGCCATATCAAGGAAAGGCATGTTCATCTCCATTGATGAAACAGATCAATGGTTGAGAACCACAAGAGTTCAGATCACTTAAATAAGATGCGATTTGCCCGGATCTCATGTGAAGGGCTTTAAAAGCGGTTTTCGAAAAAGCGAACAAAAAACCAGCTACCGCGAAGGAAAGAAAAGGTTTATTTCTGTAAAATCGTAAAAATTCCAGATTTATCGATGGTAGAGTTTTCTCATTCTATTTCCAAGATTTCTTGTTAACATAATATTTGTTTTTACGAGATTTTTTTTGCAATACAAAAAGATATTTGTAATGCTCAGAATGTCTCGTCCGTTGCCTTGTCAAAGCTTCCTATTGTTCTCTTGGGTGAAGCAGGTAGACGTCTTGGGAAGGCTTATTCATCATTCGTTTGTGTTTTTAAAAGAAGAAGTCTCTATATCACCCAAAGGACGTTCCGTCATATTAACTGGCTTCTCTCATTGTAATGCTCCAAGCATTTGGTCTTTCTTACTTCCTTTCAGGAGATGCGTTAGTTCATCCACTAGGCAAATGCGGCCATTTCGAAATTGATAAAAAGCCACCACCTTGATCCGACTTAGCTCGCCAGAGAGATGTGTGGCGCGTGCCACATGAACAGTGGCTGCCTTATCACCTTCACATACGACATGCTGAATATCTATTTCCAATGCTTTAAGGGTATTGCGTAAGGCATGTGTATGGGCGAGAAAGTTACTCAACGTCATTTCGTTCCCATCGACAAATTGCCGGTAATCCGGAGTCATGAAATCAAGCAGTTTATCCGGAGTTGAATCAAAATCCGTGAATATGGCGAACATTTCTTGGATAATCTCCTCGTGAGTTATGGAAGACATGGAACCTCTTTGAACCTTCTGGATGACTGGACCAGTAGACTTTAAAAGAGATATTTTCGACATTCTTCGGTTGATAGGCCATAATTCGACTCATGCACGCCAAATCGTTTTCCTTTTTGCCAGAAGGCCTTGCTTCATCATGTGGTGCTCCTTGGTTGTCTGGACGCTGCATAAAACAAACAGACCGCCGGACTACGGAACCGCATATTCACGAAAAAGGGCAGATATTCGCGGTGGGAAGTGGTGTTATGTCCGTGATGATCCAAAGTTCTTACTGGTTAATCGGACCCGGACAGTTTCTCTGGTTGCCCCCTGGCTTTGTTCATGAGGCGTGCTCCCACGGCGCTATCACAGGCTGGAGCCTGTATATTACTGCTGAAAGGTGTTCTTCATTTGCACACAAGCCTTTTGTGGCAGATTGCACGCGGTTATTGACGGCTCAGATTGAACGCCTCTCGCAAGATGCAAAAGAAGCAAAGAAGTATGATAGCTTCATACGGCTGGCCGAAAGCTTCTGGGATGAATTTCTGTCCATTCCGCGCCATTCTGTTTCCCTGCCTTTTCCCGCAGATTCTCGGCTAAAACGGATAGCAGAAGCCCTTAGCTCCACTCCCGCTGATCCGCGCGGACAGCAGGAATGGGCAGATATGGCTGGCATGTCTTTAAGGTCATTCATTCGGCATTTTACCGCCGATACCGGAATGCAGTTTTCAGTCTGGCGGCAACGCCTGCGTATTCTTCATGCGCAGGAGAGGCTGGCGCGAGGTGAGCGTGTGACCGATGCCGCTGCCGCTGTAGGTTATGAAAGTTTGGGAGCATTTGCTACGGCCTTTAGAAAAGGCACCGGATATAGCCCGAGTGCCTATGCCAAACGCTGCCGCGTTAGTGCAACTGATCAAATGCAAAGATGAAACTGGTAATCTCTGTCGTTGATGCTTGCTGCAGGAAGAACCGCTGCCTGTCCCAGACGTTCGGACAAGGGGCTGACATCACTGAAGCCGAGCCCATTGCCCAATAAAGTCGATCCCAGAGCCTGCATCGCGGCAGCGCACCTAGTTGTAGTTGTCATTAGAATTAACTGACGACACACGGGCGAGTTTCTGAATTCTAATTATCATTAGAAGTTGTAATGAAGCTCGCATCCAACCCAGCGTGGCGCCTGAATATACTGGATGCGATTGTTGTCACTTCCGGTAAACGAATAGGTATTGCCCTTCTTGTTCTGTAAGTTGTCAACGTATACGGCGGCATTCCATTTTCCAGTTTGAGGGCCGAATTCCATGCGGAGACCCAGAGAACTGATCTTGCTGGTCTTGGCATTATTATCGCCCAACGCTGCCCACATGTTGTCTTTCCATGTGTAACTGGCCTGTAGTGTCACGCGATAACGATCCACATCGATATTGTAGCGTGTGACGGCGCTCCATGAGAAACGAGGAGAAAAGGGGAGGGACGAATTACGCGTTACCGGTGGATCAAGAGACAGTCCATTGATGTAGTTGACCGGACTTTTGGCTCGTGCATCAAGATAGGCAAAAGATCCACGGAGATCGAGGTTGGGTACAAGGTTGTGGAATGTTGTGGAAAGTTCACCACCACGTGTGCGTGCACGAGGAATGGTGCCAAGCGTCAGGGAGTTTGCGGTTGGCGTAATCGGTGCAAAAAACAGTGTCTGACGGTTATGATATTCGTAATCAAACAGGGAGCCTTCCACCATAAGTTTGTTATGGAAGAGGGAGGATTTGATCCCGATTTCATAAGCGATCAGATTTTCCGGCTTGACGTAATCAAGGGCGCCAGCCGCCAGAACGGGGGCCGCAAAATACGAGCCTGCCTTATATCCGTTTGAAATTGTGCCGTAGGCGTAAGTATCTGGAGCAATCTTGTAGCGTAGCCCCACACGACCGGTGAAGCGATGATACTCATGGCGAGCATTCACACCGGTTAGGGCGTCGCCGACCTGCGCATAGTAAGGGGCGAAAAGTCTAGGGCTGTCGGCAGCGATGGCCGAATATCGGGAACCACCGTTAAAGCCACGCTCATCATAAGAGAAACGACCCGAGGCGATGAAATCCAGTTTTTTGGTTATGTTGGTTACTGTATTGACGTAAACGCCTGTGGATAGGTTCTGCTGCGAAAAGTGATTGTTCAAATTGATCGCGCTGCTCGATTGCAGACGCAGGCTGGTATAGTCGCCGTCAATCTTGTCGTAAGATTCGAAAACACCAACGGTAAGATGGAAGATCTTTGCCAGATTCATACGCAAATGCATGTCGTGGGACTGTACAATGGCTGTGTCATTCCATCTGTAATCGGAAATGTGCAGGGCTGAGCCATCATAATTATCGGTATCATCGCGACGATAGAAATCGATCGCCGTCGTGGATGAGAATGTTCCGAAATTGAACTCTTTAGTATAATTGACAGAAAGACCGCCACCATTTTCGTTTCTTTGCCCAGATGTGTTGCCTACGCTTACGGCATTGGCTGCCGGATGCATGCCTGTATCACCTTTGGACACCGGTCCCAGATCCTGCGGAGAAGTGGAGGTGCCTTTGTCACGTGTGTAATGCAGGTTGAGCAGCACTGACGATGTGTCATCCATCTCAAATTTGGTCAGATTACGGATTGCCAGAAGGTCCTGCGCACCATAGCGCTTGCTGGTATTGATATCTTTCTGCCACCCATCGCCTTTTACGTAGTTGAAAGCCAGTCGATTGGATATCTTGCTGGTGATAGGCGTATTGATGGCGAAACGACCGCGATTAGTATTATAGCTGCTATAACCCCATTCCGCATAACCACCGAATTTATCAGAGGGTTTTACTGACTGGATATTGATGCTGCCACCAGTGGTGCTGCGACCCATGTCAAAGCCTTGTGGGCCTTTTTCCGTGGCGACGCGGTCGATATCAAGCATCTGCCCCGTATAGAATACGGGAAAAGGAGCAAACACGCCATCCAGATAAATACCGATTCCACCCATATTGGTGCCGACATAGTCATCCAAGCCTACACCACGAATGGAAAAAATCGGAGCCGAGCCGGATACAGCGTTTGTTGCCGTCACACCTGGCGTAAAGGATGCAATATCTTTCGGGCTTTCAAGATGAAGCGACCGCAGTTCCTGTCCACTGATGACATTGACAGTGCCGGGGGTGGACAGATGACGCTGCGCATGGGAGCGGGTTACTGTTATTTGTTCAGCCTCGCCTTTATGCGCAATTGCTTTCGAGTGACGGGCCTTGGAGGGATTGCTTGTATGGCCTGTAGCAACTGATTGGGAGTGGCTCGTCACCGTTGCTGCCAGTGAAGATGTTGAGGTCAGAAGCATGCAATGCAGAGTCGGCAACGCAATATATACTGGGACCGTCGCCAGAAAACGGGAGGAATGACGTAAAAAATATGATTTCATGAGATATTCCTATTTCATTCCTGCGGGGGCCGATTTCTGGTTTGTGAGGGACCCGTTGTTTGTTGCGGATTGCGGGGTTGTAAACTTCTTGTTGAGCTTCTGGTGTCAGATCATTCTTGTCCGGTTGTTCTGTAAGGCAGAGGGGCGGGAGAGTTTCTTCAGTGTGTTAATGGTCTGTTCTTTGTCTTTTATTGAGATATTTTCTTTTTATGAAATAAGTTTTCTGAGAATGAGAGATATTTAAATTAGTCTGATTCCGGAAAGATCAGAGGCGTAGATGCGGTTGGCGGACATATTTTGCAGAGAGGTATTCATGGTTTTCTCATTGCGTGTACGGGATCAATATCTGTGAGCTTTTTTAGATTTTTTAGTTCGATATCGGAATATATTTTTTCTTGGTAGCAAGCATAAGGCCAGCTTACGGTCGATGCACATAACCGTGTTTTGATACCTGAACGGATTTCGCTGTTACCATACTCCAGTACGTCCTTGGAAGGTCAGAAGATGGGTGCAGGAAAGATTGAAACGATTCGATCTTTGTCAGCGACAACCATACATTTTCTGTGTCATTATATTGTAAAATGTAGTTTTTATTTAATAG
>NZ_JBDNXK010000061.1:0-20893 GCF_047721705.1 Acetobacter sp. | reverse complement strand
TGGTTGCGATCCCTGTAACGCCGCCAGTCTGTTTTCTGTGGAGCGCTGCGGCCTTTGCGTGATGGAATGACCGGCAGGATCCCGTGGGCCAGCAGTTCCTGGCGGAAACTGTCACTGTCATAGCCCCGGTCGGCCAGCATGGCTTTGGGGTTCGGGACAGGTAGCTTCATCAGGGCGTCTGTGGCTTTGTAATCCGAGACCTGGCCTCCGGTAAGGACAAAGCCGAGAGGGCGTCCCTGATTGTCACATCGGGCATGGATTTTGCTCGTAAAGCCGCCACGTGACCGACCAAAAGCCTCCGAATGAGCCCCCCTTTTGCCCCAGTGGCTTGGGAATGGGCACGAACCACGGTGCTGTCGATCATATGCTGCCAGTTATCAGTCAGCCCCAGATCTACCAGGGTCTGTAAAAGAGCATCCCACACGCCCTGTTCAGCCCAACGCCGGAACCGGACATAGACCGAGTTCCACTTGCCGTAGCGTTCATGCATGTCCCGCCAGGGGCAACCCGTTCGTAGAACATGCAGCATACCATTGAAAAACTGGCGATTGTCTCTAGATGGACGTGCCCAACGTCCACGCTCAGGCGGCAGAAGCGGACCAATCATCGCCCATTCCTGATCCGTCAGATCGCCTCGTGCCATGCCTGTTCTCTCTGCTTTCTGTCCTACAGATACAAAGTGAATCAGATCTCAGGCAGACCGTATAGGCCTTTTGTCAACGTGACCTAGTATACCATTTCATAATAATTATGTCGGTTTCAAAACATTCCACGCAGTCGCGATAATGCTCTCTGCTTCTTTTATGGCCGCGTCTAACTCCGTATGTTTGGCTGCCACGGGGTAAGCTGGAGGGTTCGTCGATGCCTTCCGGTCGCGGTCGTTCGATACATCATACTTTTGGATTTCACCACGCATCTTGCCATCCCAGCGCTGGACGAATGCCTTTATTTCAGGTGCTTCCAGATGGGTATCGAGCGCAGCCTGATCATGCCATCGCTCCACAACCGACAATCTGCCAGCCTGTGCGTCGTCGATCGCAGCATCGTAGGAAAGACTGCCGAGACGCTGCCTCACGACAATGGCAACTGCCTGAAGCTCGGCATGGAAGAGCGACAGGTCGGATGGGTCGACGTGTATGTATCCGGTGACGATCAGCATTATGTCTACTCGCGATAGCTCCAGATCGGCAGCTTTCATGTAGATCCGGAGCGTTGTTGGTCAGGCGACGGTAAGGATGATCTTGCCCTGAATGTTCCCAAGTGCAGCGCGCTCATGGGCGCGAGCGGCCTGGGCGAGCGGAAAGCTGCTGTCCACGATCACCTTGACGGTACCATCGGCAAGCAGGCGCCCTGCCTCAGCGAGTTGCGCGCCGTTGGAGCGGACCTGTGTCACAGAGACAGTGATGCCTAGAGCCTCAGCCTCTGCATGGGCGTGAAAGCCGAGCGGGTTGACGAGAAACAACGCGCCGCCGCGTTTGATTGTCTGCAGAAAGCGATCGATCGTGGTGCCCCCCACGGCATCGATGACCAGATCGGCGTTGCGTATCACGTCTTCGGCCGCGGCCTTCGTGTAGTCGATGAACTGATCGGCGCCCAGATCGCGTAGAACCGCCTCATGCTTGCCAGACGCGACTGCCACGACCCTTGCGCCCTGCAACTTCGCCAGTTGGACAGCGAAATGACCGACACCGCCGCCAGCCCCGTTGACCACCACAGTCTTGCCCGCAAGCGGTATAGGGCGGTGCGTGAAGGATTGGAACGGGTTTGGCGCGTCATGGCCCAGATCGATCAGGAACTGCCAGGCAGTGAGCAGCGACATTGGTGCACCGGCAGCATGCGCATGGGTAATGCCGGCGGGCTTGAGCGCCAGTTCTGACATAGGCACGCTTACATATTCGGCGTAGGCGCAGCTGCCCGTCATCATGGCAGAGGGGAAGCGAACCATGGCGTAGACTTCATCGCCAAGCCCAAACACTGTAACCCCATCGCCAATTGCGGCCACGACGCCTGAAACGTCCGTGCCCAGGATCAGTGGGAATACCGCTTCTGGATGCCATTCGGGTGGAAGCGCTCGATAGCCGTCTCGCAGATATAAATCGGGTGGGTTGATGCTGGCAGCATGGACTCGCACCAGCACCTCGCCGGGGCCAGCCACAGGGCGTGGGGCATCCTCGTAGCGCAGCACGCCGGGGCCGCCGAATTCGTGCAGACGCACTGCTTTCATTATCTCGTTCATCGTCGACCTCATAGGCAATATGTGCTGCCCTCGATCTAGCGATGCGATTATGGATTGATAATGGTAGGAAATGTCGCTTCAATAATGCCATGACGGAACAAATAGGGCTCGAACGCCTCACTGGTCTGTTCGCCTTTGCCCGTGCGGCCTCGCTCGGCAGCTACACGGCGGCGGCGCGCGCGCTGGGGGTCTCGCCCTCGGCGATCAGCAAGAGTATTCAGAGATTGGAGCGCGATCTCGGCATATCGCTTTTCACGCGCACGACACGCTCGCTAACGCTGACCGAAGAAGGGCGAAATCTGCACGATCGGGCGCTCCGATTACTCCGGGATGTCGAAGAGATCGAGCAGGTCGCGAAAGCTGCACGGTCGGAGCCGTCCGGCACTATTAGAATTGCAGCATCAATGCCGATCGGCTTGCATATGATCGTACCTCTGCTCCCCCGGTTTCGGGCACGCCATCCGCAGGTGAAGATCGATTTGCGACTGAGCGATCAATTGGTGGACATAGTGAAGGAGGGCATCGATCTGGCCGTCCGGATAGGAGACCTTTCTGATTCTCGGCTGCTGTCGCGGCGGCTCGCGCCGCATACCCTTTGTTGCTATGCATCGCCATCCTATCTGGCGGGACGCGTGTTGCCAGCGCACCCAGATGACCTGATCGATCACAAAACCGTCACCTTACGGTATCAGAGCACCGGACAAACCTTCCTCTGGCCGTTCCGTATCGGCACCAGGGAAATTGAACTGCTGCCAGCATCCGGGATCACCGTCGATGCGAGCGAAGCCGTGATCGCTGCCGTCGCCGCCGGTGGAGGGATTGGTGTTGGCGCAAGCTTCATGGCAGCTCCTTGGGTCGCACGGGGAGACATCGTTCCTGTCCTGTCGGAGTTCGCTGTCCAACGGCACAATGTTACGGCGATCTGGCCGGAAAGTCGCCGGTCCAATCCAGCGGTTCGTGCGTTCCTCGACCTGTTGCTCAAGGAGACGCAGATCACCCAGAAGCGGCATGAAGAAGAATGACGACAGCCAGACAAGGCTGGCGTGCGTTATCGAGCCGTGCCTCAGCGTCGCTCACGTCTTTAGCGCGCAGCCCGGATGCGGCTTAAGAATCCGCTCTTGCTGCACTGGAAAGCGCAAGAGGCTCGTGGCAGCCTGGTGGACGCAGAAGGTGCACTCAAACGTGCGTGTCCGGGCCTACGGATCACCGTTGGGTAGATCGCGGTGGCAGTACTCGCAGTTGGGACGCATTGTGAGAGGCATGGGGCAACCCTTGCAGACGGCTTGAAGAAAACGTTTCTAGATCCCGTATCATGCTGGGACTCTGACGCCGCACATCCCAGCAAGAATAAGAGCAGCGAGCAGAATGCCCAGAGTCAGGCCGGCACTCCAGATACGGTCCGCGCTCGCTTTACCGACGCCATGACCCAGAAGTATCCCGCGCAGGCCCGAAGCGAGATGGGCGAGCACGAAAAACACGCCGAGTGCATAATGCGGTACCAGCCGGATATTCCACGGATCGTGCAGCAAACCGGTCGGCGCGCCGGTCGCGAAATCCCAGTCCGTCGGGACCCGCAGGTACATGCGGGCAAAAATAAAAACCGAGTTCAGGTGGCCTACGATGAACGCCGAAAGATAGAAGCCCGAGGCGACCTGAAACAGACGATGCATGCTCGGGCGTACGGCGCTCCATGTCCATGCCAGCACCAGCCCGCTGCCGACCTGGAACAGCATAGCCGCAATAAGCAACGGCTCGATCAGGTGGGCGCGATAGACCCTACGCCCCGCCTGCATGATGCCCGCATGGACCTGCGGACCCAGCAACCCGGCCAGATGATTGCCGAGGTGGAAGGCCACAAAGAGCAGCACGATCGAACCCGCCACGCCGTGTGCAATACGCAAGCGACCGCAGGCGATCGGGCTTGATTCCAGTCGTTTGCCCCTGCCCCGCACGCTCAAAAAGGCAAGAACGATCCATAGCGCACACCAGACCTCTTCGTCGGAGAGCGGACTGCGGAGCATGTATAGGACGACGCCAAGGAACACGTAGAGCGTTGGTGCCATGACCGCCGCGTAAGCCAGTCGCCGTTGCCGGGTTGTTCGAGCCCAGTGCATGGCCGCCCACATCCCCAGCGCCGGAACCGCGAAGGCTAAAGTCAGGAATGCGCTCGCAATGGCCTCATGCAGAAGATCGCGCCCCCCGACGATGCTGAGGTGAAACGCATCCAGCCAGAGCGGATACAGGGCCAGCGCGGCTGGAGTGGCAAGTGTACGGACGTGGCTGACGCTGCGCGAAACTGTGTCTGCGGGGCTGGTCATGACGTTTTCACGCTTCTCGGCGCGCAAGAGGAAACCGCGAACCAAATCACACGCGCCGCGCCATCGTCAGCAGTGTTGCGCAATCCTGTGCAACATGGTTCTCACGCACGTTGGCAATGCCCAGAACCAGACCGGCGCGTGCCCGTGACGCACTGGCGAACCATGGGGACAGAGGGGCTGGTGCCAGTCCGTTACCTCGTGCGTTGAGGGCGAGACGTTCATCGTCGAACCCGTTGGGCAACGGTAGCAGGACCGACAGACCTGCCGCTCTTGCGTCGCCAGCACCCTGGGCGACCAGCGTATCCATTAAAAGCTGGCGCCGTTCGACATATAGTGTGCGCATGCGGCGTAGATGCCGCAAATAATGCCCCTCGCGCAAGAACCGGGTCAGGGTTGCCTGCACGGCCAAGTTGGGTGGCGTGCCGAGCCAGGAAGCCACCTCCGTCAGCCGCCGCAACAACGCGGGCGGTGCCACGATGAAACCCAAGCCTACCATAGGTGCGAGGGTCTTGCTGAACGTGCCGATATGAATCACGCGATCGGCGCCGCTTCCTGAGGCCAGCGCATTGGGCGCGCGTCCGTCGAGATGCAACTCCCCCAGATAATCGTCTTCCACGATCCATGCACCGGACTGCTGCGTCCAGTCCTGCAGGGCGCAGCGGCGAGCGGGACTGAGGGTGACGCCGGTCGGGGCCTGCTGTCCGGGCGTCACAATGGCAAGCGCGGCTCCAGGTGCAAGGTCGCGTCCGTAAGCTACATCCATTCCGTCTGCATCGACATGAACCGCAACCGGGTACACCCCCGCGACTTCCAGCGCCCTGCGTGTGACGGGGAAACCCGGGTTTTCAATCCATGCTTGACGCCCCGACGCGCCGATCGCGTGCAGAGCCGAGGCAAGGCCACTCCGATATCCAGTGGTGACGATAATATTGTCCGGTGAGCAGTCGATGCCTCGCGCGAGCGCAACATGCGATGCGATGGCGCTCCGCAACTCGGGAAGACCGCGCGGGTCGCTATGGCCCGTTTGCAGTGTCGTGGACTGAACTGCCTGGCGATGGAGACGGGCCCACAGCGTTGCCGGGAAGGCGTCCCGCGCGGGAATGCCCATCTGAAAGGGGAGCGGTTGTGTGGAGAGTGCCTCGAAGCCGGGCATCGGGAGGGTTGTCGGTAAAGCAGGCGCGGGCCGTGTCGGCAGGGTAAGGGCGACAAGTGTGCCTGCGGACCCGGCGGTGTAAAGGACCCTCTGATCCACGAGTTTTTGATAGGCGGCCCTGATCGTGCCGCGCGCCACACCGAGTTGGGCAGCCAGATCCCGCCACGAAGGCAGGCGCGCACCGGGGGGCAGGCTGCCATCCAGAATGGCCGCTTTGATATGGCCTGCAATCTGGTCGGTCAACGTGCTGCGCGCATTGCGATCAACCGCCATGCCGATCATCGGGATCTCACGCGTGGTCATCTATAGCCTCCGAACAGGCGCGCTGGGATCGTCATGCTGGCTGATCACGCATGATCTCGATCCTGCCACGATCGATCGCGCTCACCAGAGTGCCTCGCGCGGCCGCGATACCGGTGAACACGGGCCGATCGGCCCGCAATCCAATCTTGCCGGCTGACCCCATAGCCATGGGGCGATCCAGCCTGACGACATGGTCGATCCAGGCCTTCAGCGTCGTTGGGACTGTAAAGTTATGAACCGGTGTGCCGATGACGATGGCATCAGACGCCTCGATCTCGCGGATCAGCGTCTCGGAGCATTGCATCGTTCCGGGTAATTCACCGTCGCCTGAGGACGGGCGGCGCGCCAGAGCGGTGGCGTAGAAAGCATCGACAGGTGGCACCAGACCGGCTCCCAGATCGCGATGGGTCGTGTCGAGGTCCGGCGCGTATGCGCGAAGTTGCGCGACGATGGCGGCGGAGAGTGCCCGGCTGTGTGAAGCCCGATGCGGGCTGCAATCGATATGGAGGATCTTCATTACTTCCCTAACGACTTCATGAGGCCAAGCGCAATGTTCTCGAAGCCCGCACGTCGGTAAAACCGCTGTGCGTCCGTGTTCGATACGGCTGTGTCGCGCACCAGTTTCTCGCACTCCGTATCACGGGCAATGCGTTCCATCTGCCGCAAGGCGCGTTCAATCCAGTCCTCGGCCGACCGCAACACAGGGCGGAGCGCTGCGATCACGTCGTAACAGGCCGCCAGATCGTCCGGCGTGGTTGCATGTCTGAAAGTGATGCCGGTCGGGGTGTCAGGGTCGTTCCAGTGCTCTGGCATGATGCACTCCTGTCGATGTTTTGCCACGCTACATCGCTGCATCGGCTCAAAAGGAACAGGACCGAAAAAATCTAATGTGATTGCACCAGTGTGTCTGGTCCAATGACTCCACGCGTTTTAGGTACTGTCGCGCAACCTTAAGATCGCGGACGTTAGGGCCGTGACAACGAAGCTTCAGGCAAGAAGGAGAAGTCAGGCGATGACTGCACGGATTGATTACGAAGCGGCCGCGCCCGCGGGCATCAAGGCCCTCGGCGGGGTTTATGGCTATGTCGCGCAGTCCGGGCTCGACCAGGTTCTGGTCGAGCTCGTGTATCTGCGGGTCTCGCAGATTAATGGCTGTGCGTATTGCCTTGAAACCCACACCCGCGACTTACTGAAGCGTGAGATCATACCCGAGAAGCTGGCGGTTCTGCAGGTCTGGCGCGAGGCGGGGAAGGCCTTCAGCGCTCGTGAACGTGCAGCCCTCGCCTGGGCTGAAACGGTCACGCATGTAGCGCAGACCGCCATTCCCGATGAAGCATTCGAGGATGTCTCCTCGCAATTCGAAGAAAAGGAAGTCGTCGATCTGACGATCGCGATCGGGCTTATGAATACCTTCAACCGCATCGCCATCGCGTTTCGACGGCCGCCAACGGTGGCAGAAGTGTAAATCTCGAGCGCGAACCCCGCGCGGCAAAGACTGTTTTGTGCATATGCGCTCCGACAAGAACCTCGTTGCGGAGACGCCTCCGGGTGATTCCCACGTCCTTCAAGCCGGAGTCTGAAATTAGTGCCAGGCTCAAAAAAGATGTCGGGGCCGACACGCCGCAAGCTTGCCACACTGCGTCTGGGCATCTCGTCGCCGACGAACGTGCGCGAGCATCGCTAACACATGAGGTTGACGCTCGATGGGCCACCGATCCGCGTTGGCATGTTAATGTACTCGCAGATGGTGATGCGCGATCTCGTCGAACCGAATGGACGCCAACGCACGACAAGCCGCTGAAGACGCAGCGAAACGGCTCGGGATGTAGGCGCAAGTTGGAGAGAACGTCGAGCACAAGCGTGTCTGCTTGCGGAATGTTTTGTGTCGCAGGACAATGACTGCAAAGAAGGCGAAAGCTGCCATGACATCTCGCTCTCCGGGACAGCGCCAAGGCTCTTAGGTCGTGGGGCGAATACTGCACCAATCCGCGAAATTATGGCTCTGCGTCCGTTATGCCGTCTGGAGTACGCCGAAACGGCTCCAGCCGGTCCGCTAGATAAAGACGGTGCATCCGCCGCAGTTCGTCAGGCGCGCCTGGCGTCGTGGGCGCGTCCTTCGAGAGCATACCGCGCAACACTTTCATAGTGTTCAGAACGACCGCAGAAATGTCTTTCGCCAGCGCCTCACCCAACCCTGGTGCACAGACACGCAACGCCGCCGCAATTCCAGCTATCGCATGTCCTCGTGCACGTTCGCGAATCTCCATCCTGTCGGTCCGGGCCTCCATCAGCGCGGACAGGGATTTCACGCGAGGATAAAGCGTGACAAGCAACTCGATCAGGACGTCCGCCAATGCTTCGGGCGACAGCGTGGCGGCACGTTTGGCGAGTGCCGCGTATTCGTCTTCCAGAACGGCGATATGCCGCTGCACCAAAGCGTCCGCGACCGCCTCCTTGTTTGGAAAGAAACGATAGAGCGAGCCGATCTTCGCCCCGGCGCGCGCGGCGATCTCCGCCATGGTTGTCGCCTCATACCCTCGTTCCGCCATGAGGTCGGACGCGGCCTCCAGTAACTCCTCGACGCGCTGACGCCCAGCCGCGCGCATCGGCTGAAGGGACGTCCGTTTACCTCTTGACGAATTTGAGTCCATCCTCAAATAATGCTCCTACTTGAGTGCCTACTCAACTTCTTAACGTTTCCGGGCGTTCCAGACAACGGTGCGGGATGACGGTCAAACGTCAACAGGGAAGGTTTTGCCATGATTTCACTCCCAGCCAGCAGGACGGCTCTCGTCCTGATCGATCTCCAAAAGGGCATCACGGGGCTTCCCTTAGCCCCCACACCGGGTACTGCGATTGTTAAGCGATCGAAAGAACTCGCCGCACGTTTCCGAGCAGCCGGAGCTCCGGTCATTTTGGTTAATGTAGCGTTCGCACCAGATTTCGCTGATGCCGTGCATGCGGTCGTCGATCGCTCCTTTTCGCCGCCTGGCGGCTTCGCGCCGGACTGGGCCGAACTGGTTGACGGACTTGCCGAACCGACCGATCTGCGCGTCACGAAACGGCAATGGGGTGCCTTCTACGGCACGGATCTCGACCTTCAGTTGCGGCGGCGTGGCATCACCACCATCGTGCTCGGCGGAATCGCCACCAATCTGGGTGTGGAATCGACCGCCAGGGCGGCGCATGAGCATGGATACAACGTTGTGCTCGCCGAA
This sequence comes from Acetobacter sp., assembly GCF_047721705.1. Taxonomy (GTDB): domain Bacteria; phylum Pseudomonadota; class Alphaproteobacteria; order Acetobacterales; family Acetobacteraceae; genus Acetobacter. The sequence continues at coordinate 11,665 of NZ_JBDNXK010000061.1, read as the reverse complement.
GATATCACGTCCACCTTCAACGAAGAGATGCAGCGCTTTGCCTGCGAGGAGATTTTTCCCCGTCTTGGACGTGTGACGACGAGCGAGGCGATCGCGCTGGATGCGTAAACGCATGGGTCATGTCTGCGCATCTCGCGGTTCCCGGCGAGATCATTGATGAACGCCAGAACGTCGTTGCCGGCCTCGGGCCCGGATCAACTGCCTCCGGGCACATGGAAAATCGTGAGCGTCGCGGCGATCGGATCTTTCATGGCGCAACTGGACGCCACGATCGTCAATGTGTCGCTACCAGATCTTGTCGCGACCCTGCACGCGCCGTTTTCACACATTCAATGGGTAGTCAGCGGCTATCTGCTGGCGCTCGCCCTGACGTTGCCGCTGAATGGATGGCTCGTAAGCCGCCTCGGGGGGCGAGCGGTCTATTTATGGTGCTTCGGTGCCTTCACGCTGACATCAGGCCTGTGCGCGCTGGCGTGGTCTGCGCCGTCCCTGATCGTATTCCGTCTGCTGCAAGGCATGGCGGGCGGTCTGCTTGCCCCTATGGCGCAGATGACGGTTGCTCGTGTCGCGGGCCGACAGATGCCGAGGGTTGCGAGCGCAATGACGGCACCTGTTCTGCTCGCGCCGCTTCTTGGACCCGTTGTCGCCGGTGCCATTCTCTCCGTCGCGTCCTGGCGCTGGATCTTTCTTCTCAATGTGCCGGTCGGGCTTGCGGCTTTTGCCCTTGCCGTTCTATTTCTCCCTGACGATCGGCATGACGAACGCCCCCGTCCACTTGACCTGACAGGGCTCGGATTTCTCGCACCTGCGCTCGTCTCGTTTCTCTACGGCATGGATCATGTCGCCCGGCTTTATGGACAGGCGACCTTAGGCGCGTCCCTCGTGCTGTTCCTCTTGTATATCAGATCCGCACGACGCAAGGGCGATGACGCGCTGATCGACCTACGCCTGCTGCGTGCGCCCACCTTTTCGGTATCGGCGATCATCATGTTTCTGACCAACGGGGTCTCGTTTGCCGGTCAGATGCTTCTACCCGTATGGCTGATCCACGCCTGCGATGTCTCGCCCGAGCGGACGGGCCTGTTCATGGCACCCCTGGGTCTGGGGATGATGTGCGTCTATCCGCTCATTGGCCGTCTGAGCGAGCGGTTTGACGCACGCGACTTGACTGGTTGCGGGGCTCTTTTGTCGTTGGTCGGAACAGTGATTTTGATGGTGCTTGCCTATAGCGGTCTGAACGTCGCCCTACTGACCATAGCCTTGTTGCTGCGTGGCGGTGGCGGAGGTGCCGTCGGTATTCCAGCGATGAGCGCGGGATATGCTTCGATCGCACGCGCGGATATTCCGATGGCAACGACTGCGCTAAACATCATGCAAAGGATTGGAGGACCGACATTGATCACAGCATGCGCCACGTTCCTTGGGTGGCGGCTTGCGATAGCCGTTCCGTCCCATGTCGCATCAGAGGCTTATGCCGAAGCATTTGGATTGCTCGCATTATTCCATGGTGTTCTGCTGTTCGCCACTCGCTTCATCAAGTCTTCAGAAAGGAAACGTCAGTTCAGATCGAACTGAACCCGTCGTGCATGGATACTCGCCTGAGAAAATAAAAATTACCCAGGCAAGATGGGCCTGCATCGTCCGCTTTGCGGTCATTCGTTTGTGTTCCGGATTGTCCGATATGTAGGCGACTACAGCCGATCGATTCTGCTTCCACTTCGGGCCTGATAATTATTGATTGAAGCTGATAATCAGCTTTTATATATCAATCCTTGAAGATTAATTTTATCAAATAAACGAAAATAATAATTATTGATGCATTCCCCATGGCAATGAAAATAAACCCCATAATGCTTTGTTTCGTTGTTATATCTTGAGAAAAGCTCGCTGATGAAAACATTAAAGTTGATATAGTAAGAAGTGATGTGGTGTTTATTTTTATGTTGTATCTCTCCAATGTTAAGTAATTAATGCATTACAATCCCGTGTATAGACCAACAATTATCGCTATTGTTTTTGAATAATCACTTATTTGTTCTGACTGCGAGTAAATATTATCCACAAGAAATGATGTGAAATTATAAGCTTTCCAGATCAATATTAGAGTGCACGCTAGTAAATTTAAACAAATGGGATAGTTTTCTCTCATTGTGCGATCCTTGGGTCTTAGAGACACGACTTAAAGAAATCTAGGTGCTACGAGCCAGTTTAGAAATGCAAATTGATTAGCGGTCCGACCTAAGTTTCCTGCGCTTCGGTAATCCTGCTCTCAAATTTAGCCGAATTGCGTCCGCTATGTAGAAGCCAGTTTCGGTCACTACGGTTGTAACCGGAGCGTGGCTCTGCTGGATTTCGTGACTGCGCCGATGGAGTGGCGGACCCTGACTGCAGGCGGACCGGGAATAGTATCCAGAAGGAGGCGGGAGACGGACATATTCACCAACGCCCATTACGACTTCAAATCCATGGGGAAAACCTGGGATCTGCGACTGAAGGCTGACGATGAGTGCGCTCTCAAGTAAGGGGAAGATTGATGAAACTTCACCACCGGCTCTGTGCCATCATGTCCCTGCTCCCTCTCCTGACTGCCCCTTCGGCCCGGGCCGAAGAGCAGGGACCCGTGCCCGGGTGGATGCGTGGGACGTGGGTCGCCGTTGAAGTCCGTCAAGCGGAACTCCCGCAAAGGAGCTTTGATCCAGTCGCTGAGTATTCCGGCAAGCCTCTCACGATCACAGCCGGGGAAATACGCTTCCGCGATCTCGGCTGTGAGGTTTCCGACGTCAAGGCCAGAACAGGGCGCTTTGACAGGGCATTTGTCGAGGGCTCAGGAGGGTTACAACCTGGCAAATATGGTCTGCCTCCGGAACGTGGGAGCGTCGCTTATTATGCCGTAAGCTGTCGGCACAGGCTCATCATCTACGAAAAGGGAGACGACCCGACAGATCCTTCCGCACATACTGACAAATCAGATCCTACCCACTGGAGCATCATTGTTCGGTCGCATGCCGAGATAGACATCCCCTATGGTGGAGCAACGTATATCCGATTTCGCAGGCAGGCCGAACCGACGTCCTGATCGGGTATCGGGATGGTAGAAGGGGGCGGCCGCACGTTCCCACACACCCGCAAGTCTCCCACAGTGGCTGGTGACCGTCCGCTTCGAACATATCGGACAGGGTTGTTGATACGTCCGGCATGAAGGCGTCAACCGAACCACGGGGTCAAAACCCTCCCCCTCCATTTTGTTCACCCCCAAATTTTTTCACACACCCGCGTTAAGTCGCACGCGATGATCCGATGATGCCCTCAATCCAAGGAGGGCATCATGAACCGACACCATCTTTTCCCGCCCGCCCTGCTGCTATGCCTTGCCGCATGTTCGACACCGGGCCATCCCGGCCCGGTCGAGACGACCGGCATGCCCAACACCGAACTTGCTCTGCAGCGGGCAATCCAGAGTACCAATCACGACATGGCCGAGTTCGGCGCGCTGCGCCCCACGGTCCCTGTTCCGACGACAGCCACCGATAACGCGCAGGCTCCCGAGGAACTGCGCCGTGAGGTCTGGTTCGTCTGGAAAGGCCCGCTACTCGCGGGCGTCAGAAAGCTCGGTCGCTCGATCGGCTACACCGTGGCCACACGCGGCGAACGGCAGGACGTGCCCGTGGACATCAACGCCACCGCCCCCGTGCTCGACCATCTGCGCGCGCTCGGCGATCAGGCCGGAAGCAGGGCCACCGTGGCCGTCGATCCGTTCACCCACAGCATCACGGTGACATACAATGGCTGATCGTTTTCGTCGCCTTGCGGTGCTGGCGCTCGGCACCATGCTGGCCACGCCCGCTCTCGCACAGAGCGGAACCGGCTACACGCTTCCCTTCGAAAGCCAGACACCACCGCCCGCTCCCAACGGCACGCTCGTTCCCGAGCCCGTGCCGCCGATGCCGTCGGCCAATGCGGTGATGGCCAATGATCCGGCGCTCGCCAATCCCGCCAACACGCCGGTCACGGGCTCCTATGACCTGCAGCGCCTGACTGGTGGCGAGGCTCCCCCCTCACTGGAAGCCCTGCAGGACACCCGCCCCAACGACGAAAAGGGTGACGGCCTCAAGAACGGACGTCGGGAGCAGTTACAGGAAGCGGCGCATATTTACGGAGCGCAGGGTGGCCTCGCCGCACGCTCCTTTGCCATCAATCAGATGCTCCAGCGCTATGAGCCGATCCTCGACAGCACGTTCGATTTCCGTCCTCTCGTGCTGCCTGTGGGTGGCGGTCAGACCCTGATGCAGCCGCCCATCGTGACCCAGGCGCAGATGGCCATGGCGCTGTCCGACAGCGGACAGGTCGCACGCGAGACCCGCTGCGTCTTCGAAATCACGCGCGAGGCGCAACTGACATCGGCCCCTCCCAACTGGCGCACCTATCTGGTCCGCTCATGGGCGCATCCGCGCCATCCGGCCGCAGCCGCCCTGCCGCTGACAAAGAAGGAGGTCCGCTACTGGAACTCGTGGGTCTCCGAGGGATGGGCGGACGGAGAAAAGCAGGCAGTGGAGATATTCCTCTCCGACGTCGCCCGACTTGAGAACGACTACAAGGGCATGGCCCGCTACCGCGTGCTGCTGCATGCCGGCCGCGTCGAAGAGCCCCGCGTGGTGTTCGAGAACCGCGCCGCCGTGGGCGGGGGCGACATGCTCCATCTCGACGACCGCGTGATCCGCATCACCGGCCAGCCCGGGCTCCAGGGCAAAGTCCGAAACCGCTATGGATACCCGGAGGATTGCCGATGAGCGCGTCCCTCGAACCGAATGTCGTCGCTTTCGACGGCTGGCCCCACGAGGGTCGCAGAGCCTACCCGTGGGTCGCCGAGGCCCGCAAGTCCGCGCCGGGTCTCGATGACCTTCTGCAATGGGCGCACGCTCAGGGCGCGTCGCGGATCGACTTCAAGAGCGGCCACCGCACAACCATCAAGGTCCATGGGGTCGGACGCTATGTGACCGCCGCTCCCATGAAGCCACAGTTCGTGGACGACATCGTGCGCCATGTCTATGGCAACGACGGTCCGGCCAATATTCAGGTCAACAAGCAGATCGACACAGCCTACAGCGTCATGCAGACCCGCACCGACAGCCTGCGCTTCCGGCTTAACATCTGTCCGATCATGACCCTGCAGGGTCAGGGCACGCACATCGTCATGCGTCCGATCCCTTCAAAGCCGCCGAGCCTTGATGTTCAGTTGGTTGAGGACGAAATCCGCGCCACCAACGACCTTCCCAGCGGCATGGTCTTCGTTGGTGGCGCCACCGGCTCGGGCAAATCCACGCTGCAGTTCGGTCTGGCTCAGGCCAAGCTGCTCGATCCCCGATACAGCTGCGATATGGCGACGGGCGAAGAGCCGATCGAGTTCCTGCTCGACTACCTCAAGCCAGACCACGGTTCGCGGATCAGCCAGACAGAGATCCGTCCACCCAACATGACGTTCGCGTCCTTCGTGCGGGGCTGCATGCGTCGTGAAATGACCGATCTGATCGTCGGCGAATGTCGTGACGGCGACACCATGGACGCGGCCATCAACTGCGCCATTACCGGTGGCAAGCTGATGACCACGGTTCACGCCGACGACGTGCCCCTGATGATCCAGCGGGCCATCTCGCTCTGCCCACGCGCTGAGCGCGACAACCTTGTCAGCGCGCTGGCACAGTCGCTGCGCTTTGTCATGAACCAGCGTCTTCTGCCGCGCAAAGGTGGGGGGCGTGTCGCCATTCGCGAGTTCGTCACCTTCGATCGTGCCCTGCGCCGCAGGCTGCTGACACAGGACGCCGACACATGGCCCGACCTGATCCGGCAGGCTGTGGATCATGACGGACAGAGTTTCGCGACCGCCATCCGCCTGCGTCTGGAACAGGATCTCATTACCGAAGAAACCGCCCTTCTCGCCGAAAAGCGGGACGCCTGATGTGGCGCGCCACGGGTCTGCCCGTTCGCATCCTCTTCCTCGACGGCAGCGCCTGCCTGCCGATGCTGATCTCCGTCAGTTACTGGAGCTGGACCACCCTCATCATCGGCATCCTCGGCACGCTGTTCTTCGGCACGATCTCGTTTTTCGGGCTCACACCCATCACCGCCTGGCGGTGCATGCGCCGCTTCCTGTGCGGCAGCCTGCGCACTGCCCGCCCAACATGGAAACGGAGACGCTACGGATGAGCGCATCATCGCTTTCTCTCCCGCCCGAGCGTGTGGGAAAACTCCTGTTCGCGCTCCTCGAGCGCCGCGCCCGCCCGGTATGTCTCAACGGACAGCCCATGGCGCCTGCCGCAGTGCGCGCCGCCTGCGCGCCGGATGGGTTCCTGCCCGCCTTCATGGTGGCCGCCGAAAGCCTCTGGCACACCCTGACCGGCACCGGCTTCGGGCTGACCCTCAAACCATCCGAACAGACTTCAACCGGGGTGGAACTGACAGCTATTCACGCTGACTCTCTCGTCGTCGTGCTGCTGTGTCTGGCCGAAGTGCTGGAACGGATCAGTCCCGATGGCGACCCTGTTTCCCTCAATGATCTGCCAACAGTCTGGGATTACGGCCTGCGGCTGATTCAGGTGTCCGGCGAGCGCGCGGTGCGCGAGGAGGCGGCATGAAGCGTTTCCTTCCGATCGCCCTCACAGGTCTGGCTCTGGTGAATCAACCCGCACGGGGACAGACACCCGAGGACACGGGACACGAGACGGTGGCCTGTCTGAACGCCGCCAGCCAGCATGAGCGTGTGCCGCGCAGCGTCCTGCTCATCCTCCTCTACGTCGAGGGCGGACGCCTCGGCAGCACCGTGCGCAACGACAACGGAACCTTCGATCTCGGGCCGATGCAGGTGAACAGCTCGCATGTGCCGGAGATCGCGCGCCGCTGGCACACCACACCCGCGCGCGCCTGGCGCGCCCTGCGTGACAGCCCCTGTGCCAACATCGAGGCGGGCAGTCACATCCTCACGGACGCGCTGCGCGAGACCCACGGGGATCTCTGGCAGGCCGTCGCCTTCTATCATTCGCACACGCCGCGCTACGGGCGGGCCTACCTCCAGCGTGTCTGGACGGTCACCCACGACCTCATGCGAACCGCGAACAAGGAGAAAGGCTCATGAGCGCCGCACGCTCCCGCCCATCCGGCATGGATGGCATTCTCGACACAGGCCCGGTGCTCACGGCCATGTTCGTGCTTGTGTTCGCCCTCTTCTCCTGGATTACGTGGTCGACATGGCACACGCAGATCTCGCTTTTCGTGATGCGCTCGCTGCTGTGGCAGATCGGGCATCTGAGTCCCAGTCCCGCCCTGAACGAACTGGCCGGACAGTTGCGGCACGCCTGCATCCATCCCTCCACGATCAGGCTGATCCAGCTCTATTACGGGATCTCGATCGTCGGTGTCGCCATTCGCTGGCCGGCGATCTGTCTCACCCTCGCCTGTGCCGCCGTGTGCATCCTGCGCGGGGAGAACCGGGAACTACGCCGTGTGCTGGATCTGGAATCCTTTATCGAGGTGCAGGCGCGCATGTTTCCAACGCTGCGCGGCTTTGCCAGACGTCGCCTGACGGCCCTGGTGCCCCCGGGCGAGCGCGGCGATCCGCGTCCGGCCGATCCCGCGCTGACAGCCGAGGAATGGGCATCGCGCTACGCCCGCAACGAGGATGGCAGCTTCAATGAGGTCGGCGCGACCGAAGCCTTTACCCGACAGGTCGGCGTGCCTTTCAGCGGGCGCGCACAGGACGCGCCGCCCGTCGCCCGGATCCTCTTTGCCGCCTTTGCGCTGCATCGTCTGCAGCGGCGCAAGGAAGCGATGGAACTGCTCGGCAATCTCTCCGACGCAATGGCCGATGTGGACACCGCCAGCGAATACGGCCCCGCACGCCCCCTGTCCGTGCCGAAGACCGTCCTACGTCAGGCTGACGCAGTGCTGGCCATGCCCGAGATCGCCGAGGCGATCGCCACAAGCTGCGAGCCGCACGGCTGGACCACAACGGCGCTGATGACGCTGTTATGTGACGCCCGTCTTGCCGCCGGCGTCCTCGCGCCGCCCGCTTTTGCCATCGTGAAACTCATCGACCGACCGCTCTGGTACGCGCTGCATTCTCTGGGCTTCCCCAGCGAAAATCCGCGTGAGGACGTCCACCCCAATCCCCGCATCGAAGCGGCCGGCGCCCGTGCCCATTGGGAGGAAGAGCGCCGCCTGCGTCGCCCGCTCTATCTGCCCGCGCTCGAGCGCGCCCTCGCCACCATCCGACCCGCAGCCTGAAAGACCCTCCCATGACCCGTATCGTGATCCGGACGGGCGCGTCTGCGCCTATCACCCTCGACATCGAGGACACCGGCGACAACGCGCCGGTCCATCTTCATCTTCCGTCCGACCGGGACGCCGCGCCTGTCGCGGATGCGTCAGAAGGGCAGCCGAAAGAAAACCGCCCGAAATGGCGCGCGTGGGGACGTCCCGCCGCTTTGGCTGGCGTCGGAATGCTCGCGGTTCTCGTCGTCCTGCGCGTGACCGCACCTGTTGCGGAGCCGGAACCGCCGCTGCACTTCGCGCGTCTTCCACCTATTTCCGGCGATGGTCCCGACAGCGCGATGCCCCAGAACGGCAACGTGCACGCTCGCGACGACAGGCAGGCCTTGCTTCAGGCCCTGAAGCAACCCGTCCATGTTGAGCCGCCGCCCGGCGTGCCGACGGCCTCTGCCCCGCCCGCGCCCGCCAACGCCTTCGGACTGGAGAACTGAGATGGTCGCCCGTCGCATTGCAGGGCCGGTCGCCAACCAGCAGATCAGCCGCGAGAGAATCTACCGGGACTCACGGCCCTGGTGGACACGCTGGGCGGACGACGTGCGTTCGCCTCTGGCCGGATGGTACATGATCGTTCTCGCATTTTGCGCGTGGCTGGTGCCGGCGTTCACCGGACCGGCGCTGGTTCTTGCGCCCGTGGTCGCGATGTGGGTGCTGATGCGCCCCGAAAGCCTGCCGCTGCATCTGCCGCGCTACACCGGCGAGACCGACCGCAACAACCTCTCGCCCAAGGACCGCAAGCCGCAGAAGGCGGACGGGATCGTCTATCTCGGCACCGAGGCCCGCACGCGCCGTCAGATCTGGATGACCTCGGATGCGGCGCGCCAGCACGCTGCCATCCCGGGCACGACCGGTGCGGGTAAAACCACCGCTATCGTCTCGCTGGCCGCCAACCCTCTCGCGCACGGCTCGGGCTTTATCCTTATCGACGCCAAGGGCGACAACTCCGTTTACGGCGATGTGCTCGCTCTCGCACGGCGTTTCGGTCTCGACGATCAGGTGCTGGTGCTCAACTTCCTTGTCGCCAGCGGGGCAAAAGATTCCAACACCTTCAATCCGTTCAGCAGTGGCAACGCCGACGCCATCCGCGAAATGCTGGTCAGCCAGCTCGGCGAAGCGATGCCCAATGATTCCAACGGCGTCTTTCGCGACCGCGCCGTGGGACTGGCGGGCACGATCATTCCGGCGCTCGTCTGGATGCGCGACACGCATGGCGTGTCGATCAACGTGGACAGCATCCGCTACGCGATGGAACTGCGCTGGATCGGCACGCTTGCGCGCCACAAGGTCTTTCTCATCCGTAATCCGGAGTCCGATCATCCCTTCGAGCGTAGCGTGCCCGAGATCCCGGCCGATATTCTCTGGCCGCTGCAGGCGTATCTCGGCGAACTGCCCGGCTATGATTCCACGCTCGAATGGAACGCCCAGAAAGAAAACAAGCCGTCCGAACAGCACGGCTACGCCAAGATGTATTTCTCCAAGGTGTTCACGCAGCTTGGGGTCTCGCTCGGTCATATTTTCAATGTCGAGAACGCCGACATCATCATGCGCGATGTGGTACTCAACCGCCGCATCCTTGTGACCATCCTGCCCTCTCTTGAGAACTCCTCGGACAGTCTCGCGGGTCTCGGCAAGATCGTGGTCGCCTCCCAGCGTGGTGTCATGGCGCAGCTGCTTGGTGCGAAACTCCACGGCGATGGCGACGAAATCTTCAAGCTGAAGGCCGGATCGGGCGATGCGCCGTTCCATCTCTTCTTCGACGAGCTTGCTGCCTTCGTCACCGACGGCATGGATCGCATGGCGGCCATGGGGCGCGGCCTGAACTGCATGTTCTGGTTCTCGTTTCAGGATCTTCCCGGTCTAACCGCGCGCATTGGCGAGAAAGCCTTCACCCTGCTCGGCAACGCCAACCTCACGCACGCGATGCGTCTGCAGGACGCGATGAAAACCCGTGAATGGCTGGAACAGCAGGCCGACAAGGTGGAAGTCTCGCAGGTTACGCACCTGGAACGCAGCGAGGTCGGCAACCTCTACGCCGGTCAGAGCGCCGAGATCCGTGAAGTGTCGCGCCTGCCGTGGAGCGATCTGCAGACGCTTCTCGAAGGCGAGGCCATCACCATGTGGGGCGGCCGTCTCACTCACTCCAAGACGTTCTTCGCCAAGGTCAATGGCCGCAAGGGCGCGGTGCGCCGCGTCCAGCCCGTCATGCTCCCCGTGGATAAAAAAGGCCATGCTGCCGCCCCGGATGCGGAGACGTGGAAGGTGCTCGAGGCGATTGAGGATGGCAGTTTCCTGGCCGAGGAGGCTCCAGCACCGCTGGCTGGCAGTCTCACGCGGTTCGTGGCGGATCTCGCCAACGACAACAAAACCGATATCGGCCGCATTATTGCCGAGGCCGGGGAATGCGCCGCCGAGTTCGCCGGCACGGCCGGAGATCCGTTCGGGGTGCGCGGGCAGGCCGATACGTCCTTCCTCAATCCGCTTTATGCGTGGGCGCAGAAGGAGCGCGACGGCTTTGCCGTGCCGCCCCGGCCGCGTCCGCCGATTGATGCGGCGCTTCTCGGCCGCCTGACCGAACTGGAAGAACTCTCCGATGTGGCGGGCGGATCTGCCCGACGTCGGGCGTCCATGATGATCGGTGCGCGTGATGCGTTCAGCGAGATGGTGCGCCTTAACAGTGGGGAGCCCGACGGAAGCAGACTCAATGAGGCGGCCATTCTGGCCGCCGCCCGTGTGCTGCGGGACCGGCTGGCGGCATGATCACGAATGCTCTGAAAAACAGATCGTGGCATTATAGTCCTGAGACAGATACCAATCTGTCTCAGAATGAATACAACCCCACTCCAGACTTTTAGGCGTAACTTTCAGTTGATTTTTGTTAGAACTGATCGCCACTATTACTTTGAAAAAGGCTTGCAATCAGCGTATCTTCACGATTTTCCGCAGTGACGCCAGACTTTGTGTAAAGTAGCGCTGAAGAAGATGATGACGCTGACGCGAGCGTGACCTCTTGATCTCCGTCAACCATAACTGCACCCGACAAGTCTGCCATCGGCTTTCCGTCATAAAGACTGTCGGCGGCAAATCGCATGGTCCCACCACCCATCGTAACCAGAACCGCCGGCCCATTGGCATCGTATGTATCCGTGGTGGAACTTTCCGTTGCTGTTACCGATGCCTGAGATGAACTCGCTGCTGCCGTGCTATTTGTCGAAGTCTCTGTGTTTCCGTCTATTCCACCCTGTGAAGCAAGAAACTGCTGGGCTAACACATAGCCCTGATACATGCTCACCGCCATAACCCAGTATCCTTTCAATATTGTATTGGTTATTTTGTTCTATATTTCTTTAAC
>NZ_JBDNXK010000060.1:0-21110 GCF_047721705.1 Acetobacter sp. | reverse complement strand
ATATTTTCTTGTATTGGTTTCCGTATAAGAGAGAAAGCTAATGACATTTTCCCTTTTCTCGCCATTTCTATTGATTCAAAAATATAATTTAACATATCCCCCATGACCGCCCTTAAAACAGTTAAGCATATACTCTTGGAGCGTTCCGAATACAGGCTATTTTCCTTCATCCAATCTAATATATGGGAGTCGGATTTTTCTAGTTTTGTTTTTAGACTATCATCTAACGGGATACTGACATGAAATGCTTTATGTTCTATGCCGTTTTGTAGTATTTTCAACATTTCATCGTGTAGTATCATGCAGAGGCGATAAGCGTCATGTAATCTTATGGGAAGGTGTGTATTTGTATTAAATAGCTGTGGACATAAATTGGCGGGTTCCGTCCCGTAGTATTTTTTATATTCATTCATACCTTTATGCTTTCTCTTTAAACAGGTTTTCTACATGCCAGAAGTCTGGATATTGCACGCTTTCTGCCACTTTCAGAAGGTTGGTAATATCCACGTCATCGAAATAGACGGTATTTCCGACTGATTTATTCTCTCCCTCATGGCCGAGAAAATCATCAATCCAAGACTCTCTTAAACCACCTTCACCGTGTTCGTGGATGTTGCGGAGTTTGGTGCTGACATTATGACGGAAGGAATGAAAAACCACGCCTCTTCCGATACCCAGTCGGGTTTTAAACTTGGAAAAATCTCGCTGAAAATGGGCCGAGCGTTTTTTGTCTTTTCCCGTAAATTTCAGGTCGTAAAAGATATAGTGTCGTTTCTGATTTTTGGCTCTTTGAGCAAGGTCCAGAAGGCCCGCTTTTTGCAATGCCGAACAGATTGGGACAACGCGACTGCCTGCCTCTGTTTTGGCGCTCCATGCGGTCCACGGTTGGTTTTTCTGTGCTGGATGGTCTTGCACGAGTATGCAAGGGACGCCCTTAATGTTGGTAATATCCTGCGGTCTGAGCCTACAGATTTCTTCGAGCCTCATACCTGTGAAAGAAGCAATTCCGACAATCATGCTGGCTGTTTTGTGGCTGATAGTTCCGAACTGCCAAGGTTGACCAGCAATCTTTTTCAGGTCTTCGTCATTCCAGCGGACACGCTTGGTTTTGGCTTTAGTATCGAACTGCCACCCGCCTGTGAAAACATTTTTATCCACAAGGTCGCGGAGTAGGAAATATTTCCACAGTCCTGATAGCTTGGTGAAATGGTTTTTGACGGATTTTCCCGATACTCGCGGGAGTTTCTTTTTATTCGCGTAATCGACAAACTCTTTAACTGTTCGTGTGTCGTTTTTCTGCTTTCCATATGTCTCGGGTAGCTGTTCCATTAATGATTTAAAAAGCCCTGCGTCTTCGCCTGTATAGTCGCGTAGGGGCTTATCCTCACAGACTTCAAGGAACCTTTTGAAGGTGGCTCGATAACTATCAATGACGGATTGCTTGACGTTGGTTTTCCTCGCAAGGAAGGTTTCAGTAGCCTCGGAAAATAAAGGCGAAGGCTTGGCCTGTGGTGGCTTTAGGTAAGCCTTCATTTCGTTAATCTGGCTCTGAATATCGCTTAGAGCCTTGCTTGTAGGCTTTCCCTTCTCGATTTCCGTGAATGTTTCTTCGAGAAGACGAACGCCTCGACCAGCCACATCTTTGGCTCTTTCCAGTTCTTTGACGCTTTTCAATGAGTCAAGTGCATACCTTAATTCTTGCCGTTCGTATTTTGTCTTTAATATTTTAATCTGGTCTTGATAATCTTTAATCAGAAACTCGAAAACCTCCCGCATTTCGTCGGATAGTTCATTTTTAATAAAGTCTTCGTGTTCTTTGAGTTCGTCCATAAGCCTTGTTGCTGAAATGAACAGCTTTTCCGTGGATACGTAAACCTCACATGCGTAAGCTTTAGCCATATCTCGTTTTGTGGTTCCGAGAGAGTGCCACACTTCTCGTTTACCCAAAACATCACGGAGATGTGAAGGAACGCGCCGACGAAAATGATATCCAGAAGGCAAGCGAATCAGCAAAACAAAGCCTCGGTGTGTAGAAGCCTTGTGTAGAAGACAAGACTTTTAAGGTTGCTGTGAAACCATAAAAGCCAATTAAATCAATGTGTTGTGAGTGGTGCGAACTGCGGGACTCGAACCCGCACGTCCTTATGGACTCGAGATTTTAAGTCTCGTGCGTCTACCATTCCGCCAAGTTCGCACAGCGGAATGGTTTCTAGCATGTCACAATCAGGCACGTAAGAGGGTGGAATGTCTTTCTTATGAGGCACTCATCAGGGCGGTGCCGTGGGCTTTGAGCCACTGTTCGGCTTCGTTTCTGCACGGACAGATATGGTCAACCAATGCCCAGAAAGCGGCGCTGTGATTGTGATGTTTCAGATGCGCGAGTTCATGCAGAATAACGTAATCCTGCACAAAAGGAGGAGTCATTACGAGCCGCCAGGTGAGCATCACGCGTCCGCTGGTCGTGCAACTACCCCAACGGGAGACCGTATCGCGGACGGTAAATGCTTTGGGCTGAAGCCCTGTTGTGGTGGCCAGTTGAAACACACGATCATTGAACTGAACAGTTGCGAGCCGCCGAAGAAGATCTCGGACACGTCGTGGTAAAAATTCGATGTTGCCGCTGACATGGATCTGACCCTCTGCGATCCATGCACCACCTTTGGCATACGGCACATGTTCTATTGGGTGCGGCACACCATTGAGTGGAATGTATTGCCCTGCTTCAAAACGAAGTGGGGAGGGGCGGCGTTGAAGCTGGTGGGCGATCCAGCCACGATGTTCACTGAGAAATTTCAACCCTGTCTGGGCCGAGGCTCGCATTGGCAGCGTTACCGTAACGCTGTCGCCCGTGCGGCTCAGTCTCAGTGAAAAACGCTTTGCACGCTGTGAACGTCGCCATGTAACCGGGAAGGGACCGTCTGGAAGTAAAACACTGTCTGGCAGATCCGTCGGCTCTTCTTGAGATTTGCGACGGTTCGTGATGTCCATCAGTCCGAAGAACTTGTCGGGTCGCGCGCTGGCCAGGCGACGATGTAGTCCTCAAGTATGCCAGCCTTTCTTTCACTGATGCAGCGACCTCCAGCAGACACACCCGCTTCCACAACACTATCCGGCGTGCCGGTGATGAGGGGATGCCACAGGGGAAGGGGGAGGCCTTCAGACAGGCGATAATAGGCGCAGGTAGGAGGAAGCCAGTCTATGGTCGCCACCATCTCTGGCGTCAGAGTCACGCAATCCTGCACTTTTCGGTGACGATTGGGATAATCGGTGCAGCGGCAGCTCTGTGTGTCAAGCAGGCGGCAGGCGACATTGGTATAATGAAGGGTACCATCATCCTCGTCACGCAGCTTGTGAAGGCAGCACCGTCCGCAGCCATCACAGAGTGATTCCCACTCCGCTGTCGTCATCTCGTCGAGGGTCTTTGTTTCCCAGAAAGGCTTTGCGCTGGTCATGCTGAAAGATAGCCGCGACAGAGCCGTGATAAAAGACACATCGGTCTTTTCGTGGAAAAGAAATGCCTGACAATAAAAAAGCGGGCCAGAAGCCCGCCTTTTCAAAAAGTCTTGGCTGATCTGGTTTCAGCCCTTACGGAAACGGTTGCCCACGAACCGACCCAGCGGTCCGGCGACTGCCGTGGCCAGAGTAATCAGCGTCATCGACTGCTTCAGCTCGTTGATGCGGCGATCACGGTTCAGATGCGCCTCGACTTCAGCAGGATACAGGTAGGAACGGCGACCGAAGAAGGCGAACACCAGTGCCAGCAGGAAGTCGAGAAAGAAGACGAGCGCCGGGGAAGCCACCGGACCAAAGCCGAACTCATAGCGAAAAATCGCCCAGAGAAGGGCGTGGCCTGTGATCAGGGAAAAGAATCCCAGCACAGCGGCAACACCCAGCAGAGCGATCTGACGCCCAAAGCGCATGGCCCTCTGCTGCAGGAGTTGTACTTCCGCGTGTGCGGCAGCCTTGCCGACATCAAAAATATGCATCGCGTCCTCGCCTACCTCGTAACGACCGGTATCGAGGGTGAACCGGCGTCCCTGTTACATGACTTACTTCAATCCGGGGCGCCGGGACAGGAAGCGCATTTCCTTCAAGGGAGGTATGATGCCTCTGCCCCACAACCTCCGGGAAGGTTCTGGGGCGAAACATTAACGCGAGAGACGACCGAGGACAAACCCTGTCACAAAGGAAAGTGCGATGGAAAGGAAGGGTTTTGCGCTCACATTAGTGGCAACACTTTTTTTCTGATGCTCGGCGATTTCCTTCGCATTGCTGACGGCGGAGTTCGCGGCATCGGAAAGCGGCGGGACAACATGGGCATTGAGGAAGTGCTCAAGCTGACTCTTTATAGCGTGCAGCTCGTCCCGCGCGCTCGAAGCTGCGTCATCAACTGCTGCCTGAGCCTGGTTCTTGATTTTTTCTGCGGACATATTCTCGTTGCTCCTTATCGCCATAAGGCCGGATCATTCGTCCCAACCTTTTATTCGGCTCTAAACACACACTTAATGCACTGCAACTGTTATGGTTCCCTGAACGTATGATATCGCGTCACGCCCCCCGGACATTCCTCGCGGATGCCATCTCCCTGCAACCCGCTCTCGCGCCAATTTCTTTCGCACTCCACGTTGGAGAGTGCCTTGCCCTGCTGTTTCTCGACGACAGGGAAAACGCATTGCAGCTTCTTGCCGACATACTGGCAGGACACATCCGTCCGACCGCAGGTCGTCTTGTGGTGGGCGAAGAAGAAATCACTTCCCGTCCATCTGGCGCCCGTTCCCTTGTCGTCGTTGGTCCGCGCGACGGCCTGTTCGAACACCTGTCCGTGCGTGACAATATTGCCTTTCCGCTCCGGGCACGCCGCCAGCCGACGCAGGAAATCACCCATCGGGTCGAGCAGATGCTGGCTTTGCTTGGTCTTGATCAATGGGCGGATATGAATCCTCCCGCCCTGAAACCGGCGGATCGCATTCGGGTGGCTGTCGCGCGAGCGCTCACGACAGACCCGGCCGTTATCGTGCTTGAAGACATATTTTCCGGTCTGGACAGTGAAGCGCGAAGCGACCTTCACAATCGTCTCTCCCGCCTCCAACGCGCCCGCAATATCAGTATGCTTCTGCTCACCCGTGACCGGGGAGATGCGGTGATCGGTGCGCACAGGATCGGCGTGGTGGCGCAGGGCCATCTGCTCCAGACGGGAACAGCCAGCCAACTGATTGAACGCCCTGTTTCCACCCGTGTGGCTGTGGCCATGGCCAACGCCAATGTGCTGGTCGGCATGGCGCTCGATGTCGAAGATGACATCGTCCGGGCAAGGCTTGCATGTGGTGGCGAAATGGAGGCTCTGGCTGATGCCGATATCGAGGAGAATGACGTCGTCGATCTGTGTATCCGGCCCAATCAGATCGCGCCGATGATGAGCCGAGGCGCATTGCCGGACGAAACAGAGGGCTCTCTGTCTGCGACACTGACGGATATCAGAAACGTCGGAGACCTGATGATTCTCCGTTTCCGACTCGCGGATGGAACCGAAGTCACGGTTCACCGACCGCCGGGAAGCCTGCCGCCGGGCACCGCTCCGGGCCAGCTGGCACTGCTGGCGTGGAGACCCTCCGCGGCTTTGGCCTTTTCGTCGGAAGGCAAACCGGGTTAGTCTGATCTTAGTTGTGTCGATTTCAAGGCCGAATTTTGCCCCCTTTGTTCTCAATGCTCAGTAACGCACGTTTCTTGTTCCGGTCGTCTCGTGGTTTTTTCGGAGGATGGGTAGGGGGTGGGCTTGTTGCTCTCCTTGCACTTCACGGAAGCGACGTGCGTGCGGAGGCGGCTGCCCGCATGAAGCATGAACATCTGAGCCCAATTGGTGTGGCGACGCCGCCAGGTGGTTTGAACAGTGTTCTGGCTGAAGCGGTGTGGCGACCTTTTACGCAACTGACCCATCATCCGATCCGCGCCGTCAGATGGAGTGACGATGTAGTGCTGGATGGCAGCGTCGAAAGCGATCGCCAATGGTCATTGGCGCTCGTGCAGGATGATACGGCTCAGGCCGGATGCGAGAAAAAACTTTTCGTGCCTGTTGCCGCAGAAGACAGGAAAGCCGGAGACCCGGAAGCCTGCGGTACACCCGCACTTTCCCTCGATTTTGCTCTGGCATGGGATAGCACACGGTTCAGCGGTCAGCCAAACTGGAGTGAATTCTGGGATGTTGCGCGTCATCCGGGAAAACGGGGGCTTCGAGCCGATCCTCGGGGCACGCTGGAAATCGCGCTCCTTTCGGATGGGGTGCCTCCAGCCGCCGTCTACGGCATGCTGGCGACACCGGAAGGTCTCGACCACGCCTTTCGGCGGCTGAGCCAGATACGCCCTTATGTCGTATGGTGGACCTCCGCTGACGAAGCGATGAACATTCTGAAGAATGGCGCAGCGCTCATGGGGTTCGCTCCAACCAACGAAGTACAGGCAGCGAACGCGCTGCTACCCGCGCCGCGGTTCAGAATTCTCTGGGCGCCAGTCTTTCGCATCAATTACGACTGGGTCATTCCCATCGGAGAAACGACGGATCTGACGGTGGCTCATGCGCTTCTGACCTGGGCCTCCGCTTCCGAGCAGCAGAATGCCCTGAACAGCCGTCTGATCAGCGGGCCACCCACAACGGGACCGGACGCCGTGACAGTGAACATGCGGCAACTACCGGTGTTCCGTTTGAACGCAACATTCTGGCGTCAGCATTTTCCCGCTATCCGGACACGTTTCGATCAATGGCTTGCCCAGCATTAAGTGTTCCGGGTGTAAAAAGCACAATGTTAAGTATCGGCATGAATGGCGGCGAGAGGAGATTGGATTTCGCCCTGTCCATGCCTGTCATGGAGTAGGTGCACGATGACAACGGCAGCTTTTCCCCCCGGTTTTATCGTGACGCATGCGTTTGTGACAGTCTGCGCGGCATGCCTGATGGCGGCGCTCACGCTCTGGCTTCAACGCAGCCGGGGCTGGTATTTCATGCTCATTGCGCTGTGGATTCCCGGGACGGTTCTCGCCTTCTGGCTTCCTTCGCTGATCATGACGCCCAAGCTTTTTCCGTCTGAACCGATCCCGGTCCTGACAAGCATTGTGCAGGGGTTCTTCATCAGCCCGACCCTTTCAATTCCGTTGATGGGGGCACTGATCAGCGCTCCACCGGGGTTGTCGCGCACCGCTCAGGCTCTGGGAGCCGACCGTTCCCGCCGGCTGGCCCTCGTGTGGTTGCCTCTCCTGCGTCAACGGATGGTGCTTGGCGGGGTGGCGATAGTAATCCTGTCGATCATCATGACGTTTTCTCTGGTCTGGCGTCTGCCTGTTTCCATCTGACCTTTCCCGAACTTGCGCCAATTATCGGGGAGTAGAAAAATCTTTTCAGGAACTGAGTGGCCATGTTGCGCAAGCTGCTGAAGTTGAAATCTGGGCCGCAAACGCTCGCCAGCCTCCTGAAACAGGCACGTAAGGGTGACGCTGCCGCCATGTGCCAGATCGGGACGGCTTATCTGCGGGGAGAGCAGGGCGCTTCTCCTCATCCGGGATATGCAGCGTGGTGGTTCGAAAAATCCGCGCGGGCAGGAAATGACAAAGCCTGCGTTCATGCTGCACGCCTCGCGTGGGACGGGTTCGTGCCTGATGATATGGCCCTGAATGCGTCGGAGCGCGGCGACAGACGCACCGATGATGCCCTCACTTTCGCACGGCTGGGTTACGAGAGAGGCGAGCCTGAGGCCGCGCTTTTTCTCGCCTGGCTGCTGGACGCCACCAAAACTGACGCATTCGAGGAAAGAAAGGCTGCGCTGCTGGCTGCTGCGGCGCATGGTCTCCCGCTTGCCGCTGTCGGGTTGGCTGACATGGAGCAACGCTCCGGTGCATCGGTGGAGAGAGTGATGGCGCTTCTCGCCCAACCTCTGGAGGCCGGGCTTGGAGTGGCGCACCATATGGTCGCGGTCTGGTATGGGCAGGGTGGTTTCCTGCCTCAGGATGCCGGAAAGGCCCGTTCTCATCTCGAAATTGCTGCGGAAACTGGACACGTGGCCGCAATGGCCATGCTGGGCGAATGCCTCATGGTTGAAAACTGTAAAGTCCCCCGCAGTGGCGAAGATGGAGTGGCGCGACAGGAACGCCTGCGTCGCCTCACGCGCGGCGAAACCCTTCTGAGGAAAGCTGCATCAGCGGAAAATGGCCGTGCAGCTTGTGTTCTTGGCGATTATTGGGCCGTCATTGCCGATCCGCCAGATGTGCGGGAAGCGCTGAAATGGTACGAACGCGGCGTTTTTCTCGGGGATGAAGGGGCCATGTATATGATGGCGCGCCTCGTTCTGACCGGTCAATTCCAGCACCTGACTTCCGATGAGGCTCATGCCCTCATGTCGCGGGCGGCGCAGAAGGGGCATAAAGCAGCGCTGCAGGTGGTTGGTGGAAGAAAACCCTGATCAGAACTGCTTTAGTCCTAATTAAAAAATAAGATGATTTGCATATTCTGAGAGTGATCTTATGCGGTCATTAAGAAGTGCATGCGTAAATCAGAGGAATCATCGTGATTGTTTCTTCTGATTGAGTATTCGCCATATGGAACGGCTGTTTACCTTTGTCCTCAGCGAACAGCATTTCGGTTCCCATATGACTGTTCTGGTGCTGGCATTTCTCGTCGCCGCTCCAACCATTCTCATACTCGCCCGCGAAACATCGATTGCCAGACGGATCATCCTGTTCGCCTTTCTGATGGCGATTGCAGGGGTGACGACGTTTTTCACGACTTTCTGGTCCAGTTATCCCAACCTGCTGTGGAACTTCCCGCAGCCCGCGACCGAAATCGCTGGTGCGCTGATGTTCGTGCTGGCCGCCGGTGCGGCATGGATCTATCTGCGTTCGCGTCGTTCCATCAAGGCGGTCATTCTTGCCGGTGGAATTCTGGCGTTCGGGATGGAATTTTCCGCATTTTACATCCTTTCCGCGACCGTCAGTCCGGCCACTCTCGCCTACGATCTTTCCGCGATGCTGATTACGCTGGTGCTCGGCACAACGCTTGGGGCGTTCGCCTTGTGGGAGCTTGGAAGCACACTTGCTGCGCATCCACGGCTGACTTCAAGTGTGCTGCTGGCTCTCACGTTGACTGTATTGCCGCTTGGGTCGATGGGCTCGATCCTGCCGTTTTCCCAGTGGCTGAGTGTTATCCAGACCCCGGAAAGTGCCCTGTTCTCACCGCTATCCGTGATGAGTCTCTCGGGAATCGTGTCCATTTTCTTTGTCCTGTGTCTTGCTTCACTGCTCGATACGCGCGTTGCCGTCGCGCAGCGCCGGGAAGAAGACCGGATGCGTCATTTCGCTGACGGGACTTTTGAGGGAATCCTCATCAGCCGTGATGGACTGGTCATGGATGCCAACGAACGCATTCTTGAAATGACGGGTCTCACCCTTGAGGATATAAAAAAGCGCAAGGTGGCGACGCTTTTTGTTGAACCGACAGGAGGTCCGCACGCCGGTTCCACAATGCTTGCCAACCGTGAAGGAACACCGGAGCAGCGGGATCTCATTGGTCCCGGTGGACGTAAGACGCCTGTTGAAGTCCTTTCCCGCGTGGTGCCCTATGTCGAGGGCGAAGCGACAGTCGTCGCCATCCGTGACGTGACGGAACGTAAAGCCGCCGAGGATTATATCCGCTATCTCGCCATGCACGATACACTCACGGCGCTTCCCAATCGGCGAGGGCTTGAGGCCGTGCTCGGGCAGGTGATTGATCTTGCCCGTCAAAACGGTTCACTGGCAGCGCTTCTGGCTCTTGATCTCGACGGCTTCAAGACCGTCAACGACTCACTGGGCCATCATGCTGGTGATCTGCTGCTGAAAGAGGTGGCGGTTCGTTTTCAGGCGCAGTTGCGCGATACGGATTATCTTTCACGTCTTGGCGGCGATGAATTCGTCATTGTCCTGCGGTCCATCGCCTCGGTTGAAGACGCCATGCAACTGGCAAGACGTCTCATCGCCAGCCTCATGCAGCCTTTTTCTCTGGCGGGTCACGAGGTCTATGTCGGTGTGAGCATCGGTGTCGCTCTTTGCCCGCGAGATGGAGAGACGGCGCAGATGGTGCTGAAAAGCGCTGATATCGCCATGTATCAGGCAAAGCTGAAAGGGAAAGGACAGGTTTACGAGTTTCAGCCGGGTATGGATGCTGCCGTACGGGAGCGGCATGATCTTGAGATGGATCTGCGTGCTGCCCTCAGCCGCAATGGGTTGGAAGTCTATTATCAGCCTCTGTTCGATGTCGGGGGCAAGGTGACTGGCTTCGAGGCGCTGGCGCGCTGGCCGCATCCCGAGCGAGGCATGATCCCTCCCAGTCGGTTCATCCCACTGGCAGAGGAAACGGGCCAGATCGTGCAGTTGGGTGAATGGGTGCTCAGAACGGCCTGTGCGACGGCTGCCGGATGGAGCGGTGACATTGGGATTGCGGTCAATCTCTCAGCCACGCAGGTGCAACGTATCGATCTGATCGATGTCGTGAAGCGTGTCTTGGAAGAAACCGGGCTCGACCCCCATAGGCTGGAACTGGAAGTCACGGAAAGCCTGCTCATGGAAGACGTGGACAGGGCGCTGGCGCTGGTGAAAGAGTTGCGTGCGCTCGGCGTGCGGGTGGCTCTGGATGATTTCGGCACCGGTTACTCCAGCCTTGCTTATCTCCATAATTTCCCCTTCGACAAGGTGAAGGTCGACCGGTCGTTCATCAACAAGATCACCAACGATCCGAATGCCTGGACCATTGTGGAATCCATTATCGTCATGAGCCACAAACTGAAATTGCGTGTGACGGCGGAGGGGATCGAAACCGGCGCGCAACTTTCCATGCTCGCGGCACATGGATGTGACGAAATGCAAGGCTTCCTGCTTGGTCGCCCCATGCCGCAGCGGCAGGCTACGCAGATGCTTGGACAACTGTCCTCCCTCCATCCTGTGGGGTAAGGTCGCTCAATTACATGATTGCGGGATGCAGCAAACGACGGCGAGCCGATGGCATTGCGCACGCTGATCCTGTATTGTGCCCGGCATGAACGAGAACCGCACCGCTTCCCTGCATCGTGTTACCGCCGAGACCGACATCCGTGTGGCCGTCAATCTTGATGGAACCGGAAAGGCCGAGATCGCCACTGGCATTGGCTTTTTCGATCATATGCTCACGGCTTTGGCCAAACATGGAATGCTCGATCTGGAGATCATCGCGAAAGGTGATCTTGAGGTGGATTTCCACCATACGGTCGAAGATGTCGGCATTGCGCTTGGGCAGGCTGTGCGTCAGGCATTGGGAGAAAAGCGCGGCGTTCGTCGGTTCGGCAATGCGCTGGTTCCGCTTGATGAAGCGCTCGCCGAAGTGGTGGTCGATCTGTCGGGGCGTCCCTATCTCGCGTGGTCGGTTACGTTCCCTTCTGAGAAGATCGGGGTGATGGATACCGAGCTTTTCGAGGAATTCTTTCGCGCCTTCGCCATGGCGGCAATGCTGACCCTGCACGTCACGCAAAAGACCGGCCGCAATAGCCACCACATCGCTGAAAGTGCATACAAAGCCACAGCACGCGCTTTGCGTATGGCGGTCGAACCGGATCCCAGAGCTGCGGGTGTGATCCCGTCCACAAAGGGGGTCCTGTGAAAATCTATTCTGTGTGGACGCCCGGCGACGCTGTTCCTGAGCGGCGGCGCAGGAATGGCCTTCCGATCCTGGTTTCTCAGAAAACGCGCTGGAGCATCCTGTTCTTCGGGGCGCTGGCGTTGCTCGGGTCCGGGGCCCGCATCACTGGGTTGCTGGCCATCGCGCTGATTCTCGTGACAAGCGCGCTGCTGGCCAATAGCTGGCTTCTGCCCGTGATCATGTTGCCGGGCCGTATTGCTCTGGCGGTGTTTGGCAGTGAAATCATTGAATGGGAACTGCGCCTGCGCGGCTTCGTTCGAAACGGTGTAGTGGCTGGACCGAACAAGGATGCCGCATTGCTGCGCTATATGGACAGAATGACCGGCGCTCTGCCTCAGGCAGGAACGGGGAACCACATGATTCCCGATCCTTTCGCTGCGGCGATCGGGAGGGCGTAATCATGGTGTCGGATAGTCAGCAATCTGTGGTCGTCATTGATTATGATGGCGGCAATCTCGCATCCGCCGCGCGCGCACTGGAAGAGGCCGCGCGCCTCTCTGGGATGGCGGCGACGGTGGAAATCACCAACGATCCGCAAAAAGTCAGGTCGGCTGATCGCATCGTGCTGCCGGGGCAGGGCGCTTTCGCCGATTGCGCGGCAGGATTGGCTGCGGTTCCCGGACTGTTGCAGGCCCTGAATGACGCCGTTGATCACGGAACGCCTTTTCTGGGTATTTGCGTGGGCATGCAGCTTATGGCTGACCGTGGCCTTGAACATGGCGAGACTAAAGGGCTGGGCTGGATCACTGGTGAAATCGCGCCCATGGAAGCCAAAGACCTGCGGCTGCCGCAAATGGGCTGGAATGAACTGTCTTTCACGCGTCAGCATCCGCTGACCGAAGGGCTGGGTAATCATCCCCACGGTTATTTCGTCCATTCCTATGCCCTGACTGGTGAGGCGTCAGATGATCTGCTGGCGACAACGGATTATGGTGGCGCTGTTCCAGCCATCGTCGCACGGGCAAACAGAGCCGGAACCCAGTTCCATGTCGAGAAGAGCCAGCGTGTGGGATTGCGTATTCTGGCCAACTTCCTTCACTGGAATCCCGCCGGAGCCTGAAAATGAGCATGGCCTCCCTTTCTCCCGATAACGCCGCCATCACGGCTGAGCGTGTCGATGAACTCGACGAGGAAGACCTTCAGTCGCTGTGCGAAAGCGTTGACGCCGCAGTGATTGCCGGAGGCGGTTTCGGCTGGGTGAAGCCGCAGGGGCGCTCGGTGCTCGAACGCTATTTCCGTGGCATTCTTCTGGTGCCGGAGCGGATGCTGTTCGTGGCGCGTCATGAAGGTATCATCGTTGGCTCCGCCCAGCTTGTGCGGCCCTCGCGGAGCAATGAAGCACAGGCCATGACGGCCAGTGTCATGCAGTTCCAGATCGCGCCTTATGCCCGCGGAATTGGCCTCGGGCGCGTGCTTATGGAAGAAATCGTCAAATGCGCCCGCTCTATGGGCTATCAGTTTCTCAGCCTCGATGTGCGGGAAACGCAGGTTGGCGCCATCGCCCTTTTTAGGGACATGGGATTCGAGCACTGGGGAACGAACCCCTACTACGCTCTTGTCGATGGCAAGATGGTGCGCGGCCTCTATTTTATCAAACGCCTTCAGGAGCACGGTCGTCTCGTGCAGAACGGAACCGTGCCTGAAGCCGAAAACGGAAAGTCACAGGACATGACTGCGCGTCCCCTTACGCTCTATCCCGCAATCGATCTCAAGGACGGTGCCTGCGTGCGCCTTCGCCGGGGTGAGATGGAGGACGCTACGGTCTATTCGGACAACCCCGGCGAACAGGCCAAGGCGTGGTGCGATGCCGGGTTCAACTGGCTGCATGTGGTGGATCTGAACGGCGCTTTCGCTGGTCGTTCGGCCAACGCGGAGGCAGTGAAACAGATCGTCGCCAATGCCACCGTGCCCGTGCAGCTTGGTGGTGGTCTACGTGATCTTGCCGGGATCGAAGGCTGGCTGGAAGCCGGAGTCTCCCGTGTTATTCTCGGTTCGGTCGCGGTGAAGAACCCTGAACTGGTGCGCGAGGCTTGCCGCCTGTTCCCGGGCCGTATTGTGGCCGGCATCGATGCGCGCATGGGGCGTGTCGCAACGGAAGGCTGGGCCGAGGTATCCGATATGCAGGCAACCGATCTCGGCCGCAGAATGGAGGATGCAGGTGTTACGGCGATCATCTTCACCGAAATCACCCGCGATGGCATGTTGCAGGGGCTGGATCTGGAACAGACGGCGGAGTTGGCGCGCACTGTTTCCGTGCCGGTAATCGCCAGTGGCGGTGTCGGTTCGCTGGACGATCTTGCCGCTCTGCGACGGGTGGCTGCCGAGGTGCCGGGCATTGAAGGCGTCATCGTGGGGCGCGCGCTCTATGACGGCCGCGTCTCCCCGGCGGACGCACTGAGAGTGCTGTCCTGATGCTGAAGCTGCGTGTCATTCCCTGCCTTGATGTGAAGAATGGGCGCGTCGTCAAAGGCGTGAACTTCGTTTCCCTGCGCGACGCCGGTGATCCGGTCGAGCAGGCGGCGGTCTATGACGCGGCCGGGGCGGATGAACTGACCTTCCTCGACATCACAGCCAGCCATGAGAACCGCGACACTATTCTCGATGTGGTCAGTCGGACTGCGGAGCGCATCTTTCTGCCTCTCACAGTGGGTGGTGGCGTGCGGACCACAGCGGATATGCGACGTCTGTTGCTCGCTGGTGCCGATAAATGTGCGATGAATTCCGCAGCTGTGAAGCGTCCCGAACTGATCAACGAGGCTGCCAGCAAGTTCGGTAGCCAATGCGTGGTCGTTGGCGTCGATGCTCGCTCCAATGGCAAAGGCGGCTGGGAAGTTTATACGCATGGCGGCCGCACTCCGACCGGCATTGATGTTGTGGAGTGGTGCAAGGACGTGGCCACGCGTGGGGCAGGGGAGATCCTGCTGACCTCCATGGATCGCGACGGCACCCGTTCCGGTTTCGACCTTGATCTGCTCCGTGCCGTGAACGCTGCTGTCCGTCTGCCGGTGGTGGCATCCGGTGGTGTCGGCACGCTGGAGCATTTCGTGGAAGGCGCGCAGGCAGGGGCGACGGGCCTATTGGCGGCTAGCGTTTTCCATTTCGGACAGTTTACCGTTCAGCAGGTGAAACAGGCGCTCACAGACGCGCACCTGCCTGTTCGTCCACCGCTTGAAAAACTCGACTTCGCCTACTGACCGGAAAAATCATGGCCAAAACACCGACCAAGAAAAACGTCACCAAGACCTCCAAGAAAAAGGAAGCTGCTCCGGCCCCATCGGTTACTGAACCGGTGCGGCCAGCACCTGTGGGACATATCGATGCGTCCGTGCTGGATCGGCTGTACGCCGTAGTGGCCAGCCGCCGTGATACGGATCCGAGTATCAGCCATTCCGCGCGCCTGCTTGCTCGTGGAACGGGAAAAGTCGCCCAGAAGTTTGGCGAGGAAGCCGTCGAATGTCTGATCGAAGCAGTGGCGGGTCGCAAACTGGAACTGGTGGGGGAAAGCGCCGACGTGCTCTACCACCTGATCGTCCTTTGGGTCGATGCTGGGGTCACGCCGGATGAGGTGTGGAGCGAATTGCAGCGCCGGCAAGGTATCAGCGGGATCGCGGAAAAGGCTTCACGCCCGAAACAGTAAGCGCCGCGACGACAGCACCAGAACAGGAAGAAAAACATGGCAGTGAGTGGTATCGGAAAATACGATCCCAACAATATCTTCGCAAAGATATTGCGCGGTGAAATTCCTTGCAAAAAGGTGATTGAGAACGACTGGGCACTCGCATTCCATGACATTGCGCCCAAAGCACCTGTTCATGTGCTAGTCATTCCCAAAGGGCCTTATGTATCGTTCGCGGATTTCTCCCAGCGTGCGAGTGACAAGGAGATTGCCGGCTTCTTCAAGACTGCTGGCGATGTCGCCCGTATGTTCGATCTGGATGCACCCGGTTATCGCATGATCGGAAATGTCGGACCTGATTCAGGTCAGGAAGTGCCGCATTTCCACGTGCATATTCTCGGTGGCCGTCCCCTCGGACCCATGCTTGTCGAATAGTACTTCCTGAAGGATTGTCCGTTTCGATCTGCAAGGGACAACAGGCAAAATCTATTGCCAGAAAGGCTTGTTGTCCCGAAAATCTTTCCATTGTTTGGGAAGAGACTTGAGAGCCTGCTGCCTGCGTTTTTCGTTCCATTTCTGGAAGGCATTGGCCACAGCAACAAGATCGCTGTTTGCTTCCTTCAACGTGTCCATCAGATTTGCGGCAACAACAGCGTCGTTGATATCTCCCAGAGAGTTCTGGAGTTTTTTGCACAGCTTCATGAAGCGGGTTACTGCTCCTGATGGATAAAGATTGAAAAAATATCCCGATCCGTAACGCAGTTTCTTGAGTGCTTTCCGGAAGGCATGCAGTTCTTCCATGGAAAGCTGGCTGATATGGTGGCCCCGTTTCTTCACTTTCCGAGCGGCATGATCCAGTAGCTTTGGCGCGATATCCGATAAAGGTGCATTTAGAAACGCATCATTCTGAAGCAAAGGGTCAGCCTCAACCCAGACCGTAATGGAAAGCAATAAGGCGGTGAGGGCAGGCGTTGCGAGTTCATCGCGTAAGATCTGGTGCGCGGCTCTTCGTCTTGCAGATGCCGCTTCGTTCAATGCGGATGAAGAAGTATCGCCGTCGAAGGCAGCGGGCAGCGTTTCAACACAGAAGACATCCCAGTCACGCGCTGTTCCCAGAACCCGTCCGATCCTGCCCAGTTCTTTCTGAAAGCCGGTAACAGAACGAGGATCGGTATAGTTTTCAAACATCTTGAAGATCGTGCGAAGCTGACGGATGGCGACGCGCATCTGATGGATGCCTTCCAGATCGCCTGCTTCCGCTGCCGACAAATTGCCGACCATGCCGCCCAGTCCTGCCCGGACAAGAGAACGGAAACCCTTCAGAACCGTTATATCTTTGTTCGGAGGCGGAATTTTTGCCTGCACAGAAACAGCGGATGTTCCCGTCCGGAGGCGATAGCCACGTTCGGCTTTCGATACTGTCCCCAACCGCAATGGCACATCGGCCTGCAATGCAAGCGCCAACTGATAAAGCGCAGTGACTGATCCGCTCTTCAGTTCCAGTTCAACTTCCTGAAAATCTTCCTTTTGATCGCCCGCCCGAACGGTGCCTTCATCAATGGCGAGTTCCACTGTCGCCCCGGCATACTCGAGCATGTGGATAGTCCGCTGCACATCCGAGACCCAGATCGGCTGCAGCTTTCCCAGCAGCTTCGGTCTCAATGCCTCAGCAGGCGTGCCGGACAGGAGATCGAGATCGGGTGCATCTGTCGTGATGACCCATTCCCACTCCCCGCGATTGGAAGCCAGACCGCTGTCATCACCTTGCGATTTCAGGGTCTGAATGCGTTTTCTGCCGCTCTTCCGGACCCGGAGCGCGAAACCTGAATGGCTCAGTAACAGCTCCGGAGTATCATAATAGGTTGTGAGCAGGGAGCGTGTAACGGCAGGAGATGCTCCCATTTTCATGGTGATGCATCGCTCAAGTAGTAAGCGGTCTTCGGGTGCAAAGAGCAGCTTTAATTCAATTTCCGACGGTATTGCTGGGTTTTTGTCTGACATAATGCACGCACACAACCTGTGAACAGATCGCTCCCAATAATGATGAGGGAAGCGTAGCAGGAAATGTACTGCCCGCTATCAGATGGCAGTATGTCAAATATTTTCTTGAGAACTTAATACGGGGACGAGAAGAGAGCCACGCTCCAGAAGCGAAGCTCTCTTCAGGGGAAGTTATTTCAGGCGTGCCACTGCTGCCGCAAGGCGGTCACGTTCACCCTGCTGTGTGACAAGACGCTCCCGCGTTTCTTCCACCACCTCCGGTTTGCCACGTGCAATGAAGTCGGGATTGCCCAGCTTGCGCTCGGTTTTCGCAATCTCACCTTCTGCTTTCGCAAGTTCCTTGGCCAGACGTTCCCGTTCAGCCGCCAGATCTATCAGATCGGCCAGCGGCAGAATGAGGGTCGCCTCGTCCAGAACAGTCTGAGCTGAACCATGCGGCACATCACCCGTCAGCGCATCAATATCCGACACGCGCGCCATGCGCCCGATCGTTTCCTTCCACCGCACGGCCCGATCGAGCGTGAGTGGGGAAGCATCCTGCAACAGCACGGGTGAGAGACGGGAAGGCGGCACATTCATCTCGGACCGCACGGTGCGGATCTCGGAGATGAAGCGGGTGAGCCAGTCGATTTCCGCGACCGCAGCTTCCGCGTCATTCACGATGACAAGCGTCGGCCAGGACGCGGTAAGCAGCTTGCCGCGTTCGCCATAGCCGAATTCGTGCCACAGCGTATCAGTCACAAAAGGCATGACCGGCTGGAGCAGACGCAGGATCACATCCAGCACCCATGCCGTGACGGCCCGCAGTTCCTGTGATTCCGCCGTATTTTCACCAGAGAAAAGGGGCTTCACAAGTTCCAGATACCAGTCACAGAAGCGGTTCCAGACAAAGCGGTAGCAGGCACCGGCATACTCGTCGAAACGATAGGCATCCAGCGCATCCGTTGCTTCCCGAATGGCGTTGGATGTTTCGACCACAATCCAGCGTGCCAGTGGGTTCTGCACCCGTGTCGGATCGAAATCCGCAACCGGTTTCACGCCATTCATCTCGCAGAAGCGCGCTGCATTCCAGAGCTTGGTGACGAAGGATCGATGATCCTCCACACGTTTTGCTCCGAATTTCAGGTCACGTCCCACGCCGGTGAGGGCGCAGATGGTGAACCGCACGGCATCGGCGCCATACTGGTCGAGCAGTTCCAGCGGATCGATACCGTTGCCCTTGCTCTTGGACATCTTCTGTCCGCGCTCATCACGCACAAGACCATGAATGAAGACGGTGCGGAACGGCACATCCTTCATGAAGTGCAGGCCCATCATCATCATCCGGGCAACCCAGAAGAAGATGATGTCAAAGCCCGTGACCAGCACATCGGTCGGATAATACCGTGCCAGTTCCGGTGTCTTGTCAGGCCAGCCCAGCGTGGAAAACGGCCACAGTGCCGAAGAGAACCAGGTGTCGAGAACATCGTCATCCTGAGTCAGTTCCACGTCGGTCCCGTAGTGCGTCTTGGCCTGCTGTTTCGCGTTGACCTCGTCATAATCGACAAACACGGTGCCATCGGGGCCGTACCATGCCGGAATACGGTGCCCCCACCAGAGCTGACGCGAAATGCACCAGGGCTGGATGTTGCGCATCCATGCGTAGAACGTGTTTTCCCACTGTTTGGGAACGAACGTCACATCGCCTTTTTCAACGGCCTCAATGGCCGGTCCCGCGAGGGTTGCGGCATCGCAATACCACTGGGTCGTCAGGCGCGGCTCAACGACCGCTCCACCGCGTTCAGCATGCGGCACCTGATTGGTGTGCGGCTCAATCTCGACCAGATAACCGAGATTTTCCAGTTCGGCGACAATCGCCTTGCGGGCTTCTTCTCGCGATTTGCCTTCAAGGCTTCGCACAAAAGCCGGGTCGGCAAGTCCTTCAATCGTGTGAAGATCATCGCCGATCTCGTCCAGTGTGACGGCCGCAGCTTCGTCAAGGACGGTGAGCATAGGCAGATCGTGGCGCTTGCCCACTTCGAAGTCGTTGAAATCATGGGCCGGCGTGATCTTGACCGCGCCCGTGCCTTTTTCTGGATCGGAATAGCTATCGGCCACGATGGGAATGCGCCGTCCCGTCAGGGGCAGCACAACCGACTTGCCTACCAGCGCCGTGTAACGCTCGTCTTCCGGATGAACGGCAACAGCCGTATCGCCCAGCATGGTTTCAGGACGCGTCGTGGCGACGACGATGAATTCGTCCTGTGTGTCCGCCACCGGGTAACGGATATGCCATAGGCTGCCCCGGACTTCCTTGTTTTCCACTTCCAGATCGGAAATGGCGGTGCGGAAATGCGGGTCCCAGTTGACCAGACGGCGGTCGCGGTAAATCAGCTTTTCGCGGAACAGCGTGACGAACACTTCCCTTACGGCGCGGGAAAGACCGTCATCCATTGTGAAGCGTTCGCGCGACCAGTCGAGCGAAGCCCCGAGCCGTCGCAACTGCCGGGTAATGCCGCTTCCAGACTCACCCTTCCATTTCCACACGCGTTCGATGAACGCATCACGTCCCAGTTCCTGCCGCGTGGTATTCTCGCCTGTGAGCTGTCGTTCAACGACAAGCTGGGTGGCGATGCCCGCATGATCCGTTCCCGGCTGCCAGAGCGTGTCACGCCCTTGCATGCGTTTCCAGCGGATCAGAGTGTCCTGCAATGTCATCGTCAGCGCATGCCCCATATGGAGCGTGCCCGTAACATTGGGCGGCGGGATCATGATGGTGAAGGGAGCCGCCTTGCTTTGCGGATCGGCAGCAAACCGCCCCTCAGTTTCCCAGGTGTTATAGAGCTGGGCTTCGGTGTCAGTTGTCTGAAACGTTTTGCTGAGCATCGCCTTCGAACCGGATGGAGAACGGGTGGGACAAAAAGAAACGCAGCGACGGAGACCGCGCTGCGTTTCCTGTTACTGCCTGAAGCCGGTTTCGGCCAGCCATGTGATGCCGCTATGCGGAACCGCAGACCCTGAGGCCGAACCGGCGAACGATCAGCGGTCGCTCAGACGTTCGATCTCTTTCTGAACAGCCTGCTGAACAATGCCCGACAGATGCTGATCCAGCCACTCCTTGAGGAATGCCCGCACTTCGTCGCGAACAATGTCTTCGATCGTCAGGTTTCCACCGCGCGTGATAGCCACTCGTCTCTCCTTGTGTTCGACTGCCTGTTTGCGGCGCAGCATCTGCTGGAGCGCGCCGAATGAATGCTCCGTAGCACCGACTGTCTGCTTGTCCAAAGCAATCTGTACGGGGGTCGGGGCATCGCCTTCAGAAGCACCGGTATAAGCCGATGCGTCTATCTCGTTCCTGTCTTCGCTCATTCTGATCCTTGCTGTCTGTGTCTTGAGATTTCCCATCGAACCTTTCCACGCGGCCAATGCGGCATCACCGGGGACGGGCGCTTTCTCCGGCTCGGGTAAAGGCGACGGGGATGCGGAGGGGGCCTCTTCTTTCGACTCCGTGGGAAGAGGGGCGGCTGGAACTGGACTGGGCTGCTCGGCCACAGGTATCAATTCCTGCGTTTCGTTAGCAGGCTCTTCCTTTACTTCAGGAACAGGCGACGGCTCTTCTTTTGCTGGCGGCGCGGCGTCTTCTACCGGTTCTGGCTTTTCTGCCGTCGCAGCCTCGGTCTCTGGCTCTTTGGCAGCAGGCTCATCTGTCGCAACCATGGAAGAATCCAGCACGAGAACATCGTCTTCATCCTCGTCTGCTGGTGGCGGCGGAGCCTCATGCTGCACGGGCGGCGGCGTCGGTTCTGGTTCGACGGGCGGTGGCGGGGG
>NZ_JBDNXK010000059.1:0-21414 GCF_047721705.1 Acetobacter sp. | reverse complement strand
ATGCTGCTGACCGGGCCCAACATGGCGGGCAAATCCACCTTTCTGCGCCAGAATGCGCTCGCAGTGGTGCTGGCTCAGGCCGGGCTGCCTGTTCCCGCGAAATCGGCGCATATCGGCGTGGTGGACAAGCTCTTCTCCCGCGTCGGCGCGGCGGACGATCTGGCGCGTGGACGCTCCACCTTCATGGTGGAAATGACGGAGACAGCCGCCATTCTCAATCAGGCAGGCCCCCGTTCACTGGTCGTGGTCGACGAGATTGGACGTGGCACATCCACACTCGACGGTCTCTCGATCGCATGGGCCGTGCTGGAAGCCATGCACTCCACCCTCAGATGCCGTGCTATTTTCGCCACACATTTTCACGAACTGGCACAACTTTCCGAGAGCCTTCCCCGCCTTTCACCTCATACGATGGCGGTGCGGGACTGGAAGGGACAGGTCGTTTTCCTGCACGAAGTTGTGTCCGGATCGGCGAAACGCAGCTGGGGCGTGCATGTCGCGAAGCTCGCTGGCGTGCCTGCCCCCGTCGTGGAACGCGCCTCCCGTCTGTTGAAGGAACTGGAGCGGGAACACGCGGTGACCGCCACACCGCTGCCGCTTTTCGAGGAAATCACCCAGCCTTCAGAGCCGGAGGAGCAGCCTGCTTCCACCCCTGATCCGTCAGAGTATGAGCACTTGGTTGAGACACTTCTGGCGAGTGATCCGGACACGCTTTCACCGCGCGATGCGCTCAACACGCTTTATGAACTCAAAAATTTGGCGCTTGAAGCAAAGCGTCTTTCTGTAAGACAATGAACGCCCTTTAGTTTCTGTCCGAGCAGTTCCCGAATTCATGGCCAGCCTCAATGTCGAAAGCGCCCACGCCGGTTCCAGCGCGTCAGAATCCGTCACAGTGCAATCCTGTGAAGACGGGGTGTTGACGCCCAGCCGTCTGGGAAGTTCCCTCAGAACCTCTCTTTCGATCGCTCCGCGCAAGAATGGGGAGCCGCTTGATCGGGATGCGGCGCTCGCCACCTTCCGCCGCCATCTTGGTCGCTACCAGATGGACGTGCGTCAGCGCTTCGAATCGCGTGAACTGCGTGGTGTTCAGGCTGGAAAGCTGCTCGCGTCCTTTACGGACGAACTGGTCTGCAATCTCGTTCAGTTTGCCACGGAAGCGCTGGGATGCGGTGAAGGCGTGCTTCGCGAGATGAGCATTGCCGCGACGGGTGGTTACGGAAAGCGGCTGCTGGCGCCATTCAGCGACATCGACCTGCTCTTCCTTACAGCGGAGAAACCATCCGACACGGCTCTCTCCCTTGTGGAATATGTCCTGTATTTCCTCTGGGATCTTGGCCTGAAAGTCGGGCACGCGACACGATCCATCAGTGACTGCATCGCACAGGCTGAAGCCGACACTACGGTGCGCACGGCCCTTCTCGACGCCCGTCTGCTGACCGGCAGCTTCAGCCTGTTCGCCATGTTCGAAGCGCGTTTCATCGTGGCCTGTGTCGAGGCTGGCTCGGCGCGCTTCATTTCAGACAAACGGGCTGAGAGGGCCGAACGGCACCGGCGCTTTGGCGAAAGCCCCTATCTGGTCGAGCCGAATATTAAGGAAGGTCGCGGCGGTCTTCGTGACATGCAGACCCTCTACTGGATGTGCCGCTACGTGTTTGGCACACGCCACGTCTCGGATCTGCTGGCACCGGAATTTACTCGGCTTGGCTTCATCACGGAACAGGAAGCCGCCCGTGCCCGTCGCTCATGGGACTTCCTCTGGAGCGTCCGCTTCCACCTCCATTACGTTGCCGGTCGCGGCGAAGACCGCCTGACATTCGACATGCAGCCTGTGCTGGGCGGTCGGATGGGATATACCCGTCATGGGCGTCAGAACGGTGTCGAGCGCTTCATGCGGCATTACTTCCTCACGGTGCGGGAAGTCATGCGCCTCACGCATGTTCTGGAGCCAACCATCGTGCGCGTCGCGCTCGGTCCTTCAGCGCATGTGGCGAAAACGGACGACCAGATACGCGAAGCCGGTTTCACCCTGATCGACGGCCAGATTCTTCCCGCCAAAGGCGTGTCCTTCGCGGAAGAACCGATCAAGATGTTCGAGTTGCTCGAGTGGTCGCGGAACCGGCATCTGCCGATCCATCCGCTGGCCCGTCAGCAGCTTATCCGCTGGGAGCGTCGCGCCGCCACATTGCGGTCTGACCCGCGTGCGGCCGACATCTTCCTGAAGATTCTGTGCGATGAAGGCAGCCCGCGCACCAATCGTCGCGGCCTCCCTGCCCGCGCCGAGGCAAAACCCACTACCCTTCCGCATGAAATCGAGATGAATCACCGTCTCGATTATGTGCACTGGCTGCGCATTCTGAACGAAACGGGCCTGTGGGGCGCTCTTATCCCCGACTGGTCCCGCATCGTGGGTCAGATGCAGTTCGACACCTACCATATCTTCACCGTCGACGAGCACACGATCGAGGCGCTGCGCATTCTCCGCTGTGTCGAAAACGGCAAAATGGCCGACGAGATTCCCGTAGCCTATGAACTGGCGCGGGATATCCAGTCCCGCCGGGCGCTCTACATGGCGGTGATGATGCATGACATCGCCAAGGGCCGGGGGGGCGATCATTCGGAGCTTGGCTCTGACCTCGCGCTGGAACTCTGTCCCCGCCTTGGCCTGTCCAGCGAAGAAACCGAAACCGTCTCATGGCTGGTTCTCCAGCATCTGATCCTCAGCCACACCGCCTTCCAGCGTGACATTGATGATCCGAAGACCATTCTGGATGTGGCCGACGTTGTGCAGTCTCCGGAGCGACTCCGCCTGCTGCTCCTGCTGACGATCGTGGACATGCGGGCTGTCAGCCCCCGCGTCTGGAACGCATGGAAAGCCACGCTGCTGCGCGAACTCTACACACGTGTCGCCGAAGTTCTGGAAGGCGGCCTCGCCACGCCGGAACGCGACATGCGTGTCGCCCACAGCAAGACGATCATCGCCGAAACCCTTGCCGAAGAAGGCTTTTCACAGGCTGAAATCAACCACTTCCTTGATCTTGGCTATGCCGGTTACTGGCTGTGCTTTGATCAGGACACTCTGGTCCGCCATGCCCATCTGATCCGTGAGGCCGAGCAACGCTCCGCCCCTTTTGTGATCGAAACCCAGCCTCTCCCGGCCCGGGGTGTGACTGAAGTCACCATCCACACACAGGACCATCCCGGCCTGTTCGCCCATATTGCTGGCGCCGTGGCTCTGGCCGGAGCCTCGATTGTGGATGCGCGCATTCACACTCTGAGCAATGGCATGGCGCTCGACACGCTCTGGATTCAGGATGCCAGCGGCGAGGCCTTCGACGAGCCGCACCGACTGACGAAGCTGTTCGTGCTGACAGAAAAGGCCCTGACGGGACAGATCAATGTCGAGGCGGAGATCACCAAGTTGACGACGTCGGGGCAGTTTTTCTCCCGCACACGCGCCATTCACGTGCCGCCGCGCGTGGTGATCGACAACCGCGCGTCGAACTCGCACACCGTTATCGAAATCAATGGTCGCGACCGTCTCGGCCTGCTGCATGACGTGACAAACGCCCTCAGCGATCTGCGTCTGCAAATATCCTCGGCGCACATCACCACCTACGGTGTTCGTGCAGTGGACGTGTTTTATGTGAAGGATCTCTCCGGCATGAAAATTGTCGACGAGAACCGTCTGGCCAAAATCCGCGACCGTCTCATGTCAGGCCTGAAGCGCGTCGAGGAAACCCTCAACGCCCGTTATCATCAGCCTGAACTGACGGCCACACAGCCGGAATAAGCGTAAAACGGGAGAAATGGCTCAACGTGGAACGGGCTGACCCATTTCGATGCGTGTGCCATCGGGACTGGCACCATAAATCTCGCGGGCGCGACGGATGAAGGCCGAAACCATCAGTCTTACGGCCTCATTGAACACCATTCCGATCGCGGATTGCAGCAGACGCGACCGGAATTCGAAATCCACGAAGAAATCAACAAGACAGCCGCGCGGGTCCGGCGCGAACGTCCATACGTTGTTCAGATATTTGAACGGTCCTTTTTCATACGTCACGCGGATCGCATTGGGACGATCCAGCGCCACACGGGACCGGAAAGTCTCGCGAAACGGGCCGAACCCGACAGTAAGATCGGCAACCAGTTCACTTTCCGTCTTGGACAGCACACGCACGTTGGTGCACCACGGCAAAAACTTCGGGTAATTGGCGACATCCGCAACAAGGTCGAAAATCTGCTCGGGTGTGTAATTCAGAACCCGGCGTTCGGAATGAGTGGGCATCAGGAAATCTTTGTCTTGTCGTGAGAGTCGCGAGCGCCGCTACGATCCCGTAACTGCGCCTCGCGCGCGGCGCGCAGAGCAGCGAAATCGGCATCGGCATGGTAGGAGGAACGAGTCAGAGGGGTGGCGCTGACCTGCAGGAAACCTTTGACACGCGCCATGGCGGCATAGTCGGCAAATTCCTCAGGCGTTACGAAACGGGCGACAGCCGCGTGCTTCACGGTAGGCTGGAGGTATTGGCCCATCGTGATGAAATCGATGTCCGCCACGCGGAAATCGTCCATCACCTGCGCAAGTTCCGCTTTCTCCTCGCCCAGTCCCAGCATGAGGCCAGACTTGGTGAAGATGGAAGGGTCGAGCTGCTTCACGCGATCCAGCAGACGCACGGACTGATAGTAGCGTGCGCCGGGACGAATGGTCGTATAGAGGCGCGGCACCGTCTCGATATTATGGTTGAACACGTCGGGACGCGCTTTCACGACCACTTCAAGAGCGCCCGGCTTACGCAGGAAGTCCGGCGTCAGCACCTCGATGGTCGTTTCAGGAGACGCCTTCCGCACGGCAGCGATCACCTCAGCAAAATGCTGTGCGCCGCCATCAGGGAGATCGTCCCGGTCAACCGATGTGATGACAACGTGTCGCAGGCCAAGGCGTGCCACAGCATCAGCCACACGATTCGGCTCGTCAGCATCCAGCGCGTGTGGAAGACCGGTCGTGACATTGCAGAAGGAACAGGCGCGGGTGCATATCTCACCCATGATCATCATCGTCGCATGACGCTGCGACCAGCATTCACCGATATTCGGGCAGGCCGCTTCCTCACATACCGTTACCAGCTTGTTGTCACGCATCAGTTTGCGCGTCTCATGGTAAACAGGATGATTGGGCGCCTTGACCCGGATCCAGTCCGGCTTGCGCGCAATAGGATTGTCAGGACGATGCGCTTTCTCCGGGTGACGCGCTGCCTGAGCTGTCTTTCGATGATCGATCAAAACGCGAACGCTCATTGGTCCCTGCCCCGGTATCATGAACTGTCAGAAGTGAAACCCAGAACGCACCGCGTCAAGCATTGTCTGGGCAAGACAAGGGCAAGGTTTGGTGAGCGGGACAGACACGCCATCATATGATAGCGCTTCCAGAACGGCGTTCCCCGCATAGCAGCCTTACCTGATGTTACCCTATTTGTGTGATGACCCATCCATAATCTGTTTCTACTGAAACACATCAAAAATGATACAAGCGAAGATAGACGCGTGACGACACTCTCCCACCTTGAACGGCTCAACCCCGAGCAGCGCGCGGCCATTGAGACGACCGAGGGGCCGCTCCTGGTTCTCGCGGGGGCCGGTACCGGCAAGACGCGCGTCCTTACGACCCGCTTCGCGCACATTCTTCTGTCACACAGGGCCAAGCCATGGCAGGTGCTGACCGTCACCTTCACCAACAAGGCCGCGCGCGAAATGCGCGAACGTATCACCAAAATCCTTGGTGAACCGGCGGATGGCCTGTGGCTTGGCACTTTCCACTCACTCTGTGCCCGCATGCTGCGCCGTCATGCGGAATATGTCGGCCTGACGAGTGGCTTTCTCATTCTCGATACAGATGATCAGCTGCGCCTTATAAAGCAGGTGGTGGAACCGTGGCGTATCGATGTGAAGCGTTGGCCGCTGAATGGCCTGCTCGGCATCATCCAGCGGTGGAAAGACCGGGGCCTGACTCCGGACAACGTCACGCCCTCCGAAAACACCGATTACGCAGACGGCCATGCCCGCGCCATCTATGCCGCCTATCAGACGCGCCTGCGCGAACTGAACGCCTGCGACTTCGGCGATCTGATGCTGCACATAGTGGAAATCCTGCGCACCCGACCGGATGTTCTGACGCAGTATCAGCGCATGTTCCGCTATATTCTGGTGGACGAATATCAGGACACTAACACCATCCAGTATCTCTGGCTGCGTCTGCTGGCGAAACGGGAAGGCGAGTCTGCCAATATCTGCTGCGTTGGCGATGACGATCAGTCGATTTATTCATGGCGTGGCGCGGAAGTGGAAAACATTCTTCGCTTCGAGAAGGACTTTCCCGGCGCGAAGATCGTCCGGCTGGAACGCAATTACCGCTCCACGGCCCAGATTCTCGGCGCTGCGGCAGGGCTGATCGCGCATAATGAGGAACGCCTCGGCAAAACACTGCGGCCCGGCCGGGAGGATGCGCAGGGCGATCCGGTCCAGATCATAGGCGTGTGGGACTCCGATGCAGAGGCGCGCGAAGTGTGCGAGCGCATCGAATCCCTGCATGTCAAAGGCCATCCATTCGGCGAAATCGCCATTCTCGTGCGCGCCGGTTTTCAGACCCGACCGTTTGAAGAACGTCTTGTGCAGACAGGTATCCCCTACCGCATTGTAGGCGGTCTGCGTTTCTATGAGCGCGCTGAAATTCGCGACGCCATTGCCTATATGCGGCTGCTCATCAATCCCTCCGACGACCTCGCATTCGAACGGATCGTCAACACGCCGAAACGTGGCATGGGTGCCGTCGCCTTGCAGAAGCTGCGGGCCGCAGCGCGCGCGCAGCAGGGAGCACTGTATCCAGCACTGGAATCCGTGCTGAAGGCCGGTGGCCTGCGGGGAAAAGCGCTGGAGAAAATGACAGCCTTCACCGACTGCTTCGATCTGCAACGCGCCCTTCTGGAAAAGGAAGGGCACGTTGTCGCTGTCGGGCGACTGCTGGAAGACAGCGGCTATCTGGAAATGTGGCGCGAGGATAAATCACCCGATGCCCCAGGTCGTCTGGAGAACATCAAGGAACTCATCCGCGCTCTTGCCGATTTCAGCACGCTCGGCGAGTTTCTCGAACATGTCGCGCTGGTTATGGAAAATGAGGGCACGGACGAGAACGAGCGTGTTTCCATCATGACCCTGCATGGCGCGAAAGGACTGGAATTCGACACAGTCTTTCTGCCCGGCTGGGAAGAAGGTGTGTTTCCGTCACAACGAACGCTGGATGAAGGTGGCGGCAAAGGGTTGGAGGAAGAACGACGTCTCGCCTATGTCGGGATTACCCGCGCCCGCTATCGCGCCATCATCCTGCACGCGGCCAACCGTCGCATCTATGCCAACTGGCAGGAATCCATCCCCAGCCGTTTTCTCGAAGAACTG
This sequence comes from Acetobacter sp., assembly GCF_047721705.1. GTDB lineage: Bacteria > Pseudomonadota > Alphaproteobacteria > Acetobacterales > Acetobacteraceae > Acetobacter. Next base: position 13,968 of record NZ_JBDNXK010000059.1, on the reverse strand, counting down.
CCGGACGAATACGTCAAACGTGATGGTGACGTCGTAACACGCAGGCAGAGGCAGGACTATTCCGGCTTTTTCAGTCCCAGCGTGTTCTCGGACGATGTGAGCAGTTCGATGTCACCGCTCGTCGCCCGCCGTCGCAAGTCCCTGCACGAAGACCTTGTGGCCAGCACACCAAAAATCGAGGTCGGCGCCCGGGTTTTTCACCAGAAATTCGGCTACGGCATCGTCATCGGCGCGGATCGCAGTTCGGCGGAAGTCGCGTTTGAAGCGGCGGGCACCAAGCGCGTCATGGCGTCTTATCTGCAACTGAGCGAAAACACCTGAGAGGCGGGCGTTGAACGCCCGACTTTACAGGAAGAGTTCCGGGTCCCGGCGCACCCACGGCAGGCCCAGAATGTCGTTCATGACCATGACCTTCTGCATGTCCTGCGCGGACAGCGTCGTCAGGCCAGCCAATCGCGCATCGACCAGACGGGGCATATCGAGTTCGACGTCATTCTCCGTGATGTCCGCATAACGGGAGATGGCTATTGCGATCGAAAGCAGGAGCGGATCAGTTACAGCACGACGTGATGTGGCACCATCAAGATATTCCCATTCCTTCGCCGCATCACGATTGCACTCGGCGCTTCCACACTGCGCGCCTTCTTCACCAACAGGCGGCATGAAGCCCATGATCTTGCTGGAGAGAACATTCTTGAGCGCGATCTGGTCATTCTCACCACGCAAGATGCGATAGGCGAGAACCGTCGAAATACGTCTGTCCCCGAAAACAGTCAGGGGCAGGAAACGGGACGGCACTGTAAGAAACACGTAATCCGGCATGCTGGAAAGCGCCAAAGGCACTACCGGCACGTAGGTTCCATCGCTGCGATCCGTATCTGCGTGCACAAGATGCCCGGTCACAGCATCGGCGGCCAGTGGAAGGCCGAAATGCGTGGTGAGAGACAGCTCCACAACCTCGACAGGTTCGGACGACGCACTGCTGGACGGCAGCGGAATCATGGCATTGTCTCCTGTTATGCGCGAAAGCAGTTCGCGCCCGGTCTGAAGCTGAATTCTGTGCAGAAATGGCGCCATCGCGTCGATACGCGCGGTGGGCATGGCTTCGTGGTTTTCGTTGAGGTCGTAGGTCGTGAACAGGCCGATCCCGCAGCGCATGCGACGGATATCGCTGCGGCGGCGTGATTTCTCGACAAAATGTTCCGCGCTACGGATGATGTAATGATTGACCGTCGCTACCGACCAGTCGGGGGCCGCGACAGTGCGCTCGACATGCACATCCTGCCAGACCACTTCCTGCCCGTTTGGCGTGATGTAGCGTCCTTCGACAGCAAAACGATGAGGGTTGATATACCGCGTCTCGGTCCGCTTCGGACGGAAGAAGGACTTCACGCAGTAGTTAAGTTCGAAATCCGGCTGCGAATGTTCCGTGTAGTTCTCGAACACATTGGGGCTGGGCGGTTTTTCGACATGCCTGTTGCTGCCAAAACATTTCCAGTTAAGCGCAATGGCTCCCACATCATCGGGGTAACGAGAGAGGAAACATGAAACGCTCTCCCCATTCCGGATGTTCAGATATTCATCGCCATCCAGACACAGCAGCCAGTCAAACTCCTCCCGGAATTCGTCAATGGCCGCCATGTAGGTCTTGGCCTGTCGGTGATTGAAATACTCGCTCTGCACGGCACGACGAGGACGTACATCGAATGATCTGGCGGCGGCCGTGACGATTTCCCATGTGCCATCCACTGAATAGTCATCATAGACAACAACCGTCGTGAAACCGATGGAAAGATGCCATGCGATCCACCAGGCAATGTCGTCAGCCTCGTTACGCACAAACAGGATAACAGCGGATTTCAATACCAAAATCTCCAATACGAGACAGGTGGTGAAAAATGATCTGGCGACAAAAGCACCCCAACGCCGATCACGCAAGCGTGCGCTTTACCACCATTCCGCGCCACCGGCTCTCGACCCAGCACCCTCCTGAATTCCCTTTAAGACAACACCCTTAGGCCGCCACCATACTCTCCAGAAGACGGGCAATGGCTTCCGCACCGGGGTCGGGAATTTCAGCAAGGAGCGCGTCCGGAACATACGAAGCGCGCCCGGCAAGTGCTTTTTTCATGCTTTTGGTGGCATCCGCACCTGCGCGCGCTGCCTGAGCAACTTCTTTCAGCGACTTCCCCTCCTCCAGCACAACAAGAGCCGGATGGATCGCATCGATCATCGTGCGGTCTCCGGGTTTAGCACCACCGGTTTTCTGCATGGCCTCCAGTCCCTCGCGCAGCGCCGTCGGCCAGTCTTTCTGACTGCGACCAGCCGTCGAGAACAGAATGGAAAGCAGCGCACCGCTGGAACCGCCGGTGTTACGGGTGAGAACACGGGCGAGTGTTCCAAAGAGCTGATGCGGATTGGCAAGCGGAAGCCGGTCGAGCACGCGCAGAATCTCCCGCGCCGCCTCGGCAAAGGTGGAGCCTGCATCCCCATCGCCAATCTTTGCATCCAGCGCATTGAGGCTGTCAGCGTTATCGATGAGGGTCTGCGCGCCGATGCGAAACAGGGCTTCCAGCGGAGGATTTGCGCTTGGCTCAAAGCGAAATGTGGCTGGCATCTCCGGCATCGGTCGAATGGCAGGCGGCGCGAAAGCAACAGCGCCCGGCCATGCCGCTGGCTCGACGTGAGCCATAAGGGCGGCACGCACATCTTCTGTCAGGGCCATGGCGGTGAGTGAGAACCCGTTCATGTTCAACGCCGTCATCACGGGAGCCGGACCGATAATCAGATCGACTTTTTCCGCCAGTGCGGTCTTGGAAAAGGCTTCCAGCAAAAGCGTCGCCTCAATGGGCGGCACGTTTCCCAGTACATTCAGCAAAAGCGCATAACGGGCGTTTGCGTCAGGCAGAGCCTCCAGAAGCACCTCGGCAGCCCGCGCCATGAGGGCATCGGCCCTTGCGACAGGAATCTGCTGCGCGCCCGGTTCTCCGTGAATGCCAAGGCCGAGTTCGGCCTGCTGCGCATTCAGGCGGGTGGCGTGCTCGGGATCATATGCGTTGCAATCACTGAGCGAGAGACCGATCGAGGCGACGCCATTCGCCGCTTCCCGTGCTTTTCTGGCGACGGTTGCAAGTGTGTCACCCTGTGCGGCGGCGTGCCCCGCGACCTTCTGCACCAGCGTCGTGCCTGCCAGACCTCGGGGGAAGCGGCTGTCGGGGAGCGCTATGTCATCACCGACAATGACGGTCCCGACCTTCAGGCCCATGTCGCGCGCCTGTTCGGCAGCCAGCGTGAAATTCAGCCGATCCCCTGTGTAGCTCTTGATGACAAGAAGGCATCCCGCCTCCCTCGTCACGGCAAGGATGGCGGCCAGAATGGCGTCCACGCCCGGTGAAGCAAACACAGAGCCACAGACTGCGGCGTCGAGCATGCCTGCGCCCACGAACCCGGCGTGAGCAGGCTCGTGCCCTGCCCCGCCACCAGAAATGACCGCCACATGCGCCGGGTTACGATCTTTGCGCAGGATAACCTTGATCTCCGGATATCCATCAAGGCGACAGAGGTGCTGTCCGGCGGATGAGCGCAACAGCCCGTCGAGAGATTCCGTGACGACGGTTTCGCGGGTGTTGAAGAAGCGCTTCATCGGGCTGCTGCCTTTTGTCTGTTGTTCTTGTCCCCTTGATGCGCCGGGTTGAAACAGGAGGCAAGAAAGCGGCGCGGGAAAGTGCAATGGGGCGCATCCCTTCACCATGTTGAAGCAGACACGTCACGTTTCGCTGGCTCCTTCCTTTCCGTCTGACGGTCGGCACTGTATGGTGCGGCGCTTATTTGTTAGCGGAGCTTGTTACGTCTCATGGACCCGGCGTCCCCTCGCCCCACGGGCAAACCCCTGTCGTTTCAGGACCTGATCCTGACCCTTCATCGTTTCTGGTCGGCGCAGGGCTGCGCGATCCTGCAACCTTATGACATCGAGGTTGGCGCAGGCACGCTCTCGCCGCATACGACATTGCGGGCGCTGGGCGACACGCCTTGGAAGGCCGCCTATGTGCAGCCTTCCCGCCGTCCTTCGGATGGTCGTTACGGCGAGAACCCCAACCGTCTCCAGCATTACTACCAGTATCAGGTGCTGCTGAAGCCGACGCCGGAAGAGAGCCAGCAGCTTCTTCTGGAGAGCTATCGCGCCATCGGGATCGATCCGGACCTGCACGACATCCGTTTTGTCGAGGATGACTGGGAAAATCCGACCATCGGCGCATGGGGTCTCGGCTGGGAAGTCTGGTGTGACGGCATGGAGGTGACGCAGTTCACCTACTTCCAGCAGGTCGGCGGCATTCCGGTGTCGGTGCCGTCCACGGAACTGACCTACGGGCTTGAACGCCTCGCCATGTATGTGCAGGGCGTCGAGAACGTCTATGACCTCGCCTTCAACGACGCCGGTCTGAAATATGGCGACGTGTTCCTGCGGGCCGAGCGTGATTACTCGCGGCACAATTTCGAGCTGGCGAACACGGAGATGCTCCACCGCCACTTCATCGATGCCGAGAAGGAGTCCGTGGCGCTGGCGGAAGCGGGTGTGGCGCAGCCTGCCTATGACCAGTGCCTGAAGGCCAGCCATCTGTTCAATCTGCTCGATGCGCGCGGCGTCATCAGCGTGAGCGAGCGTGCTTCCTATATCGGCCGCGTCCGCACGCTGGCGAAACTCTGCTGCGAAACATGGCTGGCTGAAGAAGCCGCTAAGAAAAAGGTGGAGGGCTGAGCCATGGCGGAACTTCTTCTCGAACTGTTTTCCGAGGAAATCCCGGCCCGCATGCAGGAAACGGCGGGCGAAGACCTCGCACGCCTGCTTCAGAAAGCTCTGGCCGCGCTGGAACCGCGCGATGTGCAGACTTTTACCGGCCCACGCCGGATCGCGCTGACCTGCGGTCTCAACAGCGAAGTCGCAGCAAAGACCGTATCCGAGCGCGGCCCTCGTGAGAGCGCGCCGGAACAGGCGCTGGCCGGGTTCCTGCGCAAGCATGGAGCTGTCAAGGAAGATCTGGTGGCCGAAAATGGCTTCTGGGTTCTCAATCGTCAGACACCCGCCGTTTCCGCCGAAGTGTATCTGGCCGAAGCCCTGCCGGAACTGCTGCGTCAGTTCCCGTGGCCGAAATCGATGCGCTGGGGCACGGGAAGCAGCTTTACATGGGTGCGTCCCCTCCGCCGCATTCTGTGCCTGCTGGATGGAACGGTCGTTCCTTTCTCGCTGGCAACGGACACGGACACCGGCCACGGACTTGCCAGCGGCAACCTGACAGAAGGACATCGTTTCTTCCCGGCTGGTGCGACCCGCTCCCAACCTTTCGCCGTCTCGAATTTCGAAAACTGGCGTGACGGGCTGCGTGAGCGACGGGTGATGGTTGCTGCGGCCGAACGGCGCACGACAATCACCAAGGGCATCAACACGCTAGCGTCGCAGGAAGGCCTGAACGTCGTTCCAGATGCGGGGCTGGTGGATGAAGTCGCCGGGCTGGTCGAATGGCCGGTGCCGCTGCTCGGGCGGATCGACGAGACGTTCATGGAACTGCCCGCAGAAGTGATGCAGGTCTCCATGCGTGTAAACCAGCGCTACTTCGCCCTGCGCCACAGCGACGGGTCTGCCGCACCCCGCTTTGCCTTCGTGGCGAATATCGAGCCAACAGACGGCGGCATACAGGTCATTGCAGGCAATGAACGCGTGCTGCGCGCCCGTTTCTCGGATGCGCGTCATTTCTGGGATCTCGATCGCAAGCAGACGCTGGAATCGCGTGTCCCCGGACTGGATCGCGTGACGTTCCATGCCGATCTTGGCAGCCAAGGCGAGCGCGTGAAGCGGCTCGTGCGTCTGGCGGAAATCATCGCCCCGATGGTGGGAGCCAATCCGAAACTGGCAGGCCGTGCGGCGCTTCTGAGCAAATCCGATCTTTCGACCGGCATGGTGGGCGAATTCCCCGAACTGCAAGGCGTGATGGGCGGCTACTACGCACGTCATGACCAGGAAGCGCCAGAAGTCTGCACCGCGATTGCGGAGCAGTACATGCCGCGAGGCCCAGCGGACCGGGCACCGACAGCGCCTGTCTCCATCGCGCTGGCTTTGGCGGACCGTTTCGACATGCTGACGGGCTTCTTCGCGGTGGGCGCCAAGCCGAGTGGTTCGGGCGATCCTTATGGATTGCGACGCGCGGCTCTCGGCATCATCGCCATGATCCGCGCGAATGGACTGCGGCTCGATCTCGTGGCGCTGTTCGTCAAGGCGTCCGAAGCGCTGCCTCCGGCCCTGCAGAATGCTCCGGATCTGGATCTGCTGCCTGCATTCATTGCCGAGCGTCTGCGTGTGCAGTTACGCAGCGAAGGCGCGCGCCACGACATTCTGGCCGCAGTCTCGGTTGGCAATACGGACAGCGACATCGTCCGGCTGTTGGCCCGCACGGATGCGCTGGCCTCCATGCTGGCGACGGAAGATGGCAAGAACCTGCTTGCGGCGACCAAACGCGCAGCGAACATTCTGCGCATTGAGGACAAGAAGGACGGCCCTCATGAAGGGACGCCGGATGCCTCGCTGTATCGTCAGCCGGAAGAAATTGCGCTCGCCAACGCTCTTGGCGCGGTTATTCCAAAGGTGGAAGCCGCATTTGCGGAAGAGCGTTTTGAGGATGCGATGCGCGAGGCAGCCAGTCTGCGGCCTGCGCTGGACACCTTCTTCGACAAGGTGACAGTGAATGATGCCGATCCGCTGGTGCGCGGCAATCGACTGAAGCTGCTTTCTGAACTGGTGCGGATGACGCGACTGATCGCCGATTTCGGACAGATCGAGGGGTAATGAAAAAGGGCGCTCCGACGGGGCGCCCTTTTTTAATTATGCTTTCTTGAGAAATTCAGCTTTGAGCATGAACTTTCCCGCTTCAACGGCATGATCGCCGCCCCGTAAGCGGATATTCTTGATCTTGGTGCCGACTTTCAGAGTCGTTGAAGACCCCTTCACCTTGAGATCCTTGACGACAACAACCGTGTCGCCGTCAGCAAGTATCGCGCCATTGGCATCACGCACCACTTCCTCAGTGGGCGCATCATCCGCAACGTCCGCGGGCCATTCATAGCCGCAAACATCGCAGACGTAATGTGTTCCCTCACGATGTGTCTCTTCCAGAGAACATTGCGGGCAGACTGGTGTATCGGTGCTCATATCCGACGCTCTTAATACTCCGACACCTGAATCACAACCATGACCCGGTATTCTCCGACGATCCCAAGAATTCAAAGTATCGATTATTCTGCGACCACTATTTCTTCTCCCACCGGATCGCTTTCCCGCCCTTCCCTCCAGCCAGCCTCCATGAAGTGCACAAGCGGCCAGCGGCCAAAATGAGGATCTCGGGTTACATCCGGATTGCGTTCAGCATAAAACGCAACATCGAAAAGCTGGAAAATATGCCTCTTTTCATTGTCTTCGGTCCTATGAGCGAAATAGCCGTTTGATGAATGGATATCCGGCTGTATGCCTCCGGCCCCGAACAATGGTTTCCAGTCTATGCCACGCTGTTCAAAATAATGGAGAAGACCGGGAACATAAATATCCGGATGAATTCTATATTGTTCGACAAAGTCAGATTCCGGAACATTGAAATAAAAATAGAGATGCCCGCTCTCTTCGGTCGGCGCGACAGCGGCAGGATCAGCATCCCCGATGAGGTGATAAAGCTTCTGCCGCGCGGCCGCCTGAATATCAGCGTAAGACGGGCGATTATGAAGATGCAGGCAGGCTAATGGCGCCCGCAGCCGACGCTCGGGATAAATGGTCTGGGGCTCATGGAAACCACGGTCGAGACCGACAATAGTTCCAGCGGCAAAAAGGCTCCGGTTGACGATCTGGGGGCGAAAATAACCCGGGCGATGGGGAACATTAAGAAGCAGTCTATCATTTATGAAAGTCGCTGCATGCCCCTGCATGAGAGCGAGAGAGCCGAGGACGCTTGCGCGATCCCATGCAAGTCTGCTCGTTAAAGACACAAGAAACTCGTCACAGTCGAGAGGAATGGCGAAATCATATCCGCCTTCCCTGTCCCATGCCTGGATAACGCGCGCGACGATCTCACCCTTGCGGCCAAAATCGGCTGGAGTGGGATAATCCCGAATGACAGTGACCCCGCGCCGTTCGTAGCGTTGCAGCGTTTTGAGAACAGCAGGGCGGTCCGAGCCATTGTCGATTACAGTCAGTGCTTCGAAGCCAAACAGACTGGCGTGATAAAGTATCCACGGTTCAAGTAAAGTCTGCTCGTTTTTCTGCATGGTAACACAGCGAGCGACGGGAGGCTGGCGGGATGTCATATCACTTCCGATGACGGATATTCTTTTATGATTTATGAATTTTCCTGCAAAAGCGACGGCAGGAAACGTTCCAGTCGATCAAGATTTTCACGAGCGACATGAAACGCATGCGGCTGCTCGCCGGTCAACGCACCAAAGATATAGGCGCAGTCCTGCCCACATGCTTCGCAAAGGCCGGATTGTAAGAAGGCAGGGTGAATCTCCGCGGCGTGAAAAGCAATGACCGGCGTTTTTGCGGGAGCGAAAACGGAGGCATGCAGACCTGACCCATATTCCCCGATCAGCGCCCGCGCATCGTAGAACAGTTCCACCTGCTCCGGGATGGAGAGCGTTTCCGGATAAACGACACGACAACCGGCCGCTTTCATGCGTTCTTCTATTTCCACGCCATTGGTCATGGAACGCGAGTCATTACCCCAGTTGCTCCGCGAAACGTAAAGCACGTCCGTTCGCCTGGGCGGCCGATTGCCAACGACACGGCGCGTAAACATCGCGTAAATATCTCGCGCTAATGTATTGATCCGCATATGTCCGCGCAGATTACTGGGAATGATCGCTTCCTTCAGAAAACAGCGATCCCGTTCAATGTCATAGGTGAGAATATTCTCCGCTGGAATACCGAGCAGTTCGAGCCATGTATGGGCAAAAGCAGGCAATTGTTGTGGCAGGAGATATTTCTGCTGGTCGATCGCCATACCCGCCGCAGCCAGAAGACCCAGACGCGGCAGGAAATCGACCAGCCAGTGACCATACATGTTGAAGGCAGGGCCACATAAAAGAACGACGCTCTCGTCAATGATACGTTCCTGAACCGGCGAAACGTGATCGATTACTTCCCGGATGGAAGCTTCATGAATGCCATTCAGTGGCACCATTATGGAGACACCATCTTTCTGAAGCAGCCGATCTCCGGAAAAAGAAACATCCTGGATGGTATAAATCCCGCAGGACGGCGCACAACTGTCTCCGAAAAAGAAATCGGCGAATGTTTCAGGCACTGGCCCAAGCAAAAAGCGCGGAGGCCTGCGCATACTCCACTCTTCGGGCGAAAGTCTCCGCCAGTCAAAACCGGGCAGATTGTCCCTGACAGCCTCAGCGGCATCGAGAAATTTCATGTCCACTATTGGTCTTATGCTCCCGGCTGTCGCTCGTTCAGTCCTTTGGTATCACACAGAAAAGCATTTGACTGTTCCAGTTCGGGCAATGGGACAGATTGTCAAAAGAATGCGACGGCTTAATCGCGCTGGTTCTTTACCCTGACAGCAAAGTTTTCCATCATCGTGACGAAGTGATTATGCTGATTTTAAATCCATATTTACCATTCCCCCATTCATCAGACGATGGTCTGCAAGAAAGTTGTCTCGCGCATCTGCCATACCGAACAGATATGCATTCAGGGGTTTGTTCCTCTCCTTTGCCTCTGGATCTTCGTGTAGAATGGATTGCAACAGACAAGCCATAAAAACAGAAAGCCTTATTTCATGAGCATCCCTGCCAGTCAGTCTCTTGTGTCCGATCTCCAGAAGATTGTCGGGCATATGCACGTATATACGGGAGAGGAATCAACCTACCGCTTTACACATGGCTTCCGGTTCGGATCGGGCAAGGTGCTGGCCGTGGTGCAGCCGGGATCGTTGATCGAACTGTGGCGCGTGGCGCAGGCCTGTGTCGCAGCCGACAAGATCATCATCATGCAGGCAGCGAACACGGGACTTACGGGTGGCTCCACACCTGATGGCAATAACTATGACCGGGACATCGTGCTGATCAGCACCTTGCGACTGGACAAGATTCACCTGATCGGTGACGGAAAACAGGTCGTCTGCCTGCCGGGCGCGACGCTGTATGAGCTGGAAGACCGGCTGGCGGCAATCGGGCGCGAACCACATTCCGTCATCGGCTCCTCCTGTATTGGCGCGTCAGTGCTGGGCGGCGTGAGCAACAACTCGGGCGGTGCGCTGGTGCAGCGCGGCCCCGCCTACACCGAAATGGCGGTTTTCGGTCAGGTCGGTGAGGACGGCAAGCTGCAGCTGGTCAACCATCTCGGCATCCAGCTCGGCAACGATCCTGAAGCAATCCTGACAAAGTTGGAAAACGGCACGTTTTCGGATGCCGATATCGACTGGAAGGCAGGCCGCGGACACGACTACAACTATATCAACCATGTCCGCGAGATCGACGCCGACACGCCTGCCCGCTTCAATGCTGATCCGGCCCGGTGGCACGAGGCGGCAGGCTGCGCGGGCAAGCTGGTCGTGTTCGGCGTGCGTCTGGATACATTCCCCGTCGAGAAGAATACGAGCGTCTTCTACATTGGCACCAATGACACCGGCGTTCTGGAAGATTTGCGCCGCCATGTGCTGACGGCATTCGATACACTTCCGATTTCCGGCGAATACATCCACCGCGATGCGTTCAACATTGCCGAGGTTTACGGCAAGGACACGTTTGCCGTGATCCGTTATTTCGGCACGAAGTTCCTGCCGAAAATGTTCGCTCTCAAGGCACGTTTCGACATTTTCGCCAAAAAACTGGGCTTCCTGCCAGATCACTTGAGCGATCGCATCATGCAGGCCGTGAGCAAACTCCTGCCGCGCCAGCTTCCTCCTCGCATGCTCGCCTACCGTGATCGTTTTGAGCATCACCTGATGCTGAAGGTCTCGGAAGATCTTGCTGGCCCGATGCTGGTTTACCTTCGTGAATTTTTTGGCAAAGCGTCCGGTGATTTCTTCGAATGTTCACCGGAGGAAGGCAAGCTCGCGTTCCTGCACCGCTTCGCGGCTGCGGGCGCGGCCATACGATATCGCGCGGTGCATCATAAGGAAGCCGAAGATATTGTGGCGCTGGACGTGGCGCTGCGCCGGAACGACCGCGACTGGTTCGAGAAGTTGCCGCAGGAGATCGAGGACAAGCTGATCGTCAAACTCTACTACGGACATTTCCTGTGCCATGTCATGCATCAGGACTACGTGGTGAAGAAGGGCTTTGACGCCATGGCGGTCGAGCACTCCATGCTTCCGGGTCTGAATGCACGTGGCGCGAAATATCCGGCAGAGCATAATGTTGGGCATCTCTATCAGGCGCCGCAGGAAATGCTGGACCATTACCGTCAGCTTGATCCATGCAACTGCCTCAATCCGGGGATTGGCAAGGGCACCAAGCGGAAGAACTGGGTGGCCGAGAGCGTGTGACGCGGGCCGTCTCCTCTCTACCGGAAGAAAATTTTTCCCACTCCAATATGATTTTCTCTGTGGGAATTTTCTTCCCACCGATGCGGCGGACTGCTACAAACCTCCCCTGACAAGGGGGAGGAATCCATGCCTCTATCGGTTGAGACCATTATTGAGCGCGTCGGCGGTCCGGAAAAGATCGCCGCTTTGACCGGCGTCGGCACTGAAGCAGTGCGGAAGTGGCGTCAGGCGCGGGCGATTCCGCCGAAGCACTGGCCTGTCGTAGCCCGTGCGGCTGGCATATCGCTTGATGAGTTGCAGCCTGAAGGCGCCTCCCCTTCCCTTTCAGATTCCCAGAACCGGAACCAGACCATGTCCGAACAGCGCGCCAGCTCAGCCACTGACGTTCCGGAGGGAGCCACGGCGGCTCTTGTTCTTGCGGATGGCACGGTGCTTTGGGGCATCGGTTTCGGTGCCGAACCGTCGGGCGAAGCGATTGGCGAAATCTGCTTTTCGACAGGCATGACGGGGTACCAGGAGACCCTGACGGACCCGTCCTTTGCGGGGCAGATCATCACCTTCACCTTCCCGCATATCGGCAATGTCGGCACGAATGACGAGGACAACGAGGCGTTGAAAGTCGCGGCGCGTGGCCTTGTGGTAAAGCAGGACCTGACGGAGCCAGCGAACTGGCGCGCGACGGAAAGCCTTGATGCGTGGCTGAAAGAACGGAATGTGCCGGGTATCTGTGGCGTGGATACCCGCGCTCTGACGCTACGCATCCGCGATGGCGGGCCACAGACGGCGGTTCTGGTGGCTGTAAAAGATGGCAAGATTGATCTGGACGCAGCCAAAGCACAGGCTGTTGCATGGCCGGGTCTGGAAGGCATGGACCTTGCAAAAACGGTGACGTGCGAGAAGCCTTACGCATGGTCGGAAGGCGTCTGGCAGTGGCCGTCAGGTTCCAAGCCGCTACCGGAAAAGCGTCGTAAGGTCGTGGCGGTTGATTACGGCGCAAAACGGAACATTCTGCGTTGCCTGACATCAGCGGGCTGCGACGTGACGGTCGTTCCGGCGACGACCTCGGCTGAAGAGATTCTCGCGCTGAAACCTGAAGGCGTTTTCCTGTCCAATGGTCCGGGTGATCCGGCAGCGACGGCGCCTTATGCCGTCCCGGCCATCCGTGGCGTTCTGGATGCGGGCATTCCCGTGTTCGGCATCTGTCTCGGGCACCAGCTTCTGGCGCAGGCGTTGGGCGCGAAGACCTACAAGCTGGCCCAAGGCCATCGTGGCGCGAACCAGCCCGTGAAGGATATTGAGACCGGCAAGGTGGAGATCACCAGCCAGAACCACGGTTTCGCGGTCGATGAGAAAACGCTGCCTAACGATGTGAAAGTCACGCATATCAGCCTGTTCGACAAGTCGAACGAGGGCATTGCCTCCACGACGCTGCCGGCGTTTTCGGTGCAGTATCATCCGGAAGCAAGCCCGGGTCCGTCGGACAGTTTCTATCTGTTCGAACGGTTCGTGGCGCTGATTGATTCGCATCAGAAGGCTGCCTGAGCCTTAACGGATGGATCCTGTTCACAATCCTTACGTGCCGGGAGCGGGCGCGTCTCCGCCGGAGCTGGCCGGTCGGGAGGCGCTTTTCACGCAGGCCGAGATCGTGTTGCGACGCGCGCTTATCGGAAAAAGCGCGCGCAGCTTCATTGCGACCGGATTGCGGGGCGTAGGCAAGACCGTTGTGCTTGCGCGTGTGGAGCAGATCGCTCAGGGTGCGCGTTATCTGACGTGTTTTGTCGAGGCGGAAGAAGAGAAGCGGCTTGGAGCAACGCTGGCGCCGCATCTGCGCCGGATGATGCTGGAACTGGATCGCATCGGCGCCGTGACGGAACAGGTAAAGCGAGGCCTCCGGGTTCTCAAAAGCTTTGCTGGCGGCCTCCGTATTCACTCGCATTACGGGTTCAGCATCGGGCTGGACGTGGAGCCGGAACGCGGCACAGCCGATACGGGTGATCTGACCACCGATCTGCCGGACATGATCTCCGCGTTGGGGGCTGCCGCGCAGTCACGCGGAACAGGCGTGGCACTGTTCATCGACGAAATCCAGAACCTGCCGGAGCAGGACATCGCCGCCCTGATCATGGCGATGCATCGGGTGATGCGCGAAGGGCTGCCGGTGGTTCTGGTGGGCGCGGGACTGCCGCATCTGGTGCCGATGATTGGCCAGACAAAATCCTATGCCGAGCGCCTGTTCGAATTTCCGGTGCTTGGCCCCCTTTCCCCCGCCGAATGCGCGGAAGCGTTGCAGACGCCTGCTGCGCGGGAAGGCGTGGACTTCACACAGGCAGCCGTGGACGAAGTCGTACGGATCACGAAGGGCTATCCCTATTTCCTTCAGGAATGGGCTTACCATGCGTGGAACGTGGCGCATGGGGACCGTGTCCTTCCGGGAGAC
>NZ_JBDNXK010000058.1:0-21465 GCF_047721705.1 Acetobacter sp. | reverse complement strand
TAATTGTCCTGTTTGTTAACCATATTTTTTTAAACTTTGGGATATTCTGTTGTCACGAAAAGTCTGAGTAAATACAAATATTTTTGGGTTATTGCGTGCGTTTTTTATGTAATCTTCTGGCTGTGCAACGGACGCACCTGAAGCGGTTGTATCATTCCAGAGATGGAGGGGTGACTCTGCTGGTGGCGGTTGCGGCCTGTGCGCTTATGGCTGGATTGGCTGTCACCGTTAATATCGGCACCACCATCGTCAACCGCAGCAAGCTACAGCAGATTGCGGATGCCGCGTCCTTGCAGGCGGCAAAAGCCGTCAATGACAGTCTGGTGGAAAATTCCGGTTCCGACGCTTCGGCAATTGCGCAAAGTACAGCCAATGCAACTGTGCAGGCCAATGCTGCTGTAAGCGGGATCAACCCTCTGCCGAATGTCACGGCAACCTATATTCCGACGACAGCTTATTCAGGGAGTGTGCAGGTCACACTTTCGCAAAAACAGAATTTTTTGATGTCCGGTTTCCTGCCCACCAGTTCCGGGAATGTTTCCGTCTCTTCGACCGCGTCAATGACAGAGGGGAACGCCTACATACAGGTTATTTTTCTGGTTGATATTTCAAATTCGATGGGGGTGGGAGGGACACCTGCCGCCATTACCGAGCTGGAAAATGGACCGGGACGTTGTGCTTTCGCCTGTCATGATCCCAAGGGTTATTACACGATCAGCAATGGCTGTATCCTGTCGTCAACAGGCAGTTATTCCGGGTGGGGAAAATGGCAGCCGCCGTGTGATATGCGTACGGTTGCGAAAGCAAATGGTATCAGTTTGAAAATTGATTATGTCAATCAGTCGCTCAATTCGTTTCTGACAGAATTGTCCGAATATTCGCAGGATAACAGGAATCATCTTTATGTTGGTATTGATACATTCGGGACCAATATTACTCAGGTTCTGAGCCCCACGACTGATATGACAACAGCTGAAAATACGGCAGCTTCGCTCGATATTGAAAATTCCACACCCTATGCGAATGCAAACAATAATCCGCAACGTGCCCCGTTTGACTACAGCCAGTATAACGGTGGTTATACGAAGACGAGCCTTGCTCTCCAGCAGGTGATTCAGCAACTGGACAATGTAGGGGATGGTTCCTCAGCCAGTAGCCGAAAGACATATGTCATCTTTATTTCCGATGGCGCAGAGGATGTGTATTCATCAAGAGCCACTTATAAAAGTGTAGTGGATGTCAGCTATGTTTCTTACTGCACGCAGTTGAAAAACCAGAACGTCAAACTCTTCTCGATCTGGGTTCCTTATTACCCCTTTCCAGGGAACCAGCTTTACGACGCGCTTTTCAGCAATCTGCCAACAACTGGATCAGGGAGCATGGAGGGAGCGATGGAGACGTGCGCTTCCGGCCCCGGATATTATCTGAGGGCGGATGATGGCCCGGCAATCCAGACTGCCTTTGCCTCAGCGCTGGGAACCATCATTCAGGACAGCGCCCTGCGCCTGTCCCATTGAATTAAGTCCTAGACTGAACGCAAGCTGGGCGGTCGGGGCTTGCGGAGGCGCACGATGAGAGTGTCGAGCGCAGAGAGAAATCGCGACCGATCCGCTTTGGTGAAGCCTGCGCTTCCCGATGTCTGCACACCGGCTGATCTGAGATCTGTCATCAGATTGCGCATGGCGAGGGCCATTCCAATCGAATTCTCGTCGAGCAGTTTGCCCTTTGCGTCCAGAACCTCCGCGCCGTTGGCGACACAGCGAGCGGCCAATGGAATGTCCGCTGTGATGACAACATCCTGTGGTCCTGCCTGTTCCGCGATCCAGTCATCCGCGCAGTCCGGACCCGCTTCCACCACGACGCGTTCGATTCCCGGTGCATCCGGAATCGCAATCATACGGTTTGACACGACCGAAACGGTAAGTCCGTATCTGGCTGCCACACGATAGACTTCCTCTTTTACAGGGCAGGCGTCAGCGTCGATATAAATCCGGGTCATGGAAATGTGGTGCCGCAACACGCGGGCGAGGTAAAGCGCAACATGCTGGAAAATGCCGTCAGCAAACATCGTGTGACCTGATTCCACCTGTCGCGGGAATGCTCTACACTAGGAGAAGCATGTCTGATCCTTCTCATTCTCCCCCGGTATTGCGCCGTCTGTCGGATGCCGTCATCAACCGTATTGCCGCTGGTGAGGTAATCGAACGTCCAGCGGCGGCGCTCAAGGAATTGGTCGAAAACGCGCTGGACGCCGGTGCCCGCAGGATTCGTGTGATCATCGTCAATGGCGGTGCTGACCGGATTGTTGTGACGGACGACGGGTTTGGCATGACGCCGGATGAACTGGCGCTTGCCGTGCAGCGGCATTGCACATCGAAGCTCACGGATGAGACGCTGGTGCGGATCGCCACCCTTGGTTTCCGGGGGGAGGCGTTGCCATCCATCGGTGCGGCCGCCCGTCTTACGATCACGTCACGCAGGGCCGACAGTGAATGCGCGTGGCGTATTCATGTGGCAGGCGGCGAGATTTCCGCGCCGGAACCCTGCGCGGGCGAGAAGGGCACGAGCATCGTGGTGGAGGACATGTTCTTCGCCACGCCAGCGCGCCGCAAGTTCCTCAAGAGCGCCCGTGTTGAAAGTTCTCATGCGGAAGCGACGGTGCGCCGTCTGGCTCTGACCTCGCCGGATGTTGCGTTCTACATGGAGACGGATGGCAAGCTGGTGTTCGACCGGCCTTCGGAGCCGCTGGAAGCCCGTGTCGCCGCTCTGTTGGGACTCGATGATGCCGATGGCCTGCTGAGACTGGACGGTGAGCGCGGCGACATGAAACTGACGGGTTTCGCATGTAGCCCTTCCGTGCATCGTCCTACGACGGCTGGCCAGTTCATGCTCGTCAACGGGCGCGCGGTTGTGGACCCGCTGCTGCGCACTTCGATCCGCGTTGCCTATCGTCGGGTGATCGAGGTCGGACGCCACCCGGTCGCGGTCATCAACCTGTCTCTGCCGTATGAGCAGGTCGATGTGAACGTCCATCCCGCCAAGACGGAACTGCGGTTTTCGGATGAAGCCGGAGTGCGGTCGCTGGTAATCGGGACGATCATGCGTGCGCTGGGTCTTGGGGCCGGGACTGCGGGCGTGAGGCCTTCCTTTGCGCCACCGCGTCCTGCAAGAATCGTCTATCCACCCGAACCCCCGCGATCATCGGGCTTTTCAGAGCCGCTGCTTTCGCTGGCTGCACAGCCGCAGGCGCGGACGTTCGCCACGCCTGCCACACCCGCTGCCGAACTTGTGCAGTTTCCACAGACCCAGCCAGAACCACATGGGTCTTTTGGAAATGGGGAGGTGGAAACACCCATCACCGATCATCCATTGGGTGCCGCCGTCGCGCAGGTGCTGGGAACTTATATTATTGCGGTGACGGCGGATGAAAACATGGTGCTGGTTGATCAGCACGCGGCCCATGAGCGGCTGACGCATGAGGCGCTGCGCGAGCAGTTCCTGACTGGCACTATTCAGGCGCAGCGGTTGCTGGTGCCGGATGTGGTGGACCTCCCGCGGGGGCAGGCGGAACTGCTGGTGTCGCGGGCGGAGGCGCTGTCGAAGCTGGGGATCGATATCGAGGCGTTCGGGCCGGGGGCTATTCTTGTACGTTCTTTGCCCGCGCTTCTGGGGAATGCCTCGGCCATAGATCTGCTGAAGGATCTCGCGGAAGAACTGGATGCCGACGAACTGGCGGCCATGGATGAGACGCCTACGCTCGATGGCCGTCTGGATGCCGTCATTGCCCGGATGGCGTGCCACGGCAGTATCCGTGCCGGGCGCTCACTGACCATTCCTGAAATGAACGCCCTGTTGCGCAGGATGGAAGAAACGCCCCGTGCAGGCACATGCTCGCATGGTCGGCCCACTTGGGTCCGGATGACGCGAAATGATCTGGAGCTTCTGTTCCGCCGCCGTTAAGCGGGTTTCAGAGTGTGGAGCACCAGCGACTTGGCAGCGTACGACGCACGGCGGCACGGGCCTGAAGGTCCAGTTCCAGCACGAATTTCAGCACAGTGGCTGAAAGACGGATCATGTCTTCCGTTGTCTGATCTTCTTCCGCGAGATTGCTGGCGCATTGCCGTGCCCATGCGATGATCACCGGATCGGTGGAGGCAAAGTGCGACACGGAGGTGCGGAGCGCGAGCAGTTCATCGGTTTTTGGCTGCCGGACGTCGCTGTCCGGATGATGGTCCTGAAATTCCATGGATCGGTTTTACCCTTGCGAAGAACGATTTTTCGTCACTCGGAGAGTCGCAGGGAAGGCTTAGGATTGGGTTAAATCGGGCGATATTCCCGACTCCGGTTCATTCCGGGATGAGGACCATTCGCCCCGGAAGACCGCCATGTCTTGTTTGGGACAGCGCCTCATCGAAAGCATCGAGCGGCAAGCGGGCAGCCACCGGTGAGCGCATCACGCCACGTCCGAGGAGATCGATGGCTTCGTATAGATCGTCCAGTGTCGCGCCGACTGATCCACGCACACTAACTTCCCGCACGATGAAGTCGATCGGATGGGCCTGAAAGTCATCTGTCGTATAGCCAAGCAGGATCATGCGTCCGCGTCGACGGAGCATGGCCATGCCGGCATTCAGGGCTTCCCGTGTTCCCAGTAGTTCGAACACCACATCCGCGCCTTCGCCTGTCAGGGCATGCACAGCTTCCGCCAGATCGGATGTGCGGGTGGCGTCGATAGTGTGTTCCACCCCAAGGGAATGAGCGAGTTTTTCCCGTTCTCCGCCACGTCCGATGGCGATTACCCGTGCGCCAACGTTGCGGGCATACTGGGCCAACACCAGCCCGACACCGCCCGCACCGTTGATGACCACCCAGTCACCGGGACGGATTTCGGCCATGCGTCCGGCATGCACCGCTGTTGAACCGGCACAGCCCATCGTAGCGGCTTCCGCCATATCCACGTGATCGGGCAGGGGCACGCAGTTACGCAAAGGAACCGTGATGTAGTCGGCATACCCGCCATCACTTGAGAAACCGGGCTGCGCTTTCGGATGCGGACAGAGTTGTTCATCCCCAACGCGGCAGTAACGGCAGTGCCCACATCCAATATAGTAATAAACGACGACTCTGAGGTTCATCCATGCTGACGGGCATCCATCGCCCAGCGCGTCGATCGTGCCGGCGATTTCATGTCCGACGGTGAAATCGCGGCGACCTAGGTCAAGCAGGCCATCGCGGATATGCAGGTCCGTGCGGCATACACCGCAGGCACGGATCTTTACCCGGACCTCTCCCGCCTTCGGCTCAGGGATTGCAACGGCCCTGAGCTGGAACGGCTTGTGAGGCGCCACAAGCTGGATGGCGCGCATGGTCGGCGTGGCGGACATGAGTGTCTCCGGAAAGGAAGTGCCGTCGTTACTCCTTGATGAGTTCATCTTTGTACTGATCAAGGCTTTTCATGAAGTTTTCATCCATTTTGGGTGGCTTCTGGTGCAGGCTGCCAAGCGCCTGAATGATGGTTTCAATCACGACCAGTCGGGCGAACCATTTATGGTTGGCGGGAACGATGAACCACGGCGCGTAATCGCGTGAGGTGTGTCCGATCGCTTCTTCATAAGCGAGCTGGTAGCTGTCCCAGTACTGGCGTTCCTGCACGTCCGACGTGGAGAATTTCCAGCGCTTGTCGCGGTCATCCAGGCGCGCGAGGAGACGTTCTTTCTGCTCTTCTTTCGAGATATGCAGGAAGAATTTCAGTACCACCGTCCCTTGACGCGATAGGTAACGCTCAAACTGCGTGATGTCCTCGAACCGTCCCTTCCAGAAAGCCGGTGTTCCGACTTCGCCGGGCAGATGTTCGTGATCGAGCAGTTGCGGATGGACGCGGGTTACGAGCACGTCTTCGTACTGGCTGCGGTTGAAGATGACGATGCGTCCGGCGGCAGGCGCCGAGATATGGATGCGCCAGAGGAAACCGTGATTGAGTTCCATCGGGCCCGGCTGCTTGAAGGACACCACGCCCACCCCGGCAGGGTTCACGCCGGACATGACATGCTTGATCGTGCCGTCCTTCCCTGCTGCGTCCATGCCCTGAAGCACGATCAGCATGGATGTCGTGCCATTGGCGTAGAGCAGTTCCTGCAGATGGGCGAGGCGCTTCTTGGCCAGTTTCAGGAGAGGCTTGCCTTCCTGTTTCTTCAGCCCGAGCCCGGCGTCATCGGCGGGATTCCAGTCCTTGAGCTGAAAGGGTTTTGAGCCGTCCACCCGAAAGCGGGTCGCCAGAACCGCGAGGTCGTCGACTGTCGTGGCGACCTTTTTTGTCATGTCCACAATCCGTTCCTTCCTTCAGTCCATCCCGCGCACGACGGCCAGACCGCCGGATGCCTGACAGACCGGCATCATCTCAATCCGGTTGATGTTGACGCGCCCGGGCATCGCCAGCACCCACGCGACGGTTTCAGCGATATCTTCCGGCAGAAGCGGCTTCGTGTCGCGGTATACATCGGCGGCCTTGGTGTCATCGCCCAGACGGACGTTGCTGAATTCGCTACCGCCGCACAGACCAGGTTCGATATTCGTCGCGCGCACATGCGTTCCCAGCAGATCCGTCCGCAGGTTGCGCATGAACTGGGAAACGAACGCCTTCGTCCCGCCATAGACGTTGCCACCCTTGTAGGGATAGGTGCCGGCCGTGCTGCCGATCGTCAGCACATGGCCGTGGTCACGCGCCACCATGCCGGGCAGCAGCGCCCGCGTGATTTCCACCACGCCCGAGATGTTCGTGGCGATCATGCGTTCCCAGTCATCGGCGCTGGCATCCTGAGACGGGCCGATTCCAAGCGCCAGCCCGGCGTTGTTCACCAGCACATCGACTTCCCGCCAGCCTTCGGGAAGTTCTTCCGGCAACGCCCGCAGCGAGTCCCTGTCCATCATGTCGAGCGGGTAGGGCATGAAGGCTTCACCGAGAGATTTCTGCATGTCTTCAAGGCGTTCCTGCCGTCGCCCCGTGCCGATCACACGATATCCCTCGTGGACCAGACGCTCGGCGATGGCCTTGCCGAATCCCGCGGTTGCGCCGGTTATGAGAACTGTGTCCGTCATGCTGTTTCCTCCCGAACTGTGGGGCGCCATTAGCCGTCCGCACTCCCCGTGTTGTCAAATCGGGCAGGGGGCACCATATCTGATGTATGCCATCATCTCTTTCGACAGACCTGCTTGCCCCCTCCGGAACCGAAGGATCGCTCGCGGGGCAGCTTCTGGTTGCAATGCCATCTCTCGCGGAGTCCGAGTTCGACCGCAGCGTGATCTATCTGTGCGCTCATTCCATGGAGGATGGGGCGATGGGACTGGTCATCAATCGCCGCCTGCCTCAGCCCGCGTTTGAAGACCTGCTGCTTCAGCTCGACATCGCTCCCACACCGCCGCGTCGACGGATCGGCCTGTGTGCAGGTGGCCCGGTGGAAGCAGGACGGGGGCTGGTCCTCCATTCCGCTGACTGGGACAGCGACGGCACGATGAGCGTGGACAACGCCATTTCGCTCAGCGCCAGTCTGGATGTGCTCAAGGATATTGCCGCTGGCGATGGGCCCCGTGACGCCTTGCTGGCGCTCGGTCATGCCGGGTGGGCCGCCGGACAACTGGAAGAGGAAATCGCCCGCCATTCCGCATGGCTGGTGGCCCCGGCTTCTAGGGACATCGTCTTTGGCGCGGACCATACCAACAAGTGGCGCAAGGCGCTGGCGGCCATCAACATTGATCCGTTGAAGCTAGCCTCTTTCAGTGGCACGGCCTAGACGGGCGGCATAAAGGCCGAGCGCGCCTCTGCTTTTTCCACGCTCCGTTTCAGCAGATTGCAGAGATGTAGAATGCGTGAAGTGCGCGCCTGATCCCTCCGTGTGACCAGCCAGTAGGTGCGGGAGAGACTCATCTCTCGCGGCAGTATGCGCACCAGTCCCGGCTCTGACTCAGCGACGAAGGCGGGCAGAACGCCAAGGCACAGGCCCGAGGCGACGGCGGCTTTCTGGGCCTGAATGCTGGAATTCTGGATGCGCACCGCCCGGCGCGGAATGCCCAGTTCACCGAGATAATCCAGTGCGGGGGAGAATAGCAGTTCCTCCACATAGCCCGCGAAGGCGTGTCCAGTGAGATCGTCCGGCGTGTGTATGGGGGAATGCGCTGCGAGATAGGCCGGACTGCCATAGACGAAGAGCCGGTAATCGGTGAGTTCTTCCGCGAGATAGCGCTCGCCGGTGGGAGGCGTCAGTGTGACGGCAAGATCCGCCTGTCGACGAGACAGAGAGACGATCTGCTGGATGGTGACCATCTCAACGGTCAGTTCGGGGTTGGCAGCCAGCAGCATTCCCATGCGCGACGCGAGGAAGAAATTGCCGAATCCTTCCAGTGCGCTGATTCGCACCGTGCCGGAAAAGCCTCCTTCAGTTCTGCCGGTGACTCGCCGCGCCTCGTGTTCCATGGCCTCCACAGTGGCCAGCAACTGTTCACCTTGCCGTGTGAGGGCGTAGCCACGGAGGTGTCGTTCGAACAGCGTCGCGTCCGTGGAGGCCTCCAGCGAACGGATGCGGCGCCCTACCGTGGCGTGATCCACCCCCATCGCACGCGCCGCCACGGACAGCGATCCGCCGCGGGCGACTGCGAGAAAATACTGTAGATCCCGCCAGTCCACAGAGTTTTTCATGGGAAGCAGCCTCTGCTGTCTGCGTTCATGTCTGTGCATATTTGCACATGGCATCAGGAAAAACTTCTTATTTTCGCACAAAGGCCAGTGCGCTAACGCCGATACATCAACAACGAAGAGAGGGAGGCCCGGACTCAAGTGTCCGGGCCATCCCTCCTTGAGCCGGAACCGCAAAGGGGATGCTCAATGACAACGCTTGTTCTCCCGAATTTTGTCCGTATCGGCGGCGGCGCGCTGAACGACCTGCCTGACGCGATCAGGCAGGCAGGACTGAAATCGCCGTTTCTCATTACCGACCCGTTCATGGCCAAGTCAGGCGCATTGGATCGGGTCCGTGAGCTCCTGCATGACGCTGGCATAGCGCTGCGGGCATTTACGGAAACCGTGCCGGACCCGACGGTCGCCTGCGTCAACGCGGCGCTGGAGCATCTGCGTGAAGGTCGGCATGATTGCGTCATCGGGTTCGGTGGCGGCAGTCCCATCGACACCGCCAAGATGGTCGCCATTCTGGCGGCCCACGACACCACGCCCGCCGCGCTGAAAGTGCCACATCTTCAGAACGAACCGGGGCTGCCGATCATCGCCATTCCCACGACCGCCGGCACCGGCTCCGAAGCGACGCGCGTGACCGTCATCACGGACGAAGAGACGGACGAGAAGATGCTGTGCATGGGCAGCGCCTATCAGCCGCGCATCGCCATCGTCGATTACGAACTGACGCTTTCCATGCCAAAGCGTCTGACGGCGGACACCGGCACGGATGCGCTCACACACGCGCTGGAAGCCTATGTGTCCCGCAAGGCCTGCCCGTTCACGGACGGGCTTGCGCTGACCGCCATGCACCGGATCTGGACGTGGCTGCCAACGGCCTGCAACGATCCCGCCAACCGCAAGGCGCGTGAGGCGGTCATGCAGGGGGCTTTCGAAGCGGGCATGGCGTTCTCGAATGCTTCCGTCGCGCTGGTGCATGGCATGAGCCGTCCGATCGGCGCGCATTTCCATGTGCCGCATGGCCTCTCAAACGCCATGCTGCTGCCGGAAATCACGGGCTGGTCAATCTCGGGCAGCCCGCATCGCTATGCGGCGGCGGCACGCGCGATGGGCATCGTGACGGATGCCGTGTCCGATACGATGGCGGGTGAGGCGCTCGTCGAGGCGCTGCGGGAACGGAATGCCGAGATTGGCGTTCCCAGCCCGCAGGCATTCGGGCTGGATTCCCGCCGTTGGGACAATCTGCTGCCCCTCATGGCGGATCAGGCGCTGGCTTCCGGATCGCCCGCCAACAATCCGCGCGTGCCAACAGCACCAGAAATCGTCGAACTCTACAGGCGCGTCTGGGCCTGACTTCAGGCTCGACCCTGTGCCGGAGGGCATGACATGACCACCTCTCCTCAAAGTCGCTCGATGCATGGCCTGGTTTTCGCATCCAGTGTCGGAACCGTCATCGAATGGTATGATTTCTTCCTCTATGGAAGTCTGGCGATCTTTTTCGCGAAGATGTTCTATCCTCCGCAGGATGGCGTCGCGGCCACACTCATCAGTGTGGCGACATTCGCTACCGGATTTGCTGTCCGGCCTCTTGGCAGCCTCGTCTTCGGTCATTTCGGTGACCGTTTCGGACGGAAGATCACTTTTCTGACGACCCTTCTCATCATGGGCTGTTCGACAGCCGCGATCGGGTTTCTGCCTTCCTATGCCACAGCCGGATATATCGCACCTGTCCTGCTGATTACGCTGCGCATCATTCAGGGACTTGCGCTCGGGGGCGAATATGGCGGTGCGGCGACGTATGTGGCCGAACATGCGCCGCCCCATGAACGGGGCAAATGGGCTAGCTACATTCAGGCCATGGCATCCGGCGGATTTATCCTGTCTCTGGCGATGGTGCTGGGGCTGCGTCTCGGTCTGGGTGAAGCTGCGTTCGAAAACTGGGGATGGCGTCTGCCATTTCTGGTTTCGATCATTCTGGTCGCAGTCTCGTTCCGCATCCGTCTGCGGCTGCATGAATCACCGGTTTTCGTGGAAATGCGTGAGAGCAAACAGCTTTCTTCGTCTCCTGTTCGTGACGCCTTTTCGATCCCCGGGAATGCGCGGCGTATCATCCTGTTCCTGTTCGGTGTCGCCTGCGCTCAGGCCGTGACGTTCTATACGGCGCAATTCTATGCGCTGTATTTTCTCGAAAGTGTGCTGAAGGTCGCCTTCCTTCCGGCGACGCTCGCTGTGGCGACAGGCGCTTTTCTCGGGCTGCCCTTCTTTGTGGTGTTTGGAACGCTTTCAGACAGGATCGGACGGAAAAAACTTTCCCTGACCGGAATGGGGGTGGCCGTTCTGGCCTACCTGCCGCTGTTCATGATCCTGCGTTCTGCGGTTCATCCAACCGGGATCGATTTCATTCCCGTGGCGCTGGTGGTGTTCACGCTCGTGTTCATCGCGGCCATGATTTACGGCCCCTATGGTGCGTTTATTGTCGAGAGCTTCCCGGCCAATGTCCGCTACACCTCCATTTCCATTCCTTATCATATCGGTAACGGGATTTTCGGAGGGTTCCTGCCGCTGATCAGTCTCAGCCTCGTGTCGCAGACGGGAAATGTCTTCGCGGGTCTGCTTTATCCGATCCTGGTCTGCGCCATCGGTTTCATCGTGACCCTGTGTTTCGTTCCGGAAACACTGCCACGCGGAAGGGGAGAGCAGCGGGAAGCGATTTCCCTGTCAGGCGCTACTGACCGGCCTGCGCAGTCTGTTCTCTAAAAATAACAAGAAAAAATGGAAAGACTTCAGGAAATGAATATTATCCCACATGTCATCGGCGGTGTTCATACCGAAGGACAGGGAGCGCGTCGTTCAGACGTGTTCAATCCGGCCACTGGTGAAGTTGCTTCGCAGGTTGTGCTGGGTGACAGGTCCGATCTTGAAGCGGCTGTGACGGCGGCAAAACAGGCATTCGTGAAATGGTCCGAAACACCGCCCCTGACGCGCGCGCGCGTCCTGTTCAAGGTGCGTGATCTGCTCGAAGCGCGACGCGATGAACTGGCTTCCGCGATCACCGCCGAGCATGGAAAGATTCATTCCGATGCGCTTGGAGAAGTGACACGTGGGCTGGAAGTTGTGGAATTTGCAACGGC
The DNA here is from genome assembly GCF_047721705.1 of Acetobacter sp. GTDB lineage: Bacteria > Pseudomonadota > Alphaproteobacteria > Acetobacterales > Acetobacteraceae > Acetobacter. The sequence goes on along the minus strand of NZ_JBDNXK010000058.1, from coordinate 9,654 downwards.
AGCCCCGGAAATCCTCAAGGGTGAGTTCACCGAGCAGGTCAGTCGCGGGATTGATGCCTATACGATGCGTCAACCATTGGGCATTGCGGCAGGTATTACGCCTTTCAATTTTCCAGTGATGGTGCCGTTGTGGATGGCACCGATGGCGATTGCGACAGGAAACTGTTTCATTCTCAAGCCTTCGGAACGTGACCCGTCCGCGTCCGTGCTGCTGGCTGACATTTTCAAGGAAGCGGGTCTGCCTGACGGAGTTTTTCAGGTCGTTCAGGGTGATAAGGATATGGTGAACGCCATTCTTGAACATCCCGGCATTCAGGCCGTGAGTTTTGTCGGCTCCACGCCCATTGCCAAACATGTTTATGCAATCGGGACAGCGCACGGAAAGCGGGTGCAGGCGTTGGGAGGCGCGAAAAACCATGCCATCGTCATGCCAGATTGCGATTTGGAAAAAACTGTCGATGCACTGGTGGGGGCTGCCTATGGTTCGGCCGGTGAACGGTGTATGGCCATCTCGGTGGCGGTTGCTGTCGGCGATGTTGCGGATTCTCTTGTCGACGCTCTGTCTGAACGTGCACGAAATCTGAAGATTGGTGCAGGAACAGATAACAGCAATGATATGGGACCGCTGGTGACGGCGCAGCATCTCGCACGGGTCAGTGGTCTGGTTGATCAGGGGGTTGAACAGGGTGCGACCTTGGTGGCTGATGGTCGCGGGTTTGTATTGTCCGGCCATGAAAAAGGATTCTTCATTGGCGGCACGCTGTTCGACAATGTGACAACCGATATGGCGATCTATCAGGAAGAGATTTTCGGGCCTGTCTTGTGCGTGGTCCGGGTGCCGGATTTTGCGAGCGCCCTCAAACTGATCAACGATAATCCTTACGGTAATGGCACAGCGATTTTCACGCGTGATGGTGATACGGCCCGCGCTTTCACGCACGGTGTTAAGGCAGGAATGGTGGGGGTGAACGTGCCGATCCCGGTGCCGATGGCCTTTCATTCCTTTGGTGGCTGGAAGGATTCACTGTTCGGCGATCACCACATGCATGGACCGGAAGGCGTGCGGTTCTTCACGCGCCTGAAAGCCGTCACCACACGCTGGCCGGAAGGAATCCGGTCTGGTGCCGAGTTCGTCATGCCAACGCATGGCTGATTTTATCCGTTCCTGCATGAGCCTTAGTTCATGCAGGAACGGCAAGTTTATTGTGTCAGAAGCCTGTCCAGTTCCGGCAGAGGACCGCGCGTAAAGTCGGGACGGAGATGCTTGTCGTCAGCGAATTTCGGTGTTCCATCTTCCATGAGGGGAAAGCAGGTTTTGGCTGAACCACAGATACTGTCGGTCAGATCGAGTGGAACGGCCTGCACATCAAGGGCAATCTCGGTGAGAAAAGCGGTGAGACTGGCGTTGTCCGCCCGTACGGACTGAACGGGAATCCCTGCGTGTAAAAATGCATTGTCAATCGTCAGTTTCATGAAATGTCTCTGAACCATCTGCGCTGGATCAAAATGGGAACTGATTGGTGTAGGCAGGATGAATACGAGCCTGCGCGTGCTGTTGGCGGATAACGCTTTCAGTCTTTTTTCCGCTGTAGCTTTTTTGTCTGGCCACAGGGCCGGATCAAGGCCAAAAACGCGCTGCCAGTAAGCTCCCATGATAATCGTCTGGACGGAATGGCTGTCCAGAACATGATCCTGCACGGCAGGCATGGCGTCGCAATATGTGAAGTTTTTCGCATACTGCTCGACGGGCAGAGGGGCGCAGTTCGGTCCTGATATGAAAATCACTGTATGTTTCAGCAGTCCCTGAGCGAACAGGGCATCCACGTGCGGTGCCCATTGAAAGAGCAGACTGTCCCCTGTGAAAAGAATGGGATCACCAATAGCGGGACCGATCATGGCAATGGTTATGTCCTGCTCGTGTTCGACATGCATGTGCTGTGTGATCGGGAAAATGCCGTCCTGTTCAGCAAGATTTATCTTGGCGAGATTTATCCCCGCATCATTGGCGTTCTGGCGTGCGATGACGTCTGGATGCGACCAGAGTACCAACCCAAGAATGGCGGTCAGCAAGAGGCCGGCTAACTGGGTAACGATCGTGGGTCGAGCTGGTGTTTTCCACCGTAGCGGCGTTTCGATGAACCGATAGGTCAGCGCGGCGAGCACGATGGATAGAGCAATGATCGCGTAACCCGTACTCCGATGAACATGGCTGACTCCATGGACGATGTGTTCATAGGCGATCAGCGGCCAGTGCCAGAGGTAAAGGGGGTAACTGATCAGGCCCAGCAATCGTAGCGGGGTGAAAGACAGGATGCGCCGCGCAATCCATGTTTTCGGCCCGGCCGCGATCAGCAGGCTCGTGCCCACGGCTGGAAGGAATGCGGTGGGTGTTGGGAAAAACCAGTCCGGAGTGAGTTCGAACGCGGCGATGAAAAGACAGGCCAAACCGATCAGGCTGCAAAGATTCCGTCCACCACCATGCAACCGACCGAGTGCATCAGCACTGGCGATAAGCATCGCACCCAGCATGAATTCCCAGATGCGGGTCAGCGGCCAGTAAAAGTCGGTTTCAGGTGAGTGAAAAGTGCAGAACAGGCCAAAAGCGAACGACGCGCCAAATGTGACGCTCACCAGTTTGGGCAGCGCGAGCGACACGCGTTGCGCCATGACAAGGAGGACGGGCCAGATGAGATAGAACTGTTCCTCCACGCCCAGAGACCACAGATGCAGCAGTGGCTTCAGACTGGCTGAACGATCGAAATAGCCCTGCGCCTGCCATGAAAAGAAGTTGGACAGAAAGGTCGCGCCCGCGAAGCAGTCGAGTCCGAGGGCGCTCAGTTCCTTGGGGAGAAGGATGAAGCTGCCAGCCAGAACGGTTGCCAGCAGCACGCAGAGAAGCGACGGAGCAAGGCGACGGAGGCGACGCGCATAAAAGGAGGCGAAGCTGAGCCTGCGGCGGGTGAACTGCCCTGTGATCAGAAAACCGGAAATGACGAAGAACACGTCCACGCCGGCAAACCCACCGGGAAGCCACCGAGGAAACACATGGTAGAGCACGACGGCCACAACGGCGAACGCCCGCAGTCCGTCGATATCGTTACGGTATGTTGCAGAAGCGGCCATTTGGCCGGCTTGTATGGTGCGTCAGACGTGTTTGCAAGTTACACGCCGGTGATGGGCTTCTGCATTCCGAACCCAGAAGGGAGGCGTCAGTGGCAACCGCCGTTCTTGTCGCAGCCTTTGCAGCCACCGCATCCACCCCGCCCTGTCGCCTTGGCACGGCCAGCCACCGCTTCTTTCATCGGCGCAGGCGCGTGGAGCAGTGTCAGGGCAGCGCCCAGCCCACTCCAGAGTTGGCGCGTGACGGACGGCGCGAGGCGACCGAGCCAGTAGAGCGCACAGGCGAGTACGAGCAGTCCAACGATGATAGCTTCAATCATGACGGCCCCCATCCCAGAGCCAGCGCAATTCGCCATGTGAGGAACGAGGCGAGATAGGCCAGCCCGAACAGATACCCCGCAGTCTGAAAGACGACTTTCCAGCCACCTGTCTCGCGTCGGATGACGGCGAGCGTCGAGAAGCACTGTGGGGCATAGACATACCATGCCAGCAGTGACAGGCCCGTCGCAAGACTCCATTGACTGGACAGAAGTGGGATGAGCTGGGCCGCGGCGTCCGTTTCCGAACCTCCGACCGCATAGACGGTCGCCAAGGCGCTCACGGCCACTTCACGTGCCGCAAGTCCCGGAATAAGCGCGACGCAGATCTGCCACGTAAAGCCGATGGGCGCGAACAGCGGTAGCATCAGGTGGCCTATCCGTCCGGCAAGGCTGTAATCTATAGCCGGGGCCGTGGCGCCGACAGGCGGGGTAGGGAAGCTGGAAAGCGCCCACATCAGGACACTCAGCGTGACGATGATGGTGCCGACGCGTGACAGGAAGATCGTCGCCCGCTGCCACAGACCGAGCGCCAGATTGCGCACACTAGGGAGGCGGTAGGCTGGAAGCTCCATCAGCAGAGGATGTTCCGCTCCGCGATCACCGCGCTTGAGCACCCATGCCACGACGAGAGCGCTGAGGATGGCGACGATATAGAGGCCAAACAGCACCAAGCCCTGCTGGCTGAAGATACCACCGATCGTGCGCTTGGGAATGAAAGCGGAAATCAGCAGGGCATAGACAGGCAGACGCGCTGAACAGGTCATGAGCGGCGCGAGCAGGATGGTGACCAGTCGGTCACGGGGATTCTGGATGGTGCGGGTGGCCATGATGCCGGGCACGGCGCAGGCGAAGCTGGAAAGCAGCGGAATGAAGGAACGTCCGGACAGACCGGCGACGGCCATGATGCGATCGAGCAGGAAGGCGGCTCGTGGGAGGTAGCCGGATTCCTCCAGAACCAGAATCCAGAAAAACAGGATCAGAATCTGGGGCAGGAAGACAATCACCGTGCCGGCGCCCGCGATGATGCCATCCACCAGAAGGCTGCGGATGAGATCGTCCGGCAACAGCGAACGGACCAGTTCTCCGAACGCCGTCATGCCGTCTTCAAGCCCGTCCATCAGCGGCTGCGCCCAGGAAAACACCGTCTGGAACATTACGAACATCAGAACCGTAAGCAGCACTGGTCCCCACACAGGATGCAGCACCCAGCGGTCCAGCCGGTCTTCCATCGCTTCTGAAGCAACGGCAGGTCGGGTGACGCATTCATCCAGCAGACGCCGGACCGTTGCGTGGACATCTTCCCCTTCCAATGCGCGTGGAGTCGGTGGAACGAGTGGGGGAGCGTCAAGCAGGGCAAGAAGATCGGCGCAGCCGTTCCGCCGCACCGCGACTGCCCCGACGACTGGTGTGCCCAGTTCGGCCGCCAGCCGCGGAATGTCGATTTTCAGTCCGGCTTTTTCCGCTGCATCCAGCATGTTCAGCACGATAATGGTCGGCCGATTGAGGTGGCAGACTTCCAGCGCAAACCGGAGATGGAGGCGCAGGTTGGTCGCATCCAGCACGCAGATCAGCAGTTCGGGCGCAGCTTCGCCCTTGTAACGGCCAGCGCAAACATCACGTGTCACGGCCTCGTCCGGGCTGGTGGCGTCGAGGCTGTAGGCGCCGGGCAGATCAAGCAGGCGGACAGGCCGTCCCGCTGGGGTGATCAGTCGGCCTTCCTTGCGTTCCACCGTGACGCCTGCATAATTGGCAACCTTCTGATTGCTCCCTGTCAGCTGGTTGAACAGAGAGGTCTTGCCGCAGTTGGGGTTGCCAACGAGGGCCGCGCGAAGGGGAAGAGTTTCGACTACAGCATCCATCGGTCACGCACGGGGTTGCAGCAGGACGCGCGAAGCTTCGCTACGACGCAGGGCAAAGCGTGTGAACCCGACCTTGACTGCCATAGGATCGCCACCGATCGGGCCTATGGCAACCACACGAACGGGCTCACCCGGAACAAAGCCCAGTTCACCCAGCCGATGGGCCACAATGTCATTCGGCTGGCGGTATTCCACATGGTCGATGATGGCATCCATCCCGGCCGCAAGTTCGTCCAGGCGCATGGGCGGACCCTGTTATCTGGTGAGTTATTGCGAATGACAACTATTTCCTATTTCGCGCGTTGTCTACGGCAACCATATCTCAGCCATGTCGCAACTCTTGGTGTGCATGCCCGTTGTGGGCGCGGAGGCACAATTTATGGTTGATCACATTAAGGCCGGTCGCCCTTTCCCCGGTTCGAATGGACGGGTGGACGAGGTTGTGAGCGTCTGGCCATTGCAGGCGCAACTCGGAGAGGGACCGGTCTGGAGTGAAGCGGAGCGGTCCTTTTATTTTGTCGATATTCTGCGTTACGCGCTCTGCCGTTACCGCCCCGAAGACGGTGATGCCCGTATCTGGCACGTGCCGAAGCGTCCGACATTCCTGATTCCCACGCACGATGGTGATCTGTTCTGCGGCATGGAGGACGGCCTCTATCTTTTCGATCAGACCGATGAAGAGCTGCGGCCCATCATGCCGGTGGAAAAGGAACAGGCGCGCACTCGCATCAACGATGGCCATATCGACCAGAAAGGGCGCCTCTGGTTCGGAACGATGGATGATGAGGAAGAATTGCCTCTGGGATCGCTCTACAGTCTTGAAGACAGTCTTGCCCTGCGTCAGCATCATGGCGGCTACACGATCAGCAACGGTCCTGTCATGTCGCAGGATGGCCGCACGCTTTATCATTGCGAGTCGGCTCAGGGGATCATCTACGCCTTCAATGTGCTGATGGATGGAACGCTGGGAGAGCGCCGACTGTTCGCCCGTATCGATGACGGCGCGCCCGACGGCTTGGCAATGGATAGCGCAGGCACGCTGTGGGTCGGCGTATGGGGCGGATATCGTCTGGAGCGTTTTCGCCCGGATGGCTCGCGGCTGGAGCCTGTTCACATTCCTGCGGCCAACGTCACCAAGGCGGCCTTCGGCGGCGATGATCTGCGGACGCTTTTCGTGACCACGGCCCGCAAGGGACTTTCCGATGAAGAGCTGGAGAAAGAGCCGTTGAACGGCGCGGTCTTCTGTCTCAGGGTGGAAGTGCCGGGTCTGCCGCAGGGCCTGATGATGCTGCCCGAATAGGGGGTATCCCGCGTTATCGGGGCTGTCCGTAGAAAAAGTTTCGCGTGCAATCCGCGTCGCCTCCCTCTATGGACAGCCGCAACAGGAGTCCGCTGCATGCCCCCGGCTGTCAGTGGCGGACTTTCATGCAGAAAAGAGTCAGGCCCGCCTTACGATGGATATTCGCAACATCGCCATTATCGCACACGTCGATCATGGCAAGACCACTCTTGTTGACGAACTGCTCAAGCAGTCCGGCTCGTTCCATGAGCATCAGCAGGTTGCTGAGCGCGCCATGGACAGCAACGACCTTGAGCGCGAGCGTGGCATCACCATTCTCGCCAAGTGCACGTCCGTCGTCTGGAAAGACACGCGCATCAACATCATCGACACCCCGGGCCATGCCGACTTCGGTGGCGAGGTCGAGCGTATCCTGAGCATGGTGGACGGCGCGATCGTGCTGGTCGACGCTGCCGAAGGCGCGCTGCCGCAGACCAAGTTCGTGGTCGGCAAGGCGCTGGCCCGTGGCCTGAAGCCGATCGTCGTCGTGAACAAGGTTGACCGTGGCGACGCCCGTCCGGATGAAGTCCACAACGAGATCTTCGATCTGTTCGCTTCGCTCGGCGCGAATGACGAGCAGCTCGACTTCCCGATGCTCTATGCTTCCGGCCGACAGGGCTGGGCGGACACGGAACTGGACGGACCCCGCAAGGATCTGTCCCCGATGTTCGATCTCGTGCTGCGTCACGTCCCGGCTCCGAATCTGGACAAAGACAAGCCGTTCGCGATGGTTGCGACCATCCTCGAGTCCGACAACTTCCTTGGCCGTGTGCTGACAGGTCGCGTCGAGCAGGGTCGTGCGAAGGTCAACATGCCTGTCCGCGTGCTGCGTGAAGACGGAAGCGTTGTCGAGACAGGCCGTCTGACCAAGCTGCTATCTTTCCGTGGCCTCGACCGCGTGCCTGTGGATGAGGTCGAAGCCGGTGACATCGTCGCCGTCGCCGGTCTGTCCGAGGCCACCATTCCTGAGACAATCGCCGCTCCGGAAGTGACCGAAGCCCTGAAGGCTATTCCGGTCGATCCGCCGACCCTGTCCATGACGTTCCGCATCAACGACGGCCCGCTGGGTGGTCGCGAGGGCAAGAAGGTCACGTCGCGCCAGATCCGTGACCGTCTGTTCAAGGAAACGGAAAGCAACATCGCCATCCGCGTGACGGAAAGCCCCGAGAGCGAAGCGTTCGAGGTTGCCGGTCGTGGTGAACTTCAGCTTGGCGTGCTCATCGAGACGATGCGTCGCGAAGGCTTCGAGCTGACCATCGGTCGTCCCCGCGTGCTGTTCCGCACCAACGAAGAGACCGGCGAGCGTGAGGAGCCTTACGAAGAGGTTCTGATCGACGTGGACGAGCCTTACTCGGGAGTCGTGGTCGAGAAGATGTCGCTCCGTAAGGGCCAGATGCAGGACATGCGTCCGTCCGGTGGTGACAAGGTGCGTCTGACCTTCCTGATCCCGTCACGTGGCCTGATCGGCTATCACGGCGAGTTCCTGACCGACACGCGTGGCACGGGCATCATGAACCGTCTGTTCGCAGGCTATCAGCCTTATGCAGGCACGATCGAAGGTCGTCGCAACGGCTCGCTGATCTCCTCGGAAGATGGCGTCACGACGCAGTATTCGCTGTTCTCGCTGCAGGATCGCGGCACGCTGTTCGTCAATGCCGGCGAGAAGGTCTATGTCGGCATGATCATCGGCGAGCATTCCCGTGAGAATGATCTCGAAGTGAACGCCGTCCGTGAAAAGAAGCTGACCAACATCCGTGCCGCCGGCAAGGACGAGGCCCTGCTTCTGGTTCCGCCGCGCAAGATGAGCCTCGAGCAGGCGATTGCCTACATCGAGGACGACGAACTGGTGGAAGTCACGCCGTCCGCCGTGCGTCTGCGCAAGCGCTACCTTGATCCGCACGAGCGCAAGAAGAACGAGCGTTCCAAGAAGAACGACTGATTGCGTTCAGGGCAGTTTGGGAAACCGAACTGCCCTTTTTTCTTTGATGAATAAAATAACCAGATGGCCCGGAACCGAGGATCATCTGTGCGTTGTCTTCCAGATATTCCAGTCAGTTTTCCCGACTATTCATGTGTTGCGGAAAATCGACTGACGTTCTGGTGCGGAACAAGCTAGTGTTCTGTCATCACGAGAGGGAGACGAACGGTGTTCAAGTGCAGACTGCTCGCTACATTATTTGTTGGCATGGCCATAAGTGCCGGGTCGGTTACGCCATCTCTGGCGCAGACGCAGGGGCATAGAAGCACGCGCGCGCAATCGCTCGTCATTGCCGCTGCCATCAGTGACCGGGATCGCCCCGAGGAAGACCGGGCAGCCGACAAAGCGCGCCGCCCCGCTGAACTGATTGCTTTCGCCGGACTGACGCGCGGCATGAAGGTGGCGGACATCATGCCCGGTCACGGGTATTTCACCCGGCTGTTCAGTAATGTGGTGGGGACAAAAGGGCATGTCTGGGCTGTCGTTCCCCCCCCGCTGCTGGCGCGGCATCCGCAGGCGGCTGATGCCGTGCAGGCTATCGCAGCAAATCCCGCTTTCCAGAACGTGTCCGTCCTTCAGCAGCCTCTGTCCTCACTGAATGTTCCTGAACAGCTTGATATGGTCTGGACCTCCCAGAACTATCATGATGTCTACTATGGCGAGGGCGCGGATGCGGCCTTCAGTTTCGATAAGGCTGTTTTTGCCAGTCTGCGTGTGGGAGGCACCTTTATCGTTATTGACCACGTAGCCAATGCGGGAGCGTCGGGCGATCTTGCCAAGTTGCATCGCATTGATCCGGCCATCATCAAGCAGCAGGTCGTTGCGGCCGGGTTCCAGTTCGAGAGCGAGAGCAAGGTTCTGGCAAACTCTGCTGACACTCATGAACTGGCTGTTTTTGATCCGGCCGTTCGTGGACGCACGGATCAAGTGGTTCTGAAGTTCAGAAAACCCGTAAGAAAGTAAGGGCTTTTCTGTTGCAGGGAATGTTTTTAGGCATTTCCTGCGAAGAAGAGGATGTATCGGTATTTTATTTTTATG
>NZ_JBDNXK010000057.1:0-21573 GCF_047721705.1 Acetobacter sp. | reverse complement strand
GCCTGTGATCGACCTTGTGGCCGGTACGCCGAAGCAGGAATGGATCGGTCCGGTGCATGACGTTGTCAGGAAAGCGCTGGCGCGCAAACCGAACATCCTTTTTCTCGTGCAGGCGCTTGCGCCGCCGGGCGCGGATGACGCGGCGACACGGGATAAACTCTCGCATCTGGTGGGTGTGGAAGGGCAGGCGATTGCCGATGAGATCGTGGCTGCCGGTGCCGCGCCAAATCAGGTCGAGATGTCGGCTATGCCGGATTCGACGGTGACGGAGCCCCGCATAAGGGTATATGTTCGCTGATCAATTCCATTGTGTTGCGTAATCTTTACGTGGTTGAAACCCGGATGGCGCATCCGGAGAATGGAGCAGGAGCAGAAGTCCGACACATTCGCCTCGATGGGACGTCGCTTCAGAGCAACCCTCGTGAACGCCGGATCGGGGGTGGCTGCGGTTGATTTTCTGCGCGATGAGCACAGTTTGACAAGTGCAGTATAATGTTACGGCAGATGTCTGACCGGGTGATGAAACACCTGTTGGACGCGTGAGGCAGAAACAGGAGTAGGGCAGGGTGAGTATTCGGAACGCGAGACACCCGTTTTACGATTTTTGTGACGAGGCGCTCGCGGACATTCGCAAGCAGGGGCGTTATCGGACCTTCACCCCTCTGGCCCGGGAAGCCGCGCGGTATCCGGTCTATGAAGAAGAACTTCCCAACACCGATCTGGGACGGGAAGTCGTGGTGTGGTCGTCCAACGACTATCTCGGCATGGGCGTGGAGCCAGAGGTCTGCGACGCTGCGATCAAGGCCATCCGTGAGCACGGAGCGGGTGCTGGCGGCACACGCAACATCGCGGGCACCAGTCCTCTCCACAAGGCGCTGGAAGCCGAGTTGGCGGCGTTGCACGGCAAGGAAGCGGGCCTGCTATTCGGTTCAGGCTATGTTTCCAATCAGGCGAGCCTGCAAACCATCCTGACATCCATGCCGGGCTGGATCTGCTATTCAGACCGCATGAATCACGCCTCCATGATTGCCGGCATCAAGGGCGCGCGCGGTTCGACGACCGTGATTTACGAACATAACGATCTTGCTGATCTGGAAGCGAAGCTGGCGGCTGCGCCCTATGAAGCGCCGAAGCTGATCGCGTTCGAGAGCGTGTATTCCATGGATGGCGATATCTCGGATATTGCCGGGACATGCGCTCTGGCCCGCAAATATAACGCCCTGACCTATATCGATGAGGTCCACGCTGTAGGCCTCTATGGTGAGAATGGCGGCGGCGTGACGCAGCGCGATGGTGTGGCCGATCAGGTGGACATCATCGAAGGCACGCTGGCCAAGGGGTTTGGCGTGCATGGCGGTTACATCACGGCCTCGGCCCAGATCGTCGATTATCTCCGCTCTTCCGCCTCCGGCTTCATCTTCACGACATCGCTGCCGCCATCCGTTGTCGCGGCGGCCCTGACAAGTGTGAAAATGGTGCGGGCGCAAAACTGGCGTCGCGAGAAGATGTTTGAGCGGGTTGAGACATTCCGGGCGAAAATGCGCGCGGCGGATGTTCCTTTCACGCCGACCCCGAGCCATATCGTGCCGGTTCCGGTCGGGGATGCCGAGCGCTGCAAGACCATTAGCCAGCGTCTGCTGAATGAATACGGTCTTTATGCAACCCCGATCAATTACCCGACCGTCGCACGGGGAACGGAACGTCTGCGCCTTACACCCGGCCCCTATCATACCGATGAAATGATGGATGACATGGTGTCGGCGCTGAAAACGCTGCTGGCGGAAGTGCCGTTGCCGAAAACACAGACCGAGGCGGCGAGCCTCATGACGAAGGCAGCCTGAGCAGCCTCCTCCGTTAGACATTCGCCATTCAGCGAATGTCTAACGGTTTACTATCGAGGGCGATCACTCCAGCCCGGAAACGCCCTCGACCTGCCAGCGCCAGCCATAAAGTTCCCGGTCGGTCATGCTCCGACCCGCAGGCACGCGCAGATGGCCTTCATTATCCCTGATCGGTCCCTGAAACGGTGACCATCCCCCCAGAATTCGTGTCCTTGCTGCGTCCGCCTCTGTCTGGACGGAGAGGGGTACGCGTTGCCCCCATGTATCGCGGTCCACGCCCTGACCCATCTTCAGGAAGTGTCCCTGTGGCTGCCATGTTCCCTGTATGCGTGCCCTGACCTGCTCAACATAATAAGGCGCGAAATCAAGCATCACGGAGCTGACATAGGCGTTGGGACCGAACCGCCGCATATCCGTGTTCCACATCGCCGCCCATGCACCGCGATTTTCCGCGACACGGAGATAGGCTGGCTCGTCCATGACGCCGTATAGGAAATCGCAGCCATTGTCGATCAGCGCTGAAGCGGCTTCTGAAGCCGCTTGCGGATCAAACCATGAATTGATGGAAATGACACGCAGCGTGGCATCCGGATTAACCGAACGCGTCCCCATCAGGGTTGCATTGGCCCCCGCAAAAGCTGCCGGGACGGGAAAAGAGGCAATGAAGCCGATCTTGCCGGTGCGGCTGAGATGCGCTGCGGCCACCCCCAGTACGTAACTGACATTCCAGTGGGCGATGTAATACCACCCCAGATTATCCGTTATGGTGTTTCCATCACATTCCATGAACGCGACATCGGGCACCTTATCCGAAACATCCCGCAGAAAATCGCCGTAAGTCGAGGTGGAAATGACCATCTGCGCGCCTTCGGCCACGAACTGACGGAAAATGCGGGTGGCATCGGCGGAGTAGGGAATGCTTTCGACAAACAGGGTGCGCAAGTGGGGGAAAGTCTTGCGGACAGCTTGTACGCCCAGATCATGCGCGTGGGTCCATCCGCCGTCGGTGACCGGACTTGTATGGCCGAAGGCGACAAGGAGGTCTTCTTCCGGCACCGGCGCAAAGCGCCGCGCCGCCCAGAGCGGTTTACTGAACAGGCCGCTACCGGTCGCCGCCAGCAGAGTGCGCCGATTCAGATATCCTGTCCTGTTCATCATGAAGAATGGTTTCTCAGCGTCCTGCCGTTCATGCAGACAATCTTCCCTTAATAGACAAAATTATGTTCGTTCCGTTAGTGTTAGGAAATTCTGACAGCCTGCAAGAGAGAAAAAACGGAACCAGATGACGGGATCGGGCTTTACGCATGTTCTGAAGACAAGAGTTCTGGAAGCGGTCTCTCCGTCAGAAGTTCTGACAGAACGGGTCATTCTTGCAGTTGGTGAAGAGGGCCGCATCGTGACGCGCGCGCCCGAGGGAAGTGCGGCGTTCGATAGTCTGGTCGATCAGGTGGACTGCACGTTGCCTGACCACTGCCTCCTTGTGCCCGGACTGGCCGATCTGCACATCCACGCGCCGCAATGGCCACAGGCGGGAAAAGCGTTGGATCTGCCGCTAGAGGAGTGGCTTGGAAGTTGCACCTTTCCGCTGGAATCCCGTTATGCGGATGCCGCGTTTGCGGAATCCGTCTGGCAGGATCTGGTTCCGTCACTGCTCAGACAGGGAACCACGACGGCGCTCTATTTCGCCACCATTCATGAAGAGGCGAGCTTGGGTCTGGCGCGTGTCTGCATCGAGCATGGACAGCGGGCGCTCGTTGGGCTGGTTGCCATGGATCATCCCGAACTCTGTCCGGCCGATTACCGTCAGGCCAGTGCGCAGGAAGCAATCGACGCAACACGCCGCTTCATTCTGGCGGTGCGTGCGCTGCGGGGAAACGAAGCGGGTCTCGTGCAGCCCGTTATCACGCCGCGCTTCATTCCCGCCTGCACCGATGCGCTGCTGAAAGGGCTGGGCGAACTGGCACGGGTGCTGGATGTCAGAGTCCAGACCCATGCCTCCGAAAGCGACTGGGAACACGAGACGGTTCTCGCCCGCATGGGCTGTTCGGATGTGGAAGCGCTTGATCGGTTCGGCCTGCTTCCCAGCTTTTCCGTTCTGGCGCATGCCGGGTTCACATCGCGGCAGGACAGGGCGCTCCTGCGGCAACGGAAAGCGGCCATAGCCCACTGTCCGATCTCCAATGCGTTCTTTGCTGGCGCTGCACTTCCGCTCCGCAATGTGCTCGACGAGCAGGTGCCCTGTGGGTTGGGAACCGACATTTCCGGCGGTTATTCCGCTTCCATTTTTGAAAATGCCCGACAGGCTGTTCTGACGTCGCGCATTCTCGAAAGCGGCACCGATCCGGATAAACCGTCATCGCAACGCGGACGCCCTCATTCCCGTGTATCCTTTGCGGAAGCATTCTGGCTCGCGACACGCGGGGGAGCCGAAGCTCTGGGCTTGCCTTGCGGCCAATTTCAGCCCGGTCAGATGCTGGATGCCGTCGAGATGATCTCCGGACGTGGAGCGTTGCGTCTTCATGAAGAAGATTCAGCTTCCACGCTGGCACAGAAAGTCGTCTGTCATGCTGGTCCGGAGACGATCGGCCGTGTCTGGGTGGGGGGTCGACTGGTCGTTTCCGGCAACGAGAATTCCATCACTCCGTGATAGGAAAAACAGCCCGTTCAGTTCTGCTGATGACGATCCGGACTTCGCACCTCCGGAACAGGGATAATCGCGAGATGTCATCAGTGAGGAATGAGCATGGCCATGCAGGCGGATCTCCTTGTCAGAGATGCTTACATTTATGTCGATAAAGACTGGGAAATTGCAGACGGCTGGATAGCCATACGCGACGGCAGGGTCATGGCTGTCGGCAGTATGAGCGATCCGCTTCCAACCGCACAGAAAGTCATTTCAGCTGGTGGAAGCCTGCTGACGCCCGGCTTGGTGAACGCTCACCACCACATGTATCAGAACCTGACCCGTTCCTACGCGCCGGTCACGAACGGCACGCTGTTCGAGTGGCTGACCGGCCTTTATCCGCTGTGGGCCAAGCTGGATACCGACTCGGTTTATCTGTCGACCATCGTCGCCATGCTGGAACTGCTGATGGGCGGCTGCACGACCTCCATGGATCATATGTATGTCCATCCGCAGCCCTATCTGATCGATGCCCAGTTTCGTGCGGCCAAAGAAATCGGTTTCCGCTTCATGGGGACGCGCGGCTCCATGACGCGCTCGGTGGAGGATGGCGGCTTGCCGCCAGCCTCGGTGGTGCAGGATGAAGACACCATTCTGGCGGACTGCGAACGGTTGATCGCAGCATGGCATGATCCGTCGCCGGGCTCGCTGGCGCGACTGGCGTTGGCGCCCTGTTCGCTGTTCAGCGTGTCTGAGACCATCATGCGGGAAAGTGCGCGGCTGGCCGATCAACATGATCTGCGGCTTCACACGCATCTGGCGGAAGACACGGAAGAAGATCGCTATTGCGCGGAAGTGTATGGCTGCACGCCTACGGAATATTTTGAGCGCGTGGGCTGGGCGTCCCCCCGTTCATGGGTCGCGCATTACATCTATCCTTCCACGGATGAGATCGACCGGCTGGCCCACGCGGGTGTGTGTACGGCCCAATGCCCCTGCTCGAATATGATGATTGGCGGCGGCGCGGCAGACGCCATGGACATGCGGCGTCGGGGGATGCGTATCGGACTCGGTTGCGATGGCTCCGCGTCGACAGACCACGCTTCAATGTGGCTGGAAGCCCGCATGGCGCTTCTGCTCGGCCGTTTCCGCAATGGACCACACTCCATGTCCGCTCGTGATGCGTTGGACATGGCGACCCGAGGGGGTGCGGCCTGTCTGGGATGGGACGATGAAATAGGGCATCTGCGGCCGGGTGCCTGCGCGGATATGGTGATCTGGAAAATGTCACCTATCGCATTGGCCGGGGCTCTGACCGATCCTGTCGAGGCGTGGCTCCGCTGCGCTCCCGCCGTGGCGGGCACCACCATCGTCAACGGGCGGATACTGGTCGAGAATGGCGAGCCGGTCTTTGCCGGTCTGAACGATGTGCTGAAGTCCCATGCCGAGGCCGCGCGGCGGATGCAGGGGCTATAATAAAAAACGGCACGGGAGACATGATCTCCCGTGCCGTTCTCTGACGGATGGTGGTCCGATCAGTTGGCGGCAGGTGCGTTGGCCGGAACCGTCGTAGCCGGAGCCGTCGTCGCCGTGCCAGCTACCGGAGCCGGAACGGACGGTGCAGCCGGAACCGCAGGGACGCCCGGAACAGCAGGAGCAGCCGGTGCCGTCGCGCCAACAGCCGGAACCTTGTCCTGCTGGGCAGCTGCCAGGCTCTTCGCGTTCAGATCAGCGGTGTCGGCATCCGTAGCCTTCTTCTCGCCAGTGGCCCCTTTCTTCTCACCCTTGGCGTGATGCTTGTGGTGCTTGGAAGCAGCAGCCGGAGCAGCAGCGGACAGGACAAGAGCCGGTGCGCCAACGAGCAGCGTCGCAGCGAGCAGGGCTTTTGAAGTAAATGACCGCATTGAATTATCCTCGATTTGTTAATTGGTCTCAAAAGAAACCAGAGACAGGGCAGATGTATATACCCATCTTGTCATACTTAGATACAATAAGAATTACATGCCATGAAAGTGGCTGGCGCAAGAATATTTCAGGACATTTGTAAGGCAGCCGCCGTTTGGCATGCTGTGTTGCGTATTCGCGCTAGCCGGGAGCCCCAAAAAGCAGTTCGAGAACGAGGGAAAGCACCGCCCCGACGCCAAAGCCGACAATCGTGCCGTTGACACGAACATACTGAAGATCGCGCCCCACGCGTAGCTCCAGTTTCTCCGACACGGCGTCCGCATCCCAGTTGCCGACGACCTCCGCAATGAAGTTGGAGAGATGCTCGCGCAGATAGGGCAGGGAGCGCGTGATGGTTTTGCGGGCCGCTTCTTCGATCCGCGCCTGTGTGCCGGCGTCTTCTCGTGCCTGATTGGCCATCCGCAGAAGCGCCTCGCGCACAAGCGTGGCCGTCCATCCGTCTTCCTTGCCGAGATCTTCCTCGATCATGCGCTTCATGCGCGTCCAGATATCCGCGCCCCACGTGAGCATGGATTCATGAGCAAAAACGCCCTTGAGAATCTGGGATAGCTCTTCCGCGCGGCCCGTATCCTGTTCAATGCGGGTGATTTCGCTGCGCACCCATTCCGTGAAGCCTTCACGCAGACTGGAATCCTCGGGATTGATTCGGTCGAGCTCCTCGCTGGCCGCTGTCAGGACCTTGTTGGCGATCGAGCCGCCAATCGCCCAGCCAACGAGCCTGCCGCCCTGTTCACGCACACGGGCTTCGATCATCGCGCGCAGGGCCGGTTCTTTGGCCTGCATCCCCGTTTTCATCTGGCGGAGCAGAAAAGTGAGCACCTCCTGATGCTGATTCCCGTCCACCAGCGCCCGAAGGCTGCGGGCGATGACGGGAGCCAGGTTGCTGCCACCCAGCAGAAGAGGAAGACTGCGGCTGAACGCTGTTCCAGCCCGTCCGTCCTCCAGACGGTTCATCATCTGCGGCACAGTGCCGGAAAGGCTTTTGGTGAGGGTGTTGGCCGTCGCCGGGTCAGAAAGAACATTCGCAACGAAAGCCGGCAGATCGATCCGGCTCAGAACGCGAGCGACTTCCTCTTCCGTGAAAACCTGCGTCGAGACAAAGCGCCCGAGCGCCCGTCCCAGCCGCTCCTTCTGCGCGGGAATGATCGCCGTGTGCGGAATCGGGAGCCCCAGCGGGTGCCGGAACAGCGCCGTCACGGCGAACCAGTCGGCCAGACCGCCCACCACACCCGCCTTGGCGCCAGCGCGCAGCGTGTCGAGCCATAGCGTGTCGTCCAGCAGACCGTAGGCAGGGGCGAGGTAAGTGGCCACTGTCAACGCGCCCATCCCTGCCAGAAGGCCGGTGGCGGCGCGTTTCTGTCGGGCAAGGTTTCTGCGGAGTTCGTCGTCGGAATGGGGCTGTCTGCTCATCGGGACTTGAATAGCATTGCCTTGACCCTGTTCTCAAACATGTGTCGTTTTGCAGAAATATGGTTTCAATATCGTATTGTCGCGTTATTTCAGGTTGTTCTACCCTTGGAAGTGCATGCAATGGCAGAAAACCAGTCTTCTTCCGCTCCAGAAAAAGGTGCGCCCGTGAATACACTCTCTCCCGGTGCCCGTGCCGTTCTGGCTCTGGGGCGTCTGCACGAAGACATCGATCTGCCTCCGGAAGAGGACACCATTACCCCTGAGGAGACCGACAACGGCGTGTTGTCGATGTCCCGGCGAATCGGGACGCTGCTTGAGCAGGGAAAGATTTCGGTCGCCGATCTGGCGGCGGTGACGCAGCATCTGCGTGATGGCGCCTTTCTCCGTCGGGCCACGCGACTGCACCGTTATCCGGGCGGCACGAACCCCGATGTGACGGAAGATCGTCTCCGGAGCGTCGTCTCCCAGATTGTCGAGGCAGCCTCGGCGGACAAAACCGATTCAGCCGAGGCGCTGAAAGCCTTCCGTGAAGCCGTCGAGCGCATCCGCTATGCCGCCGTCTTCACCGCCCATCCGACCTTCGCCGTGGCCAACGAGGTCTATGCCTCGCTTGCCGATTACGCTTCCGCACCCGAGCCGCAGGAAACGGCGCCGCCGTTCATAACACACCGACGGTCTGCGCCCCCGACGCTGGAAGAAGAGTTCAGGCTGGCTTCGGAGGCCATTCTGCGCGGGCGTGATGCGCTTGACCGCTTCAATGCCGACCTTCTTTCCGCCGCACGGGAAAGTTGGCCGGAAGCATGGTCGCATATCATCCCCAAGGCGATCGTCATGACCAGCTGGGTGGGATATGACACCGATGGCCGCACGGATATTGGCTGGTGGGACACGCTGCGCCTGCGGCTGAAGATGAAGCTGTTTCAGCTTCAGCGCGTTCGTCAGCAGGTCGAAGCCTCGGGTGTCGAGGCGCTGGCGCTTCTGAGCCGTCTGTCCCGCGCCTGCTATACGGTCGAAGCCCAGATTGCCGCCTGTCCGCAGAGCTGTGATTCGGAAGCGACGGTTGCCTTCTCGAAGTTGATGGTAGGTGGGCGTGAGGACAGCATTCTCGACCCAGCAGTGTTGGGGGATGCTTTTCAGGACGTCATTGATAACGCTCCCCCGGAAGCGGCCCTCGCGCTCGCGGTCGCGCGGAGTGGGCTGTTCGCGCACGGAATGTCGGCGTCCCACAGCCACACACGGCTGAACGCCACGCAGATTCACAATGTGATCCGCCAACGTCTGCGCATCACGGATGACCCGGCGGACCCGGCTCACCGTCGCGCGCTCCTCGCCAGCATCAATGACGCGTTGGAAAATGTAACGGCCGTACCCGTCGATTTCGGCTCGCTGCTGGCGGAACAGGCATCGGCCGCGCGGCTGATGATGACGGTCGCGCAGATCGTCAAGCATATCGACTCTGTGACGCCGGTGCGCTTCCTGATCGCCGAGACCGAAAGTGGTTACACGCTGCTGTCCGCTCTCTGGCTGGCGAAGCATTTCGGTATTGACGAGAAGATCGAAATCTCGCCGCTGTTCGAGACGCGCGAGGCGCTGATGGGCGGCGGCCGCATCATCGAGGAGGCGCTCCGTTCGCCGCAATGGCGGGCTTATCTGCGCAAGACGGGGCGGCTCAGTCTCCAGTTCGGCTATTCCGATTCGGGGCGCTATGTCGGCCAGCTTGCCGCAACCTATATGGTCGAGCGCCTGCGCCTGAAGATTCTTGACCTTCTGCGGACCTGGGATCTCCAGGATGTCGAGGTCATCCTGTTCGACACGCATGGCGAAAGCATCGGGCGCGGCGGCCACCCGTTCCGTCTGGCGGACCGCTTCTCCTATCTCTCGCCGATGCATGTGCGCGCCAAATTCGCGGAACGCGGTGTGAAATACCGCGAGGAAAGCGCGTTTCAGGGGGGCGATGGCTATCTGCTGTTCGGCACGCCCGAACTGGCCGCCGCAAGTGTGGCCACCATCGCCGAGCACACGTTCGAGCCGCTGCGCCAACATGGCGATCCGGTCTATGATGAGCCGGACTTCTCCGCCGACTTCTTCTCCACCATCGCCGAGGCAATGACGGGCCTTGTGGATGATCCCGGTTATGCCGCCGTTCTCGGCGCTTTTGGTCCGTCCCTGATCGACAAGACCGGCTCCCGTCCCGCTGCGCGGCAGACCGAAGGGGGAGGGGTTTCGCCACGCATCACGCATCCGAGCCAGCTTCGCGCCATTCCGAACAATGCCATTCTCCAGCAGCTTGGCTGGTGCGCGAATACAATTCAGGGATTGGGGTCCGCCGCCCGTCGGCATCCCGAGACGTTCGAGACCTTCCGCGAGGGAAGCGCCCGTTTTCGGCGGGCGCTGGATTTCGCGGCGCATGCGCTGGCCCATTCCGACGATCAGGTCCTGCGGAGTGTCATCTGGCTGCTGGACCCCGGTTACTGGCTGGATCGCGCGACGGCCGAGCCGCGGGCGAGTCGACGTGAGCGCTATCTGGCGGTCATGCACGATCTTGAACGCCTCGACTTCTGGGCCGCCACGCAGTCCATGTTCCGCCGGATTCAGGCCGACCATCTGGCGCTGAGGGCCGTCTGGCCTGAGGCACCGACAATCAATGCATCCGAGCGCCTGCTGCACGCGATCCGCATCGCGCTCATAGAGCAGATCTGGGTGCTGGCGACGCAGGTGCCGTTCTTCATGCCGCGCGGAAACTTCACGCGGGAAGTGATGATGCAGCGTATCCTGTGTCTCGAAATTCCGTCCGTGCTGCGGGAAATGAACACGGTGTTCCCGCAGGGCGGTTCAAAACGGGACTATGGTTTCCACGAGCCTGCTGGCCCGCAGATGGACAATTCCTACCAGCAGGAGCATGAGGAAATCTTCCAGCCGATGAAGGATATGTTCCTCATCATGCGGGAAATCAGTGTCGCCCTCATGCATGGAATTGGGGCGTTCGGCTGACAGGGGCGTGAACGCTCCTTCTCCCCTTGGAGAAGGAGGCTTTCCGCACCCGACATATGCGTCTTTCACAATGGTTTGTGCTTGACGCAGCCCCCTCGCGGCTCCATGTCTCCATAAACAGGACTGATTTGGTACTCAATGGCGGTATCCACGCGCTCTAGGGAACGTAAACCATGCTGAGGCTATCGAAACTGGCTGATTATGCTGTTCTGACCCTCGTCAAGCTGGGGCGGCACGATACTGTCGTCACGTCACCCGCGCTGGCGCAGGAAACCGGCGTGCCGGAGCCGACTGTGGCCAAGGTTCTGAAAACACTCGCATCAGATGGTCTGCTCGTGTCGCAGCGTGGCGCGCGGGGAGGGTATCGTCTGGCCATGAAGCCGGAGGAGATTTCCATTGCCCGGGTGATCGAGGCGGTGGATGGGCCGATTTCGCTGACAGCCTGCGTGACGGGCGGCAGCGGATGCGACAACGGCGAATGCACGCTTTACGGCGGCTGGGATGTGGTGAATGACGCCATCCGCGACACGCTGTCCGGCATTTCGATCGCGAGGATGGCAGAAATGAAGCAGGTTCCCCGGCGTGGGCAGTCCGCGGGTTCCGGGATCGCCAACGGCTTTCGTCAGGAAAACATGGCGCCAGCCGGGACGATGGGAGGATAATGGGTCATGCCAGCTATTACAGAAACCCGTGAGCAGGTCGAAAAGCTCGGCCAGTCCTCCTATCAGTGGGGCTTCGAGACCGACATCGAGATGGATGTCGCGCCGAAGGGCCTGAACGAAGACATCATTCGTCTGATCTCGACCCGCAAGGAAGAGCCGGAATGGATGCTGGAGTGGCGGCTCGACGCCTATCGCTCCTGGCTGAAGATGAAAGAGCCCACCTGGGCCAAGGTCACCTACCCACCGATCGATTATCAGGACGTGCATTATTATGCCGCCCCGAAAAAGAAGGATGGCCCGAAGTCTCTGGAAGAGGTCGATCCGGAGCTTCTGCGGACCTACGAGAAACTGGGCATCCCACTACATGAGCAGGCCATGCTGGCGGGCGTGGAAGTGCCGGAGGGCGAGGAAGCCCGTCTACCAGTGGCGGTGGACGCCGTGTTCGACAGCGTGTCCGTGGCCACGACCTTCCGCAAGACGCTCTCGGAAGCAGGCGTGATCTTCTGCCCGATTTCAGAGGCGATCCGCGACTATCCGGATCTGGTGAAACAGTATCTCGGCAGTGTCGTGCCTGTGGCTGACAATTTCTATGCCGCGCTCAACTCTGCCGTATTCACGGATGGCTCGTTCGTGTTCGTGCCAAAGGGCGTGCGCTGCCCGATGGAGCTGTCCACCTATTTCCGCATCAATGCCAAGAACACGGGACAGTTCGAGCGGACGCTGATCATCGTCGAGGACGGCGCTTCGGTCTCCTATCTCGAAGGCTGCACCGCGCCGATGCGCGATGAGAATCAGCTTCACGCAGCGGTCGTGGAACTGGTGGCGATGGAAGACGCCTCTATCAAATACAGCACGGTGCAGAACTGGTATCCGGGCGACGAGAATGGACGGGGTGGTATCTACAACTTCGTGACCAAACGCGGTGCCTGCCGTGGCGCACGGGCCAAGATTTCATGGACGCAGGTGGAAACCGGTTCGGCCATCACATGGAAATACCCATCCTGCATCCTGCAGGGTGAGGATTCCGTGGGCGAGTTTTACTCGGTGGCGGTGACCAACAATCATCAGCAGGCCGATACGGGCACCAAGATGATCCATCTTGGGAAAAATACCCGCTCGACCATCATCGCCAAGACAATCAGTGCCGGAAAGTCCGATAGCACCTATCGCGGTCAGGTGAAGATCATGCCGAAGGCGTCAGGCGCGCGGAACTTCACCCAGTGCGACAGCCTGCTGATCGGCGATCAGTGCGGTGCGCATACGGTGCCGTATATCGAGAACCGCAACATGGCGGCGCGCGTGGAACATGAAGCCACGACCTCGAAGATTTCCGAGGACCAGATGTTTTATTGCCGCCAGCGCGGTCTTTCACAGGAAGATGCGGTCGGTCTGATCGTCAATGGCTTCTGCAAGGACGTGCTGAAAGAGTTACCGATGGAATTCGCTGTTGAGGCGCAGAAACTGTTGCAGATCAGCCTTGAAGGCAGCGTGGGCTGAGGAGTGGAAAAAATGAGTGAACTTTTGAAAATTTCCGGCCTGCACGCAAGCATTGACGCTGATGGCACGCCCAAGGAAATCCTGCGCGGCGTCGATTTGGTCATCCCGCCGGGTGAAGTGCATGCAATCATGGGGCCGAACGGTTGCGGCAAGTCCACGCTGTCCTATGTCCTCGCTGGACGTGAGGACTATGAGGTGACAGCCGGTTCCGTGCTGTTCAAGGGGCAGGATCTGCTGGAGATGGAGCCGGAAGAACGGGCCGCGGCCGGTCTGTTCCTTGCCTTCCAGTCACCAATCGAACTGCCAGGCGTCAACAATGCCAACTTCCTCCGCACGGCGGTGAATGCCGTTCGTCGCGCTCGTGGAGAGGAAGAGCTGGATGCTGTCGGGTTTCTGAAATCGGTAAGAAAAGCCACGAAGAATCTTTCGATGGCTGATGACATGCTCAAGCGTAACGTCAATGTCGGCTTCTCTGGTGGTGAGAAGAAGCGCAATGAAGTGCTGCAGATGACCATGCTTCAGCCGACGCTGGCCATTCTCGATGAGACGGATAGCGGTCTTGATGTCGATGCGCTGCGGATTGTCGCCGAAGGAGTGAAGAACCTCCGTTCTCCTACCTTTTCCGCGCTGGTCATCACCCATCACCAGAAGCTGCTGGATTATCTTGGCCCGGATCGCGTGCATGTCATGGCGAAGGGACGCATTGTTCGCAGTGGCGGCCCGGAACTGGCAAAACAGATCAATGAAGAAGGGTACACGGCTTTTCTCCAGGAGGCGGCATGAACGCCATCTCACCTGTCACGCGGAGCCTTGCACCATTTGAGGCCCGTCTGAGTGGTCTGACTGATCCGGACCGTAAAGCCGCAGCGGGAGCGCTGGCACGTGTCGGTTTGCCGACGCCTCATATCGAGGCATGGCATTATACCAATCTGCGCGCATTGGCTGGTCGTGTTTTTTCTGCTCCTGTTCAGGGTGTTGATGAAAAGGCGGCGAAAAAAGCCCTTGATGCGCTTCTGACGGAAGAGAATGGCCTTGCTGCTCTGCCGCGACTGGTGCTGGTGAACGGACAGTTCTCGCCCTCTTTGTCATCGGACAGTCTGCCGGAGGGGGTTTCCTTTACTTCCTTTGCACAGTCATCTGATTTCGGAACGCAGGCGTCCCCGGACCGTGAAGCGATGGTGGCCCTGAACACGGCTCTTGCTGGCGATGGTGTGCAGATATCCGTGAAAGCTGGCGTGCAGGCTGGCCGGATCGTGCTTGTGTCGCTTGCCGTTGGAGCGGAGGAGGACGTTTCGTTTCATCCGCGCCACACCATCACACTGGAAGAAGACGCTGCCTTGTCCGTCATTGAACTGACGGCGA
The DNA here is from genome assembly GCF_047721705.1 of Acetobacter sp. Classification (GTDB taxonomy): domain Bacteria; phylum Pseudomonadota; class Alphaproteobacteria; order Acetobacterales; family Acetobacteraceae; genus Acetobacter. The sequence goes on along the minus strand of NZ_JBDNXK010000057.1, from coordinate 7,222 downwards.
GTGCGGATGCTTCCGCGTCCTACGTGCATAATCCTGTTCTGTTGTGCACAGTTGCCGAACGTGCGCGTCTCACGCACATCAAGATTCAGCAGGAAGCGACAAAGGCGATCCATCTCGCAACTGTTTATGCCGATGTTGCGCCCCGTGGCGCTTATGACAGTTTCACGCTGGGACTTGGGTCTTTCCTGTCGCGTCACGAAGTGCATGCCACGATGCATGGTGATCACGCTGCCGTGCATGTGAACGGTGCGCAGCTTCTCGGTGACGAGCAGGTCGGTGATCTCACCAGCGTTATTACGCATGGGGCGCCGGACTGCATCTCCCGCCAGACGGTGCGGAATGTGCTGACCGATAAGGCGCGTGCGGTCTTTCAGGGCAAGGTTCTGGTGGAGCGGGTGGCCCAGAAGACGGACGGGTATCAGATGAATCAGGCGCTGCTGCTTTCGCCGCATGCCGAGATCGATGCCAAGCCGGAACTGGAGATTTACGCGGACGACGTGCGGTGCAGCCACGGTGCGACCGTTGGCGCTCTGGATGATGACCAGCTTTTCTATCTCCGGAGCCGCGGCGTGCCCGATGCCCGGGCACGGCAGATGCTGGTCGAAGCGTTTCTTGTCGAAACGGTCGATCTGGTCGAAGACGAAGTTGCGCATGGCGTTCTGATGAGTGCGCTGGAAAAGACGCTGGCGGCCCGAGTGAGCGCCGCTGCGGAGCAGGCAGCATGAATATTGACGAGATCAGAGCCCAGTTTCCTATCCTCTCTGCAAAGGTTCATGGAAAGCCATTAGTTTTTCTGGATAGCGCCGCTTCCGCACAGAAGCCGGATGTCGTGATCGATGCGATGTCCGAGATGATGCGCACCCAGTATGCGAACATTCATCGCGGTCTACATTGGATGAGCGAGCGCGCAACGGAGGCCTATGAGGCGGCCCGCAGCCGTGTGGCGGCTTTTCTCGGCGCTTCCACACGGGATGAAATCGTATTCACGCGCAACAGCACGGAAGCGATCAATCTGGTGTCGTACAGCTTTGGCAGTCTGCTCAAGCCGGGACAGGCTGTGCTGATTTCCGAAATGGAGCACCACGCCAATCTCGTGCCCTGGCAGATGCTCCGGGACCGCACGGGCGTTGAACTGCGCGTGACCCCCATCACGGACGGGGGCGATATCGATCTTGAGGCCTATCGCCAGCATCTTTCCGATGGAAAGGTGGCGCTGGTTGCGATCACGCACATGTCGAACGTGCTGGGAACCGTGACACCCGCCGAAGAACTGGTCGCCATCGCCCATGATGCCGGCGCGAAAATTCTACTGGATGGTAGCCAGGCTGTCGTGCATCGGAAGGTCGATGTGCAGAAACTGGGTGCGGATTTCTACACATTTACCGGTCATAAGCTCTACGGCCCAACCGGGATCGGCGTGCTGTGGGCACGCAGAGAACTTCTGGACGCCATGCCGCCGTTCATGGGGGGCGGGGATATGATCTCGAGTGTCACGTTCGAGAAGTCCGTCTGGGCGCCTATACCGGCAAAATTCGAGGCAGGCACACCGGCCATCGTGGAAGCTGTCGGGCTTGGCACCGCCATCGACTGGGTGGAGAGCGTTGGTTACGAAGCCATCGGCGCGCACGAAGCGGCTTTGACGGCGCACGCACTCCGGGTTCTGCCGGAAGTGCCCGGTCTGTCCGTCATCGGTAAACCGAAGGAGCGGGGAGGCGTTGTTTCCTTCATCATGGAGGATGTGCATCCGCATGACATCGCGACGCTGCTGGATCGCAACGGCATTGCGGTGCGCGCCGGGCATCACTGCGCCGAACCGTTGATGCGCAGATTGGGACTGACGGCGACGGCGCGTGCCAGTTTTGGCGTTTACACCACCGAAGGCGAGATCGATCTGCTTGCGGAAACGCTCAGGAAGATCCGTCAGTTTTTCATATAGGACGGTCATGGACGGGGCTTCCTGCTACGATACGCTCATTCTCTCCCGTTCCCGAAAGCCGGAATTTTCGGGTGAAGCGGAGGGAGAAACCTCAACCGCACAGGGTAACAACCCGATGTGCGGGGACAGGGTGCGGGTATCGCTGCGTCTTTCCTGCGAAAAGGTGGAAGCTGCCCGCCACATGACGCGAGGATGTGCGCTTTGCATGGCGTCCGCCGATCTGATGGCGGAGACCATAACCGGGCGTTCTCGGGCGGATGCTCTTGAATTGGGGCAGCGCTTTACCGATATGCTGGAAGACACGTCTTCAAGAGTCGACGCGGCTGGAGAGGATACGTTACCGCCTGCCTTTCGCGCATTTCTGCCACTGAGGACCCATCGTTCCCGTCTGCGGTGTGCGACATTGCCCTGGACAGCGCTTGGGGAGGCGCTCGATCATGACTGAAACAATGCCTTTACAGAGCGAAGAGAAGCAGGCCGCCGAAGCGACCCGCGAAATGACGCCCGCTGAAGCCACGCAGGCCGCAGTCGCGCATTGGACGCCAGACGGCGAAGTGCAGCCAGCAACCGGTGTGCCGCCTGAAGAGGCGATCATTGATGCGATCGCGACCGTTCATGACCCGGAAATTCCGGTGAATATCTATGAGCTTGGCCTGATCTACGCCATTGATCTGCATGACGATGGCCGCGTGAAAGTCGAGATGACCCTCACCGCCCCGAACTGCCCGAGCGCACAGGAACTGCCCGCGCAGGTTAAGGAAGCAGTGGAAAAAGTGCCGGGTGTCACATCTGCGGAAGTGGATGTGGTGTGGGATCCGCCGTGGGACATGTCACGCATGAGTGACGAAGCCCGCCTTGCCCTCAACATGTTCTGAACAGGAGAGCGGACATGGAAACGCAGACCACGACAGGTCAGACGCCTTCTCGCCCCGCCCGTGCCTTGCCTCCCGTCATGACGTTGACGGATGCGGCGGCCGATCGGCTGCGCACACTCTACGCAGGGGCGAATGCCGGGCAGCTGCTTCGGATTTCGGTCAGCACCAAAGGCTGTTCCGGTCACGCTTACGATATGAACTTTGTCCCGGAAGCCGGTGAGGCAGGGGACGAGCGTGTGACCGACAAGGGCGTGACGGTGCTCATTGACCGCAAGGCCATTCTGTTCCTCATCGGATCGCAGATGGATTATCACACTACGGATCTGGAATCGGGCTTCATGTTCAGTAATCCGAATGAAAAAGGCCGCTGTGGCTGCGGGCTGAGTTTCCACGTCTGAGACGCGGCTGCGTCAGTTTCCTTTCAGCGAACGTCCCCGTTGCACCACATTCTTCCCGAACCGTGAGCGCAGCCCGTCGATAGCCTGCTGCATGGCGACGCGGCTCTGACTGCGCGCATCGGCGAGGTCCGGCGGGTCTGCGTCGTCGAGCGGTGCCAGCCCATTCGAGCCGATGCCCAGCAGGCGGAATGCCGTGCTTCCCGTTTCCACAATCAGAAGACTTCTGGCGGCTTCGAATAGCCGATCCGGCAGAACCGTGGGTGTATGCAGCTTCATGGCTCTGCTGCGGGTCTGGAAGCTGGACGTGCGCAGTTTGAGCGAGATGCCGGTGGTCGCCACTTCCTTGCGTTTCAGCCGCAAGGCCAGTTGTTCGCATAGATCCCACAAAGCACGTTCCAGCGTTGCAGGGTCACGGATGTCCTGCTCAAACGTGATCTCCGTGCTGACGGACTTGACCGGATGCAGTGGCGTTACGCGCCGTCTGTCCTCGCCCCGGGCGCGCGCCACCAGTTCGGGGCCGCGTGGACCAAGCTTGCGGAGCGCCTCTCCGGTCGTCAGGGCGGCGATGGCACCGAGGTGAGAGAGACCCAGTCGTGTCAGCGCTTCTTCCTGGGCCTTGCCGATGCCGGGCAGAAAGCGCACCGGCTTTGTCGCCAGCCATTCCTGCGCCTCGGAACCGATCACGCCATAGCCCCGCGGTTTATCGACGCCAGCAGCGAGCTTGGCCATCAGAGGATTGGCGGCAAGCCCGATGGAAATCGTCACACCCAGTTCTTTTTCCACCTGCAACGCGAGGCCAGCGATCACCACGCAAGGCGGCGCTCCGTGCAGTTCTCTCGTGCCGGAAAGGTCCAGCACGGCCTCGTCGATGGATTTGACTTCCACCAGAGGCGTGAGGGCACGCATCATGACACGGAGACGCTCCGCGACGGTGCGATAGGCGCTCATGTCGGGGGAAAGGATCACAGCGTCAGGGCACAGTTCCCGTGCGCGGCGCATGGGCATCGCGGAACGCGCTCCGCTGAGACGGGCGATATAACAGGCCGTGCTGACCACGCCGCGCTCCCCGGTGCCGCCCACAAGGAGCGGTTTTCCGGCAAGTTCGGGTCGGCGCTGCTTTTCGACGCTGGCGAAAAAGGCGTCGCAATCGACATGAGCGATGGAAAGACGTGTCAGGTCAGGATGAAAGACCAGACGGCGCGAGCCGCACGCGGGGCAACGAGCCGTTGCAGTCTCATCATCAGACCAGAAGATATCCGGGCAATCCCGGCACAGAACGGGGCGTCGTTTCCCCGTCAGATTTCGAGTTCCGTTGTTTCCCATAGCCAGGCCGCTCCCCGCACACCTGAACTGTCTCCATGCATGTTTACAAGCAGTTCCGTCTTGCATTCCGGCGTGACGACATGCCGGGAAAGCAGCGCGGGGACACGCGCCAGAGTGTTTGTCAGGTTCGAGACGCCGCCGCCGAAGACAATGGCGTCCGGATCGAGCAGATTGATGATCAGGGCGCAGGCGCGGGCGAGGCGATCGACATAGGCATCCAGCGCTGCCTGCGCCTTGATGTCGCCGTTTGCGGCCGCATCTTCGATGCCTTCTGCGCTGCGGACACCTGCACCCTTCCATGAAGATGCGAGAGCCGGCCCGCAGAGGAAACGCTCAAGACAGCCCTCATTGCCGCAGAAGCAACTCGGCATGGGGAATTCTCCGACGCGCGGCCATGGCAGCGGAATGTGCCCCCACTCGGCGGCAATATGGTGACGGCCTGTCAGCAGCTTCCGATCCACGACCAGACCGCCGCCCATCCCGGAACCGATGATGACGCCAAACACTACATGCCGTCCTGCGCCCGCGCCGTCGATGGCTTCGGACAGGGCGAAACAGTTAGCGTCATTTTCCACTCGAACCCGACGTCCGGTCACTTCCGGCAGATCGCGGCCCAGAGGCTTGTCATTCAGCCATGTTGCGTTGGCGTTCTTGATCAGACCCGTTTCGGAATCGATGGAGCCGGGCGTGCCGATCCCGAAGGGCAGGCGCACATCCGGAGCGACGCCAAGTTCGGCACAGGTCGCATCCAGAAGATCACGAATGGCTTCGATCATGGGCCGATAGGAGCCGGGATTCGGAACGCGTTTGCGCAACAGGATGTTGCCGATCCGGTCGAGCGCTACGATTTCGATTTTTGTCCCACCGAGATCGATTCCAAGTCGGATCGTGTGCATGCTAACTGTCCGTTTCTATCCATCGCCTGAACCATCCCACCTGTGCGCCTGTGAAAAGGGCAGGCAGGCGATATGATGCGGGCAGACAATTGCCGCGATCGTCGCCCGAGACAAGAGGCGAAAACACAAGGGAGAATCAGTGTGAGCGAAACTCTTCTGGACGTGCGGGGACTTAGTTGCCCGCTGCCGGTGCTGAAAGCGAACAGAGCCCTGCGTGACCTTGCACCGGGGGAGCGCCTGCGGGTCATCGCCACGGACAGGGCTTCCGCCACGGATTTCCGGTCGTTCTGCAAGGAGACAGGCCACGCGCTCGTGTCTTTTGGCGAGGAAGCCGGTGTGCTTTCTTTCGTCATCCGCAAGAAATCCGAACAGACGACCTGAAAATCGTCTTATTCTCGGATAACTGAAGGTAAAAGCCCGTCATTGAGGCCGTCTCATTCATGGGAACGGTCACGCAGACTTGGCATTCGTCCGTCTGCGGGGTAAGGGCTGCGGTTTGATGACCTAATTGGGAATGCCATGAGCCATGACGGGTGAGATTCCTACCCTGTCCTTCGAGGACGCGCTTGCGGAGCTTGAGCGGATCGTCCGCAACCTCGAGAGCGGACAGATGAAACTCGAAGAGGCCATCACATCGTATGAACGTGGCGCGGCTCTCCGTGCGCACTGCGAAAGCAAGCTGCGCGAGGCTGAAGAGCGCGTGCAGGTGATCGTCCGGCGGGCTGATGGCGCGCTGGATGCAAAGAACGTGGATTGAACTTCAGTTATGACCAACGTCGGCGTGAGCCCCAGCCCCGAAGCATCCTCCCAGAACGCCGCCAGCGCGTTGCAGGTGTCTCTCAAAACCCGCGCCGCAGCCGTGGAGGGAGCGCTTGACGCTCTGATCCCACGTGTGAGCGGCCCGGAAGCGCGTGTCATCGACGCCATGCGCTATGCGACACTGGGGGGCGGCAAGCGCCTGCGCGGCTACCTTGTGGCGGAAGTGGCTTCGCTGTTCGGCGGCAGTGCGACGGAAGAAGGCGCTTACCGCGCTGCTGCTTCCGTCGAGATGCTGCATGCCTATTCTCTGGTGCATGACGATCTTCCCGCCATGGATGACGATGATCTGCGTCGTGGTCAGCCCTCCACGCATCGGAAGTTCGATGAGGCGACGGCTATCCTTGCAGGCGATGCATTGCAGACCCGCGCGTTTGAAGTGCTGGCGGAGCCGGAAACCCACAGTGACGCAGCCGTTCGTATCCAGCTCGTGCTGGCTCTGGCGCAGGCTTCCGGTGCTCAGGGCATGGTCGGCGGTCAGATGATCGACATGGAAGGCGAGGGACGCGCCCTTTCCCTTAAGGAAGTCAGCCATCTCCACGCTCTGAAAACGGGCTGCCTGATTCGCTACTCGGCTGAAGCCGGTGCGATTCTGGGTGGGGCGAATCCCGAGCAGCGTGAGCGCATCGTCAATTACGGTCGTGACATCGGCGCAGCATTCCAGATTGCGGATGACGTGCTCGATGCTACCGCAACCGAGGAAGAACTCGGCAAGACAGCGGGCAAGGATCAGGCCGCAGAGAAGTCCACCTATGTGGCGCTGCTGGGCATCGACGGCGCACGCAAAGAAGCCGAGAAACTGGCAGATCGTGCGTGTCATGCCCTTGATATTTTTGGAGAAAAGGCCGATCGGCTGCGCGACCTTGCGCGTTACGTCGTAGAGCGCAGGAGCTGAGAGCCATGAGCGATACGTCAGGACCCATCCCCACCCGCGGCCGTTTTCCGTTGCTGGATCGTGTTTCGTATCCTGTTGACCTT
>NZ_JBDNXK010000056.1:0-22453 GCF_047721705.1 Acetobacter sp. | reverse complement strand
GGGTCAACAAGCGTACGGACAGTCTGATCATCCGTCGCCGGAAGACCGGCAAGTAAGGGGCAATAAGAGATGGCACGTTCCGTCTGGAAAGGCCCGTTCGTAGACGGGTATCTGCTGAACAAGGCCGAGGCGTCCCGCGCGTCGGGTCGTAACGAGGTGATCAAGATCTGGTCACGTCGTTCCACGATCCTTCCGCAGTTCGTTGGTCTGACGTTTGGTGTTTATAATGGTCACAAGTTCCTCCCGGTGCAGGTGACTGAAAACATGGTTGGCCACAAGTTTGGCGAATTCTCTCCGACCCGTACCTTCCATGGTCACGGTGCGGACAAGAAGTCGAAGCGAGGCTGAGATGAGCAAACCCAAGCATCCTCGCGTGCTGGCTGAGAACGAAGCACAGGCGATCACGCGGAATATCCGCGTGAGCCCCCGCAAGCTTGGTCTTGTTGCTGGTCTGATCCGCAACAAGCCGGCTTCTCAGGCTGTGGCGACCCTCACGTTCTCCAAGCGTCGTATCGCTCAGGACGTGAAGAAGACTCTTGAGAGCGCGATTGCCAACGCTGAGAACAATCATCAGCTGGACGTTGATCAGCTGTTTGTGAAGACAGCCGATGTGGGCAAGTCGATCGTGATGCGTCGCTTCCATGCGCGTGGTCGTGGTCGTTCTGCTCGCGTCGAGAAGTTCTTCAGCCATCTGAAGATTGTCGTGGCCGAGCGTGCGCCCGAGCCTGAGGCAAAGACGGAAGAGAAGGCGGCCTGACGATGGGACATAAAGTCAATCCGATCGGGCTTCGGCTCGGTATCAACCGCACCTGGGACAGCCGCTGGTATGCAGATGGCGACTATTCCCGGCTGCTGCATGACGATCTGAAGCTGCGCGCTTTTCTGCGTCGTAAGCTGTCTGGCGCGGGTGTTTCCCGCGTCGTCATCGAACGTCCGGCTAAGAAGCCGCGTGTGACGATCTATGCTGCTCGTCCGGGTGTGGTCATCGGCAAGAAGGGTCAGGACATCGACGCACTCCGCAAGGAGCTGACGAAGATGGCTGGCACGGAAGTGGCGCTGAACATTGTCGAAATCCGTAAGCCGGAAATTGATGCGACACTGGTGGCCGAGAACATCGCTCAGCAGCTGGAGCGCCGCGTTGCGTTCCGTCGCGCCATGAAGCGTGCGGTCCAGTCCGCCATGCGTCTTGGTGCACAAGGAATCCGGATCAACTGCTCCGGTCGCCTTGGTGGCGCTGAAATCGCGCGTGTCGAATGGTATCGTGAAGGTCGTGTGCCGCTGCACACACTTCGTGCAGACATCGATTACGGTACGGCAACGGCAAAGACGACCTACGGAACGTGTGGTGTCAAAGTCTGGATCTTCAAAGGTGAGATCCTTGCGCATGACCCATTGGCCCAGGACCGTCGCGCCGCTGAGCAGGCGCCGCAGCGCTGAGGGATAGAGAAAAATGCTTTCTCCAAAGCGGACTAAATTCCGCAAGGCCCACAAGGGCCGCATTCATGGCTTGGCCAAGAGCGGAACGCAGCTGAACTTCGGCGCGTTCGGTCTCAAGGCGCTGGAGCCGGAACGTATTACGGCGCGCCAGATTGAGGCGTCCCGTCGTGCGATTACTCGTGCGATGAAGCGTGCTGGTCGCGTGTGGATTCGTATCTTTCCGGATCTTCCGGTCTCGACAAAACCTGCCGAAGTGCGTATGGGCTCCGGCAAGGGATCTCCGGAATACTGGGTGGCCCGTGTAAGACCGGGTCGTATCCTGTTCGAGATCGAGGGTGTTCCGCCAGAAGTTGCGCGTGAAGCGTTGGCTCTTGGTGCTGCGAAGCTGCCGATCAAGACGAAGTTCGTGACCCGAATCGGAGAGGCATAAGATGAGCAAGGCACTTAAGCCGGCTGATCTGCGTGTGAAGTCCGTTGATGAGTTGCAGGCGCTTCTTCTGGACCTGAAGCGTGAGCAGTTCAATCTTCGGTTCCAGCAGGCAACCGGTCAGAATGAAGGGGCAAGCCGCGTGCGCGTTGTGCGCCGCGACATTGCCCGTATCAAGACGATCGTAGCTCAGGCTGCGAAGAAGACTGCCGCGGCTAGCGCTGCGGCCAATTCCTGAGGAAGTGGCTGATGCCTAAGCGCATTCTCAGCGGTCGTGTGACCAGTGACAAGATGGATAAGACGGTTACCGTTCTTGTCGATCGTCGCGTCATGCATCCGCTCTACAAGAAGTTCATTCGTCGCTCGAAGAAGTATGCGGCGCATGATGAACTCAACGTTTGCAAAATTGGCGATACGGTTCGCATTGAAGAATGCACGCCGATCTCCAAGCGCAAGACCTGGGCGGTGATTTCGCGCAACGGCGAGTCCGTTGGCGGAGCAGCGTCCGGGAACGCTGCGTAAAGGGGTATAAGGTAAATGATCCATCCCGAGACCAACCTCGAGGTCGCCGATAATTCCGGCGCACGTCAGGTGCAGTGCATCAAGGTGCTGGGCGGCTCCAAGCGGAAGTCCGCCTCGGTCGGCGACGTGATCGTCGTTTCCGTCAAGGAAGCGATTCCCCGTGGCAAGGTGAAGAAGGGTGACGTCCATCAGGCCGTCATCGTTCGGACGTCCTACCCGGTGCGTCGTGCCGACGGCAGCGCGATTCGTTTCGATCGCAATGCGGCTGTGCTGATCAACAAACAGCAGGAGCCCATCGGTACGCGTATCTTTGGCCCGGTTGTCCGTGAACTGCGCGCGCGCAAGTTCATGAAGATCATCTCGCTGGCGCCGGAGGTGCTGTAATGGCTGCTCGTATTAAAAAGGGTGATACCGTCGAAGTGACGACGGGTTCCTCCAAAGGCGTGCGTGGCGAGGTTTTGGCGGTCTTCCCATCAGAGAACAAGGCTGTTGTTCGTGGTGTGGCAATCGCCAAACGTCATAAGCGTGCAAACCGTATGGGCGAAGAAGGTGGGATTATCGAGAAGGAAGCTCCGGTTGACCTCTCTAATCTCGCTCTGATCGATCCGAAGAGCGGCAAGCCGACAAAGGTTGGTTTCCGCGTTCTTGAAGGCGGTCGTAAAGTTCGTGTCGCAAAAGCGACCGGCGAAGTGATCGAAGGCTGAGGGGACGATAGATGACTACCGAAAATACGCGCGTCGTCCCGCGTCTGCGGAAGCTGTACGAGACGGAACTGGCTGGCAAGCTGCGTGAGCAGTTCGGCTACAAGAATGCACTTCAGACACCCCGTCTTGAGAAGATCGTTCTCAATATGGGCGTTGGTGAAGCTGCAGGCGACCAGAAGAAGCTTGATGCGGCTCTGAATGAGATGATGCTCATTGCTGGCCAGCGTCCGGTCAAGACGGTCGCGAAAAAGGCTATTGCGGGCTTTAAAATCCGTGAAGGTCTGCCGATCGGCTGTAAGGTTACATTGCGGCGTGCCCGCATGTATGAATTTCTTGATCGTCTCGTGACGATCGCGATGCCACGTATTCGTGACTTCCGCGGTCTTCCGGCGAACAAGGGGTTCGACGGTCGTGGTAATTTTGCGATGGGTCTCAAGGAGCAGCTGGTGTTCCCCGAGATCGAGTACGACAAAGTCGACGAAGTTCGTGGCATGGACATCATCTTCGTGACGACGGCCAAGACCGATGCGGAAGCCAAGGCGCTGTTGAAAGCGTTCGACCTTCCGTTTATGGGATAAGTCGTACCTTATCGCTCGTTTTCTGTGGATTTCTGATCGACAGGAATGTATTGCTTCGGCTCTCTCGCTGAGAGTCGAAGTTTAAAGGTTTTTGGAAAACCGCTGGAATGGTTCCGGCAGGTTCCGGAGGGTAAATCAGGCATGGCCAAGATTTCCGCCGTCAATCGTAACGCAAAGCGCGCCTATATGGCAAAGCGCGATAAGGCGAAGCGTTTGGCTCTGAAAAATATCGTTATGGACCGTACGCTTCCGATGGAAGATCGGTTTGATGCTTCTCTGAAGCTCGCCGAACTCCCGCGTAATGGCTCGCGTGTGCGTGTTCGTCTTCGTTGCAAGCTGACAGGTCGTTCGCGCGGTAATTACCGCAAGTTCGAGTTGTGCCGTATTGCGCTTCGTGATCTCGCCTCGAATGGGCAGATCCCGGGGTTGGTCAAGGCTAGCTGGTAAGGGCGGGCAATGTCACTTTCTGATCCCTTGGGTGATATGCTCACCCGTATCCGCAACGCCCAGCGTGCGCGTCACGCAGCATGCGTTGCGCCCGCTTCCAAGCTGCGCGCCAATGTGCTCGAGGCTCTGAAGCGCGAAGGTTATATTCGCGGCTTTTCGCTTGAGGAAGTCCGTAAAGGTATTTCTCAGATCCGAATCGAGCTGAAGTATTCGGAAGGCGAGCCGGTGATCAAAGAGATTCATCGCGTTTCGCGTCCTGGTCGTCGTGTCTATTCGAAGATCAAGGAACTTCCCCGTGTGTATGCCGGTCTGGGTGTGTCGATCCTTTCGACCCCGCGCGGTGTGCTGTCCGATGCAGAGGCTCGCGCCGCCAATGTTGGCGGCGAAGTTCTCTGCCGCGTATTCTGAGGAGGGATAAATGTCGCGTGTAGGCAAATATCCCGTGGAAATTCCTTCTGGCGTCACGGTCAGCATCAATGCTGGTGTCCTGACGGCCAAGGGTAAGCTGGGTGAACTCAAGCTTCCACTTTCTCCCCTCATTGAGACGAAGGTCGAGGACGGCAAGGTTGCGGTCAAGCCGCTGACCTCCGTGGCTCAGGCACGTATGATGTGGGGCACGACCCGTTCGCTGGTCGCGTCGATGGTTCAGGGCGTCGCTGAAGGTTATTCCAAGACGCTGGAGATTACGGGAACAGGTTTTCGTGCGGCAGTGCAGGGAAACAATCTGGTTCTTAATCTCGGTTATTCCCATGACGTGGTGTATCCCGTTCCGGAAGGAATCAAGATTACCACCCCGCGTCCGACATCGGTTGTGGTGCAGGGAATCGACAAGCAGCGTGTAGGACAGGTGGCGCTGGATATTCGTAACTTCCGTAAGCCGGAGCCTTACAAGGGTAAAGGTGTGCGTTACGAGACCGAGACCATTCGTCGCAAGGAAGGCAAGAAGAAATAATGAGCACTCAGCAGGAATTGCGGGATCGTCGGCGGAAGCGCCTTCGTTTCCAGCTCCGCCGCAAGGCCGGCGGACGTCCGCGCCTGTCGGTGTTCCGTTCAGGCAAGAACATCTATGCTCAGGTGATCGACGATGCTGCAGGCCGCACGCTTGCTGCAGCGTCATCGCTCGACAAGGAGTTTCGCGCAGGCGGCACGACAGGTGCGAACCGGGATGCAGCTTCGGCTGTCGGCAAGCTGGTTGCGCAGCGCGCGACTGCCGCCGGTGTGACGCAGGTCGTGTTCGATCGCGGCTCCTATCTGTATCATGGGCGCGTGAAGGCGCTCGCGGAGGCTGCCCGCGAGGGCGGCCTCTCCTTCTGAGGGAGGTCGCGTAATGGCACGTGAACCGAGAGAAGGCGGTCGCGGTCGCGATCGCGATCAGCGCCAGGATCGTGAAGGCGACGATCTGGTCGACAAGCTGGTCACCATCAATCGCGTCGCGAAGGTGGTGAAGGGTGGTCGTCGCTTTGCTTTTGCCGCACTCGTTGTTGTCGGTGACCAGAAAGGTCGCGTTGGCTACGGCGCAGGTAAGGCCCGTGAAGTTCCGGAAGCTATCCGGAAGGCTACCGAGCGTGCGAAGCGTGGCATGATCCGTGTGCCCATGAAGGAGGGGCGTACCCTTCATCATGATGCCGCTGGTCACTTTGGTGCTGGTAAAGTTGTTCTTCGTTCGGCTGAAGCCGGAACGGGGATCATTGCTGGCGGTCCAATGCGCGCCGTGTTCGAAAGCCTTGGCATCAACGACGTTGTCGCCAAGTCCTTGGGAACGCGTAACCCGCACAACATGGTGAAAGCGACATTTGCGGCGTTGGAGCGTTGCGCCAGCCCGCGTTCTGTCGCCAATCGCCGTGGTAAGAAAGTCTCCGACATTCTTGGCAAGCGCGAGCAGGTTGCGGAGGGTGCTGATGTCTGAGGGAAAGACACTGCGCGTTACGCAGATTGCTTCCGGAAATGGTCGCAAGCCGGGTCAGCAGGCAACTCTGATCGGTCTGGGGCTGAACAAGATTGGTCGCACCCGTGAACTGCAGGATACTCCTTCTGTTCGTGGTATGGTGAACAAAGTCGCCCACCTGTTGAAGGTGGAGGATTGAAATGCAGTTGAACGAATTGCGTGATAACGAGGGTTCTCGTTATCGCAAGAAGCGTCTTGGTCGTGGTATTGGTTCCGGTAAGGGCAAGACCTCGGGTAAAGGCGTTAAGGGCCAGAAGGCTCGCGAGGGTGTTTCATTGAACGGCTTCGAAGGTGGTCAGCTTCCGCTGTATCGCCGTATGCCGAAGCGCGGATTCAAGAACATATTCCGTAAGGTCTATGCTCCCGTGAACCTTGGTTCGCTGGAAAAGGCTCTTGCGGACGGCAAGCTGGAAGCTGGTGCTGTTGTCAACGAAGAAGCCCTGCGTAAGGCTGGTCTCGTGGGCACCGGGAAATACGCCGGTATCCGGTTGCTTGCCGATGGCGAGATTTCTCGTGCAGTGACCGTTGAAGTCGCTGGTGCCTCCGCTGCTGCTGTGGCTGCCATCGAGAAGGCAGGTGGGTCCGTTAAGACTCTGTCTGCTGGAAAGGGAGAAGCTGAAAAGGCTTCTTGATGTGGCAGGGGAGACAGAATGACTTCTGCCTCCGCCATATAAGTTGGTTTGCAGGCGCTGGCGTCTGCCATGACAGCGCCCCCGCTTTGCGGTGGCGCTGTTTTTTGTGAAAGGGACAGGCGTATGGCCTCGGCGGCTGAACAACTCGCGGCCAATTTCAATATGGGCTCCTTTTCGAAGGCGACGGAACTCAAGAAGAGGATCTGGTTCACTCTCGGAGCACTGATCGTCTACCGCTTGGGAACATACATTCCTGTCCCGGGCATTGATGCGAAGGTCATGGGGCAACTTCTGGCCCAGCATCAAGGCGGTATTCTAGGCATGTTCGACATGTTCACGGGTGGTGCGCTAGGGCGCATGACCGTGTTCGCGCTGAATATCATGCCTTATATCTCTGCCTCAATCATCATCCAGTTGATGTCGACGGCGATTCCCTCGATGGAAGCTCTCAAGAAAGAGGGCGAGCAGGGGCGTAAGAAGCTTAATCAGTACACACGCTATCTGACGGTCGCGATTGCCTTCTTTCAGGCATACGGAATCGCGGTTGGTCTGGAGCGCATGAGTTCCTCTGCAGGATCTGCCGTGGTCCAGCCCGGGATGTTCTTTATAGTGTCCTGCGTCTTCACCCTTGTGGGTGGCACGATGTTCCTGATGTGGCTGGGTGAGCAGATCACTTCCCGCGGTGTAGGAAACGGAATCTCTCTGATCATCTTTGCCGGTATCGTCGCTAATCTGCCGCATGCGCTCGCAACCCTGTTCCAGCTTGGTTACACGGGGGCGCTTTCGCCTTTCTTTGTGCTTGTTTTCCTCGTTCTGGCAGCGGCGACGATCACTTTCATCGTGTTCATGGAGCAGGCCCAGCGGCGTGTGGTGATTCAATATCCCAAACGTCAGATGGGTAATCGTGTGTACGGTGGTGAAGCGACACATATGCCGCTGAAGGTGAACACGGCGGGTGTCATTCCGCCGATCTTCGCCTCTTCCGTCCTGTTGATCCCTGTGACGATCGCAGGCTTCATGAATGCCAAGGGGATGCCGGGATGGCTGTCCTTTCTGGGGCAATCGCTTGGACAGGGACAGCCGCTCTACATGCTGTTCTATGCCCTGATGATCGTCTTCTTCTCGTATTTCTATGCGGCAGTGACGTTCAATCCGGAAGAAACAGCCGATAACCTGCGGAAGCAGAGCGGGTTTATCCCGGGAATTCGGCCGGGGGCAGCAACGGCTTCTTATTTCGACTCGATCCTGACGCGACTGACGACGATTGGCGCTGCTTATCTAGTGCTTGTCTGTTTGCTGCCTCAGATACTGATCAGTCGCTATAATGTGCCTTTCTATTTTGGCGGTACAAGTCTGATCATTATCGTGTCAGTGACAATCGACACGGTGACCCAAATCCAGTCGCATCTCGTGGCGCATCAGTATCAGGGGCTGATCCAGCGTAGTCGCCGGAGTGGGTCCAATCGAAGGATCATCCGTAAATGAACATCATTTTCTTGGGCCCGCCAGGAGCGGGCAAAGGCACGCAATCAAAGCGGCTTGAGGCGCAGTATGGCATTGCCCAGATATCGACGGGTGACATGCTCCGCGCCGAGGTTAAGGCTGACTCCGCCATAGGGCGCGAGGCAAAAGCGCTGATGGATGCGGGCAAGCTGGTCCCGGATGCGATTATCGTCAGCATGCTGGAGTCGCGCATTCAGAAGCCGGACTGTGCCAAGGGGTTTATCCTTGATGGATTCCCTCGGACGGTTGCTCAGGCCGAAGCGCTTGATGGCATGCTGAAGCGGTTGGGGCGTAAGATTGACGTCGTGTTGATGCTGCAGGTGGATGAAGACGCTCTGGCGGAGCGTATCGCCGGGAGATTCTCCTGCGCGAAGTGCGGCGCCAGTTACAACGATGTATCGAATCCTCTGAAAGTGGAAAATACGTGCGATCACTGCGGGTCGCATGACTTCGTGCGTCGTGCGGATGACAATCGTGATACGGTGGCATCCCGCCTGACGGCCTATCGGAATGAGACGCTTCCGCTCCTTCCTTATTATGAGGACAGGGTGACGGTTGCGTACATCAATGGCATGGCTCCCATTGAGGAAGTCAGTGCTCAAATTGACGCCGCAATGAGCGAAGTGGAGCAGATCACGCAAAAGTGATCTCTTTGGATTGACTCTTGGTGGTCGCTCGGTCTATTGCGCAGCGCTCTAGACCGCGTGGCCAGTGTGGGTCGATATCAGCGGCAAATTAATTGCGAATCAACGCTCGAGCGTGCAGCCGGGCGGACTAGGAGTGTGTGGCGTGGCGCGTATTGCCGGCGTTAATATCCCGACGAACAAGCGGGTCGTGATCGGACTGCAGTATATTTACGGCATCGGTCAGACCAAAGCTCAGGAAATCTGCAAGACAGTCGGCCTGCCTGACGCCAAGCGCGTCAACGAGCTGAGTGACGACGAGATCATGAAGCTTCGTGAACTCATCGATAACAACTACCGCGTCGAAGGTGACCTTCGTCGTGAAGTTGCGATGAACATTAAGCGTCTGATGGATCTCGGGTGCTATCGCGGTTTGCGTCATCGCCGTGGTCTTCCGGTGCATGGACAGCGCACTCACACGAATGCACGTACCCGCAAGGGTAAGGCCGTTGCCATTGCTGGCAAGAAAAAGGCCACCCGCTAATCGGCGCGCCTGAGGGCCGGTTATACGAAACTTACGATGCTTCCCGGCTTTAGTCGGTGGGCGTCAGGCGGGTTGGACCTGCCGAGATAGCAAAGAACAGGGCGACAAATATGGCGAAGGCCGCCGCACCGCGTATTCGCAAGAAAGAACGCAAGAACATTATTTCAGGCGTGGCGCATGTGCTCTCCACGTTCAACAACACGATGATCACGATCGCTGATGCGCAGGGAAATGCCATTGCATGGTCTTCCGCTGGTGCTCAGGGGTTCAAGGGATCTCGTAAGTCCACTCCTTACGCCGCTCAGGTGGCTGCTGAAGACGCAGGCCGCAAGGCGCGCGAACATGGCATGGAGACGCTGGACATCGAGGTTTCGGGTCCTGGTGCAGGACGTGAGAGCGCCCTTCGTGCTCTGCAGGCTGTTGGTTTCCAGATCGCTTCAATCCGTGATCTGACGCCGGTCCCGCATAACGGCTGCCGTCCCCGGAAGCGTCGTCGCGTCTGACGCAGACATGCTTCCGGTGCCTGAAGGTGGTGTGACCACTTTCAGGACGGAATGCTTTCATAAAAGCTGCCCCGGCTCATGTCGGGGTTTCCGCCGTCTTGTTACGGTCCCTTATGTTGAAAGGCCGAGACCTTGGTGCTCCAGAAAAACTGGCAATCTCTGATCAAGCCGGAGAAGCTGGAAGTCGAACCCGGCTCCGTTCCGTCTCGCGTGGCGACGATCGTGGCAGAGCCACTCGAGCGTGGCTTTGGCATGACGCTCGGGAACGCCCTGCGCCGCGTTCTTCTTTCTTCTCTTCAGGGCGCGGCTATCACTGCGATCCAGATTGATGGCGTTCTGCACGAATTCTCGGCTGTGCCGGGTGTCCGTGAAGACGTGACCGACATCGTGCTGAACATCAAGCAGATGGCGCTGAGCATGCATGGCGAAGGACCAAAGAGAATGGTCCTGACTGCCACGGGTCCCGGTGAGGTCACGGCTGGTCAGATCCAGACGGGTCATGGTGTAGAAATCATGAACCCCGATCTCGTGATCTGCACGCTTGATGAAGGCGAAAAGCTCGGAATCGAGTTCACGGTGAATATCGGCAAGGGCTATGTGCCTGCCGCTGCAAACCGTCCTGAAGATGCTCCGATCGGGCTTATCCCCATCGATGCGATCTATTCGCCGGTCAAGCGCGTCTCATACAAGGTTGAGCCGACCCGTGTTGGTCAGGTGACCGACTATGATCGCTTGCTGCTGACGGTTGAGACCAACGGTGCTGTCACGCCTGAGGATGCGGTGGCTCTGGCTGCCCGTATTCTGCAGGATCAGCTCCAACTCTTCATCAACTTTGATGAGCCGCGTCCGGTCGTTGCGACGGAGCCGCAGGATGACCTGCCGTTCAATCGTAACCTGCTTCGCAAGGTTGACGAGCTTGAGCTGTCGGTGCGTTCTGCGAACTGCCTCAAGAACGACAACATCATCTATATTGGTGATCTGGTTCAGAAGACCGAGCAGGAAATGCTCCGTACGCCGAACTTCGGTCGTAAATCACTGAACGAGATCAAGGAAGTCCTGACCACCATGGGACTTTCACTTGGCATGAATGTTCCGGCGTGGCCGCCGGAGAATATTGAGGATCTGGCGAAGCGGCTCGACGAGCCCTTCTGATCCGCGACAACAGGAGACTTAACAATGCGTCATGGTGTTGCCGGTCGGAAGCTCGGCGTTACCTCCACCCATCGTGCAGCGATGTTCCGCAACATGGCGGTCGCTCTTATCAAGCACGAACAGATCACGACGACTCTGCCGAAGGCGAAGGAACTTCGTCCGGTTGTTGAGAAGCTGATCACGCTCGGTAAGCGCGGTGATCTGCATGCTCGTCGTCAGGCTTATGCCCAGCTGCGTGATGATGCGATCGTCAGCAAGCTGTTCTCGGCTGTTGCTGATCGCTACAAGGCTCGCACGGGTGGTTACACCCGCGTTCTGAAGGCTGGCGTTCGCTATGGCGATGCTGCTGACATGGCAGTGATTGAGCTGATCGACCGCGATGTCGAAGCGAAGGGCAAGGACAGCGGTCCGCGTCCAGTCGCTGTTGAAGAAAACTCCGATCTGGCTGCTTAAGTCGATCAGATATTCTGAGAAAAGCCGGCCTTAGGGTCGGCTTTTTTTTATGGGTTGTTCTGATCAGGCGACAAAAGAAAAGTAGTTTGTCAGGAAATGATGTTCCTGTTTCGCTGCTCTGGAAAATATTTCTGAGAAGATAAATTTCAGCGTTTAGTTTTAACTGCCACAAACGCTGAGAATGCTACATCCACGACGTGCATTGTCTAACGGTAGACCGACCTAATATCGCTTTTACGATTATCTTCATCGTTGTTGGAAAGATGTCATCCGATGCCGGTCTGGGAACGCCACAGGGGTGACGTTCCCAAGTTGCTGGCTATTTCGAGACAGCGCCAACGCCGATCAGTACCAGTGCGAACAGCACGACACAGATGATGACGGCGATAAAGAACAGGATTTTGGCCATGCCCGCAGCGGCAGTGGAGATTCCGCCGAAGCCGAACAAGCCCGCCACAATCGAAATGATGAGAAAAAACAGAGCCAGTTTCAGCATGGTTAGAGCCTTATGTTTGTGGTTTCTTGACATAATAAACAGCTGTCACGTTTGGCGGTTGCATCCGGCGACAGCTGTTTCGAGAATTTTCTCTTGACCACAAATGTCGGCGATTAGCGACGGGACAGAAGAAAACGGCTCAGTCCGCCAAGAAGAAAGGCACCCGTGATCGCGGCGATGGGCGTGTCTACAGTCAGGTCGCGCAGGATATCCATGCTATCGGTCAGGCAGTCATTGACACGAGCCCAGCCGGAAACATTGGAGCCTGTATCGTCCTGTAGACTCGTGATTCCGCTTTCCAGAGTGTAGTTGTCTTCATCGTTGTTGGATTGGGACATCGTCTGATCCTTTTTCAAAGATTGATCCTGATGCGGTCAATCTGTGGCGCATGGTTCATGCGGTCAACTGCTACGGATCAGATTTCAGCGGCTTGATAATAGATTGTATCGCCGGGATCTTCCTCGCCTGCAATCAGGCTGCGGAGACGGCCTGCGAGGGCACGAAGCGCTGGGGAAGAAGGATCGCGGGGACGTTTTCCAACCTGAAGATCCCCCCGCACACTGGCGGGTTTACCAGCCAGAACGATGATTCTATCGGCGAGGAGAAGTGCTTCATCGATATCGTGGGTGACGAACAGGACTGTCTTGTGGGTTTGCTCCCAGATGCTCAGCAGTTCGGATTGCAGGGAGGTGCGTGTAATGGCGTCAAGCGCACCAAAGGGTTCATCCATCAAGAGCAGTGCTGGATCGACGGTCAGCGCGCGGGCAACACCCACACGTTGCCGCTGCCCCCCGGAAAGCTGCCGTGGCCATCTGTCCGCTTCCGCTGACAATCCTACAAGTTGAAGCGCCTTGTCGGCGCGCGCATGGCGCTCATCCCGGCTGAGCCCCAGCCCTTCAAGGCCAAGTTCCACGTTGGCGCGCACTGTTCGCCACGGCATGAGACGGGCGTCCTGAAAGACGAGTGCGGCGCGACGGGTATCGCTGCGATCAGTCGAGGCGTGCAGTGTGACGTGGCCTTCCGTGGGCTGGATCAGTCCCATGACCACGCGAAGCAGGGTGGATTTACCGACGCCTGACGGGCCGAGAACGGCGACGAATTCACCCTGGTTTATCGACAGGTCGACATGGCGGAAGACGAAGGTCTTGCCGCCATCATGCGAGAGGCCTGCGTCCTCGATGCGCACCAGAGGAGAAACGCTGGTCATCCTTGCCACCTCAGCAGTCGGTCCCGGATCAGCCCGAACAAAAAGTCGGTCAGAGCATACAATCCGGCCATCGTGATCATGTAAACGACGACAACATCTGTCGCCAGCAGGCTGGAAGCCTGCATCATGCGAGCCCCCACACCCGGGACACCGAAGAGTTCGGCGGCCACAACGGACATCCAGCCTTGTCCAAGACCGGTGCGCAGACCCGCCAGCAGACCGGGCGAGGCGGCAGGCAGGGTGACATAGCGAAGTCTGGCGAGAAAACTCTTGTGGCCGAAAGCGGCAGCCACTTCATAAAGCTCCCGATCGACGGATTTGACCGCGCCATAGGCGGCGTAAAAATTGATCCAGAAGACCGAAATGGCGATGACGAATGTGGCGCCGAGGGTGTTCAGACCGAACCAGAGGATGGCAAACGGCACCCATGCAAGGCCCGGGACGGGGCGCAGCAGGCGGACAACACCCCCTGTCAGTGCATCCAGAAGGGGAAGTGAGCCGCACAGCAGACCGAAAAGGGCGCCGAGAACCGAGCCGATGAGGAGGCCAGCGGTGTAATGGACGAGACTGTCCTGGATGGACTGGAGCCAGAACCCGCCAGAGACTTCGGACATGAAGGCTGGCCAGAGTTCAGTAGGGGCCGGGAGCAGGCCGGGGGGAACGAAACCGAACTGTACGATGCCCTGCCATATGGCGAGGAGCAGCAGGAGTCCGGCGGCCCCAAAGCCGAGACGGGCTTTGGGGCCGATATGCGATCCGGTCATTATGGAGTCCTGAATCGAGTCTTAGGGAGCGGGCTGACGCCAGAGCTGAAGGTCGAAAAGGTCATCGACAGGCGTGGCTTTTTTCAGGACCCCTTCCTTGACCTGAAAATCCTGCAGAATCTTCACGCTGGGGATGATGCGGGCCGGGTCTGCGACGAACTGGGCCGATGAGGCTTTCAGAGCCTGCTCGATGATCGCGGGTTTCAGCAGTCCCCCACCAAGCGCGGTTGCGACAAACGGAGCCGCCTGATCGGGGTGGTCAGCCAACAGAGTGGTGGCCTTGACGAACAGACTGGTCAGCTTGCCGGCCCAGACGGCGTGGTCGGGCGAGGAGGGGCTGACGATCGCGAGCACCGATCCCGGCTGGTCGGGGATCAGGTCATGACCAGTGGCCAGCACGCGGGTATCGGAAAAGCGGTTCTTGATGGTGGTGAGAGCGGGTTCACGCAGGATGGCGGCATCGACTGCCCCAGCGAGAAACGCCTGCTGCGCGGCGTCAATATCGATCCCCACGATATCGACGGTGGAAAGATCAATGCCTTCCTTTTCCTGCAACCAGTAGCGCAGCACGGTGTCAGGAACCGAACCGCTCGGCTGGGTTGCGATCTTTGGCTTGCGTCCGTGCGTCTTGGTGAAGGTGGCAATGCGTTCGGCCACCTGCTCCTTTGTCAGACCACCCGGCTTGGCAGGGTCGAGGCCCGCAGCAAGCGGCCCGCGCGCGATGACGGACAGTTCTTCGATCGCCCCCGAGGCAACCACCTTGACGTCGATGCCGCGCGCACGGACCTGCAGGAGCGGCACAACGCCAGCCACGTAAGCATCGATCCGTCCGGATGCGAGTGCCTGAATGGCCTGCGGGCCGGATGTGAAGCGGACGGGCTCAAGGTCGATACCAGCCTGCTTGGCCCATCCTTCACCGTCGATCACGAAAAGGGCGGAAGAGCCGAGAACCGGGATATAGCCGACCTTGACGGCAGCAGCCATTGCGCTCTGGCTCGCACCGGCGAACAGGCCCACCGCGACGGCCATGACGGAAAGAATATTTCTGACTTTTTTTACCGGCATCGGTGGAAACCCCGTGAGCAGTCGTAATTTGTGTGACTGTTCTCTCATGGAGCGGGGCATACAGCAATACACAACATTCATTGCTGTGTTATTTATTCATATAGCGATGTCGTGTGGTGATTTTGTTCATGACCGGCTGGTTCTGTAATGGAACCGGCCGGTCTGAGAATAGGGGTCAGCCCCGAACCGCAGCAGCTAGTTCCCGCAACTGGGTCAGCACGGAAGGCAGCGTGGAGGGCGTCGCCTGTTCGCTTGGGTCCAGCGTTTTCGCCAGCGTAGCCAGCAGAGCCGAGGCTACGACTGCACCGTCAGCAATGCGCGAGGCAGACGCAGCCTGCTCCGGCGTGCGAATACCGAAGCCAATAGCAATCGGCAGATCGGTCGCGGCGCGGATACGCGGCAGCGCCGCCCGCAGATCCTCGTCGCTAGCCGAGCGCGTGCCGGTAATGCCGGTGATGCTCACATAATAGACGAAGCCCGAAGCATGATTCAGCACCAGCTTGAGGCGGTTATCGTCCGTTGTGGGCGCGATCAGACGGATGATGTCCAGACCGGCAGCCTTGGCCGGTTCCTGCATCGGTCCGGCTTCTTCCGGCGGCATATCCACGATGATGAGACCATCCACACCAGCGGCAGACGCATCCACGCAGAACCGGTCGATGCCGTAAGCCTCGATCGGGTTCAGGTAGCCCATCAGGATGATCGGCGTGTCGTCATCCTGCTCACGGAAGGATTTCACCATCTCGAACAGGCGCGGCAGCGTGGCGCCAGCCTTCAGACCGCGACGGGCGGCAAGCTGGATGACCGGGCCGTCGGCGGAAGGATCGGAGAACGGCATGCCGATCTCGATCAGGTCCGCACCGGCTTCCGGCATGGCTTTCAACAGATCGAGCGAGGTCTGGAAGTCCGGGTCACAGGCTTCGAGATAGGGGATGAGCGCGCCGCGCCCTTCCTGTTTCAGTGCCGCAAAACGGCGGGCAATGCGGCTCACAGTTTCACTCCCAGATGTTCGGCGACGGTGAAGATATCCTTGTCTCCACGGCCCGAGATGTTGATGACGAGCAGGGTTTCCGGGCTCAGCGTCGGCGCGATTTTCACCGCGTAGGCGATGGCGTGCGCGGATTCCAGCGCGGGGATGATACCCTCTGTGCGGGTGCAGGTCTGGAACGCGTCCAGCGCCTCGTTATCGGTGATGCCGACATATTCGGCGCGACCGATTTCATGCAGCCATGAATGTTCCGGGCCAACGCCGGGATAGTCCAGACCAGCGCTGATCGAGTGCGCTTCGATGATCTGTCCGTTCTCGTCCTGCAACAAGTAGGTGCGGTTGCCATGCAGCACGCCGCGCGAGCCGCGTTCGATGGAGGCGGCGGTCTTGCCGCTGTCCAGACCATGTCCGGCTGCTTCGACGCCGATCAGTTTGACGGAAGGATCGTCAAGGAACGGGTGGAAGATGCCCATCGCGTTCGAACCACCACCGATGGCAGCAACGATCACGTCTGGCAGGCGGCCCTCGGCTTCCTGCATCTGCATCTTCACTTCGTCACCGATCACGCTCTGGAAGTCGCGGACCATGGCGGGGTAGGGGTGCGGACCGGCGACCGTGCCAACGAGGAAATAGGTGTCGTGAATGTTGGCGACCCAGTCACGCATCGCCTCGTTCATGGCGTCCTTCAGCGTGCCTGCGCCTGCCGTGACCGGCACGACTTCCGCGCCGAGTAGTTTCATGCGGAACACGTTGGGCGCCTGTCGCTCCACGTCGGTCGCACCCATGTAGATGACGCACTTCATGCCGAACAGCGCGCAGACCGTGGCGGTGGCGACGCCGTGCTGTCCCGCGCCGGTCTCGGCGACGATGCGCGTGCGGCCCATGCGCCGGGCGAGCAGGATCTGGCCCATGACGTTGTTGAGCTTGTGGGAGCCTGTGTGGTTCAGCTCCTCGCGCTTCATGTAGATCTTCGCGCCGCCGAGTTCTTCCGTCAGGCGCTTTGCAAACCACAGCGGAGAAGGACGACCCACATAGTCCTTGAGATAGAATGCCAGTTCCTTGTGGAAAGCGGGATCGGCCTTCGCGGTCTTGTAAGCCTCGTCCAGTTCAAGGAGCAAAGGCATCAGCGTTTCCGCGACAAACCGTCCGCCCAGTCCGTCACCGAAATGGCCGGAGGCGTCTGGGCCGTTTCGCAGGCTGTTTGCTCGTACGCCGTCTGTCATGACTGTTGGTGTCTCCGCTGCCCGGTTTTCTACGGTGTTATGGTTCCGCGCTCGCGCGGGAATATCAGGTCTGGCGGTATAACAAGGGGGCACAGAGGCGTCCATGAGGGGGCGCAGGATGTGAGGGCACAACATTGCTGCAAAGGCCGGCTGGCGTTAGCGTGTCGCTGAGAATGAGGACGGGGGCATAACGGTTGCAAGGGCAGACAGGCACGTCGGGCGGTAAAGTCGGTGGTGGAGTAAAAAAGCACAGGCACACTCTTCCGGCTCCGTCGGGCAGGGCCATTAAATGGAGCTGGTATGCTGCGGGTATAACGGCAGCGGTGCAGGCGGTTTTCATTTCGCGTGCTCTTCTGCGTCCGCATCGGGAACCGGCTTCCCGCGTGGCGTGGGTCGCCATCATTGGCGCCGTGCCTGCCTTGGGATCGATAGCCTATCTGTTTCTGGGGGAAACCAATCTTACTCCAGAGAGAGTTCTGCGCATCCGCGATGCGATGAAACGTCTGCCTGTGCCGGGAAAGACAGCCGATGCGCTGGTGGATGCGGAACAGGAGTTTGGCCTTCCTCCCCGGCTTGCGCCTCTCTTTCGTGTCGGACAATCGATTAGCGGCTATCCGCCGATGGGTGGAAATCAGGCGGCCCTGATGGCGGACGCGGATGCTGCCATTGATGCGATGATCGCGGATATCGACGCGGCTCACGATCATGTGCACGTCTGTTTCTATATCTGGCTGGCAGATCATAACGGCCTGAAGTTTGCTGAAGCGCTCATGCGGGCCGCGCGTCGTGGTGTGGTCTGTCGTGTGATGGCGGACGATCTTGGCTCCCGTCGCCTGATTCACAGCGGGCACTGGGCCGACATGGAGCAGGCGGGCGTGCGGCTGGTGCGCGCCCTGCCGTTGGGTAGCCTGCTGATGCGGCCCTTCCGGGGCCGTTTCGATATGCGCAATCACCGCAAGATCGTGGTGATCGATAATCGGGTTACTTATTGCGGCAGTCAGAACTGCGCGGATGCTGCCTTTCGCGTGAAGGCCAAATATGCGCCGTGGGTTGATCTGGTGGCCCGTTTCGAGGGCCCTGTGGTCCTGCAGAATCAGCATCTGTTCGCCACGGACTGGATGGCTCATACCAACGAGGATCTCACTTCTCTGCTTGCCTCGGCCAAGGTGCATGAAGGCGAGGGGTTCGTGGCGCAGGTGATCGGAACGAGTGCGGCCGTGCGGTATGCGGCGATGCCGGAAACCTTTGTGTCGATCATGTATTCGGCCGCGAGAGAGCTGACGATCACCACACCTTATTATGTGCCTGATGAACCCATTCAGGCCGCGCTGTGTGCTGCGGCGCGGAGGGGTGTGAAGACCACTCTGACTGTTCCCAAACGCAACGACTCATGGATCGTGGCGGGAGCAAGCCGCAGTTACTATCGGGAACTGCTGGAAGCGGGCGTGAAGATTTACGAATATCCGCATGGCCTGCTGCATACCAAGGCGATGACGGTTGACGGGCGGATGACGCTGATTGGATCCGCCAATCTGGATCGTCGCAGCTTCGATCTGAATTTTGAGAACAATATCCAGTTGGTCGATGATGCTTTTACCGCAGTAATCCGTGACCGGCAGCAGACCTACATCGACGAATCGGAAGAAGTCACTCTTCAAGATGTTGTGAAATGGCGGAAAAGCCGCGTTATCTGGAACAATACACTAGCCATGATCGGACCGGTGCTCTGATGGACGCAAGTTAAGATAGGTCTCTCTTGAAAACTCTTGGTATCATACCAATATTCGAAACAAGAGCTTTGGCCTTTTCGGTCATGGTCATGATTCAGGAGTGCAGTCGTAATGAGCGCAACCGACGTTCTGCGGAAACTTTCCCCGGAAGATATTGAAGATCTTGCGAAGCATATTGATAAGTCTCTGCACAAGCATAAAAGCGAATTGCAGAAGCATATTTCTGAATATTTTTCGGATGCAAAAGGCGAAGTCAAACTTCACGAGAAGAAGATTCCGACTGGCTGCAAGGTTCTTGGACTGTTCATCCTCGTTGCCGCTTCTGCTCTCAGCTATTTCGCTGGCCGCAAGCTCGCTGACTGATTGGAGAAGCTTTTTATGAGTACATTGGTTGTTGTCGGCTTTGACAGTGTTGACGGTGCGGCTTCCGCGCTGAGCGAATGCCGCGAGCTTGAAAAAGAATATCTGCTGGATCTTGAAGATGCTGTGGTTGTGCGGCGGACTGCCGATGGCAAGACGCATCTTGATCAGAGCGTAAATCTTGAAAAAGTCGGTGCGTCGTGGGGTTTCCTCTCCGGTGGGTTCTGGGGCGCGCTGGTTGGCCTTCTGTTCCTCAATCCGCTTGCTGGTCTGGTGGCTGGTAGCATTGCGGGCGCGGGCATTGGTGCGCTGGACGGAAAATTCAGTGATTATGGAATCAACGATGATTTCATCAAGAATCTGGGTAACACGCTGACGCCCGGCACATCCGCCCTCTTCATCCTCATTCGTAAGGCTGAGCCTGAAAAGGTCATTGCGCATCTGTCCGCACTGAAGGGACATGCGAAAATCATTCAGACTTCGCTGTCGCCGGAAGCAGAAGACAAGCTGCGCGCCGCTCTTGGGCAGGCTGCTTCAGCGGCCTGACTTCTAAACGGTCTGTTCTCGTGTCGTCGTTGGGAAAGCCCTGCATTTGCAGGGCTTTTTCTTTGGTTCATTGGGGGGCGTTATTTTAGCTTTTGCCGCATCTGTTCACGCAGATTATTGCACTGCTGGGTGTAATGGGAGGCTTGGTATGCAGTGTAGAAGTTGATGAAAAAAGCTGCCGCCAGAGAGAAAAAGGAGAGGACGGTCAGGGCTTCACCGCTGACGCCAATTGGATCGTCATAATGAAGGCCTGAAAACCAGAGCAGGCTGATGGCTAGGACCGCACCGATCAGTCCGAAAACCCCTGTGGTTTTCATCATTGAATCTTCGATGCCTTCAAAGTCGGACGTTTCCCGCCAGAGATCGAAAAGCTGCTTGTCGATTTCACCCACCATCCCCGCATGGGATTCCTTCTGGGCATCCGTCACTTTATGCGGATTTTTTCGGTAAATTTCCAGTTCCTGCCGTGCTTTCGTAAAGACTCTGCGGCGTTCCTTAATGGCTGGAATGCTGATATCCACAAAGCTCAGTATCGCGACATTCAGACCTGCTGAAAGCTGGATAATGGCCTGAAAGTCTCCCCAGGTGATGGCCATGCCATTCCTTCTACGCATTTTGCTGAAAGCAGCATTTTATCGCTCTCAGGCAAAAGCGGAAAACCGGAAGCAGGCATATCAGCCATTCGGATTAAGGCAATGCTTCTATGGATTTCAGAGCGCTTCGAACAGTCTTACGCCTGCCCGTTCGCCCAATTGTCTGGTAGCGGTAACTGGCGGAAAGATTGGCGCCGACTGACTGCTGCGACCGCGCATGGCGCTGGGGGAGTGGCCAAACATGGTCTTGAACTGGCGCGAGAAATGAGCGCAGTCGGAAAAGCCGGTCTCGAATGCCACCTGAGTAATGGTCAGTTCGCCTTGTGAAAGAAGTGCGTGTGCATATCGAAGGCGGATCATCCGGTAGAACAGGGCAGGGCGCATACCGAGGACAGACTGGAATAGACGCTCAAGCTGTCTTGATGAAATCCCCAACCTGTCAGCAACATCGCTGATGGAGAGAGGATCGATCATATTCTGCTCCATTTCCATCATGGCCCTTCGCACACGGGCGTCGACCACATGATTGACCTCCTCCGTGAGAGGGGGATGCGGCTGGAGTGATGGAGTGTCGCCGCGACGAGGACGATCAAGCAGAAGAATGTGACTGGCTTTGCGGGCGAGGGGCCGGCTGAGGTGTTTCTCGATCAGATGCAGCGCCAGTTCTGCCGCTCCGCCGCCGCCTGAACAGGTAATCCGGTCTCCGTCCACCAGATACATCTGTTCGCTACAGGCTTTATGGTCTGGAAATTCCTCCATGAAATCCTGTCGGTGATACCAGCTTACACAAGCTGTACGCTCTTTCATCACGCCAGCGCGGCAGAGGATGAAGGTTCCCGTGCAGATTCCAATCAATGGAACACCGAGCGAAGCCGCCTTTTGCAGATACCGGGTGGTTGGTTCGTCTACCTGACGGCGCCCATGTAAGAGGCCACCCACCACTGCGATGTAATCGAATGCCGTGGGGTCGGTCAGATCGGAATTGCGGCTTACGCTGACACCGCAACTGGCACGGATGGACTCCGGCCTGCTGTTCATGATCTGCCAGGTGCAGAGAATGGGGCGGCTTTTATCTTCCTTGTCGGCAGCCAGTCGTAGATGATCGATGAAAAGAGAGAGGGCTGATAAAGTGAAGTTCTCGGCCAGAATGATTCCGACACGTAAACTCGCAGTATCCGCGGAACCCGACTGCCGTCGCTGCATCATGATGCGTTCCAGTCGTTCTGTCGTATGAGAATTTTATCGTTTTGAATGTATAATGAAATAGGGAGAAGGAACAAATGGTTTCTATGCAATAGGTCTTGGCGATCTGAGTTATTTATCCATACGCCATAAAATGTCTTAAAAACGACATCCCTTTCCTGCCATCACCAGCAGGAAAGGGATGTGGGCAGCAGGTCAGGCCGTAACCTGCCGTTCCCATTCCGGAAGATTGTAGTAGTTGGAGATTCGCGACACTTTGCCGTCACGCACGGTGAAGAATGCTCCGGCTGGCAGGACATAGGTCTGGCCGTTGGCTTCCGGCAGGCCATCGTCAGTTGAAAGATACTTGCCGTGCACCATGAACTCGGCGGCAGCACGGGTGCCATCCTCGTTCACCATCACCACGATATCGGCAATGGTCTCCTTGTAGCAGCGGTCCATCCGCCCAAGGAAGGTACGGAACGCGTCCTTGCCGGTTTCCCGGCCGCCCTGATTGATGTCGTGAATGACATCGTCAGTGAGCAGTGCAAGGAAATCGTCACGGTTTCCCGCATTGAATGTGGCGTAATAGGACTCGATCAGAGCGTGGGTCGCGGTTTGTGTCATGTGTTCTCCTGAAAACAGACGGTATTACCTGGAAAGACTTATTTCTTATAGATCGGGAACTTTGCACAGAGCGCCTTGACGCGCTCGTGGACAGCATTCTCGATGGCTTCATCACCCTCGCCACCGGAGGCGGCCAGCGCGGTCAGAACCTCGTCGATCATCTCGCCCACTTCGCGGAACTCGGCCTCGCGGAAACCGCGTG
>NZ_JBDNXK010000055.1:0-22482 GCF_047721705.1 Acetobacter sp. | reverse complement strand
TTGGCTATTACTGGGCCACCTTGCGGGTGCCCCTTTATAAAACTTTTTTGATTGCAACCAAATCGACCAAAACCACGCGCCCGTCATGAAGACGGGCCGCTCTTTGTGTATGCGCGATCGTGCGTGCAGGGCGAGGTGGCCGCCCGAAGGCGGTCACGCTGTGCTTTCCTCAGAAAGCGGCCTGGATACGGGCGGCAACGGAGTTGCCGTTGCGGCCGGCGATGTTGACCGTGCCATCGTGGCTCGTGCGCTGGTCGATGAAGTGGTTGTAGTCCAGCATCACGCGGAAGTGGCGGTTCGGATACCAGTTCAGGCCACCAGACCAGACGATCTGGTTGCCACCACGGACACCATTCGCGGAGTTGACCTGACTGTTCAGGTCCGTCTCGCTGTAGCGACCCGTGATTTCAAGAGCGCCCCACTGACCGGTCTTGGGGTTGAACTCCTGCGATTCCTTCACGCCCGGAGCCGAGAAGGCGCCTTCCTTGTAATTGTAGGCACGAGGCGTACCGAACAGTGTGTAGTTGGCCGCAACATACCAGCCGTCGAAGCCCAGATTGCTCAGGGACTGGCCGCTCGCGGTGTGCGAACGGTTCACGCCGATATGGTAGTATTCGGACTTGATGACCAGGCTCTTCCAGCGCAGGCCGGCTTCAGGACCAGCCGCCCAGACCTGCGAGACGTTGGTGATCGCGCCGGTGCCCAGAAGGCTGTCCTCGCCAAGATTGACTTCAGGACGCTGACTGAGCGTGAAGGAGCGGCCGTGCGTGCCGTTGTTCGGCTTGAAGGCCGAAATGGCGGAAACGCCGAGATGCAGATCCCAGTCCTTCGTGGCGATCGGACGACCGGCGAAGCGGAACGTGCCGCCCGTCTGGCTGTCGCTGACAGCGCCGTCACCGCCGTAATAGCCGCTGGCGTTACGACCGCCGAACTGCTGGCCCGTGAAGTAGGCGCCGAGCCACCAGCGCTTCTCATAGTGCAGGCCACCGATGGAGAAGCGGGCGTCACTGGCGGCGATGTTACGCACGATGTCCGTGATGCCCGGACGCTCCATCATTTCGAATTCGTTGGAGCTTTCGGAATCTTCTTCCGTCACGCGCGGCTGGAAGTAACCGATCGTGAAGATGGTGTTGCGCAGGCCGGCGTAGTTCAGGTTGCCTTCATAGAGGCCAACGGTGCCGTCGTTGTTGCCCGCACCGAAGTCAGGCGTGACGTTCGCCACCCAGTCCTTGTAGCGGAACGTGAACGGGATACGCAGACGACGCGCGTTGGAGGTGAAGGAGTTGAACTTGCCCTTGCTCTCGCCGGCGCGCGGCGTGACGCCCATGAAGCCACCGAAATCTTCATGGAAGGCCAGACCGATCGAGAAGGCATATTTGCCGTCCTCGGACTGGATCGTCGGGCGACCGTTAGGGAAGCCGATCTTCATGCCGCCGACCTGCACCACTTCGGTGTCGGCGGAAGCGCGCTTGAAGTCTTCCCACGAGCTGGTGATGCCGCGATCTGAAGGCGGACGGCCGTCACCATTGGCGTGGTAGGAAATCTTGGGCGGCTGGTTGAAGGCCACACCCGGCTCAGGCACGCCGTTGTAATCCTGCGGTGTGTGGGCCGCCATGCGGCGTGCGTGCTTCCAGGAATGCGCCTCGCCACGATCCTGCGACGGACGACCTTCGTCGTTCGTGGCGGGGAACGTGTGCTGATGACGCAGCTCGGAGCGCATCGACAGCATCTCACGGCGCATTTCCGCCATCTCACGGCGAAGAACGGCAACTTCCGCGCTGTCGGACGTGGCAGCGGAAGCAGGGGTGACCACGAAGGCAGACGCGCTGCTCAGCATGGTCAGGGAAAACAGTAAAAAACGGGAGGACAGGGTCATCTCTCTCTCGGTCCGGCGCGGTGGGATGACGGCCTGTTAATCTCTCCTCGCAGAAAACGGCGTGAAGCCTCTGTGACACACCGATTGCACTTTTGTGACACACACGGAAAACCGCAGATTTCACACAAAAATCACGACACAATCATACCCCCAAAACACAATCACCACTAACCCATGTGCTCTTTATGCAACGGTCATCACCAAGGGTCATGAGCACGAACAGCAGTTCCTCGATACTCTCGCAACGTGCTGCTCTCTGGCTGATCAGCGGAAAGGCGTGGGAATCGAGAACACAGAGATCCGCTTCCATCCCCGGCGCTATGGTGCCGATCCGGTCTTCCAGATGCAGGGAGCGCGCTGCGCCCGCTGTCGCAAGCCAAAGCGCCTGCGCCGGATGGAGAGAACGGCCTGTCAGTTGAGCGACCTTGTAAGCCTCCCCCATCGTGCGCAACTGGGACAGCGATGTGCCAGCCCCCACATCGGTCCCCAGCCCCACGCGAACGGGTCGCCGGGGATCCACCGCATCGAACAGCCGGAACAGGCCGCTCCCGAGAAACAGGTTGGATGTGGGACAATGTGAAAGGGCCGCATGCGTTTCGTGGCAGCGGCAGAACTCCGTTTCCCCGACATGGATTGCATGACCGAAGATGCTGCGCGGCCCGACCAGACCCGCGTGATCGTAGACATCAAGATAAGAAGCACGCTCCGGGAACAGGCGATGCACCGCTTCGATTTCGCTCAGGTTCTCCGCAATGTGCGTCTGCATGAACAGACCATCATGGGTGCGGAGCAACTGACCCGCTGCTTCGAGCTGTTCTGGCGTGCTGGTGATGGCGAAGCGCGGCGTCACCGCATAAAGCTGCCGCCCCCGTCCGTGCCAGCGATCAATGAGGGCAGCGCTGTCATCATAACCGGATTGCACCGTGTCACGCAGATTATCCGGTGCATTGCGATCCATCAGCACCTTACCCGCGATCATGCGGGTGCCAACACGCTCTGATTCCGCGAAAAACGCTTCCACAGACTGGGAATGCACCGTGCAATAGACAGCGGCCGTCGTGGTACCGGAACGCAGAAGTTCCGTCAGAAAGGCACGGGCCACGGCCTGTGCGACGGCCGGATCGGAGAAAGTCGCCTCAACCGGAAAAACATAGCGTTCGAGCCATTCCAGTAACTGCTCGCCCCATGAAGCGATGATCGGCATCTGGGGATAATGCACATGCGTGTCGATGAATCCGGCGGAAATCAGCGCATCGCCATAGGAGATGACGCGTGTATCGGCAGAGAGGCCGACGTTCAGCGCGGCATAGGAACCGACCTGCGTAATCAGGCCATCCCGCATGACGACCAGACCATCTTCCTCCACATACAGCGCCTCCGAAGGCGGCATCTCGAAGGGATTGCCACGAAACGTGACGACACGGCCACGAAGCGCGGTTGCCGGAGCAGTCGAGGGGCTGGCGGACATCGGAAAACTTTCATGATTCAGGGCGGGAAATGCTGCCCCGGAGGATAAGTGTATTCTCGGTTATTTGAAACGAGGGGGGCCATGCATCAGCCGCCATAGCGGCCTGTTCAGCAGCCCGCTATGGGAAAGAAGGGCGGCGCGGCCCCTTGCACCGCGTCTTATCGAGATGAGGGTGTGGTGAAGCGAATCTGGCGGCGTCTGAACGAGAAACAGCCTTCTGCTCCCGAAGTCCGCACTTGGGGCCATGGCGGTGAGCCCGCGGCTCCATCTTCCGATGCCGACAATGCGCCGGCTTCCGCCGGGCAGCGCTCAGGTAAAAAAGAACGGCATATCTCCACCAAGGAAGCCATCCGTCGCTTCCGCGCCCATTCGCAACAGGAAAAGCACACGGATGTTGTGCGGGTGGGCGTGCAGGACGCGCTCTGGTCGGATCTCTATCACCACGCCCTGACGGCAAACTGGCTGGCTTTCACCTTCTGGGCCGTCGTTTCCTATATCGGCATCAACCTGTTCTTCGCCGCGCTGTATGCGATGCTGCCGGGAGAGGTGACGGGCTCCCATCCCCTTTCCTTCTGGGATCTGTTTTTCTTCAGTGTGCAGACCCTGTCGACAATCGGTTACGGCGGCATGGTGCCGACAGGCACGATGGCGAATGCGATCGTCGCGCTGGAAGCCTTGATCGGCATGATGATCAATGCACTGGCGGCTGGCGCCGTGTTCGCCCGCATCGCCCGCCCCCGCGCGCGGATCATTTTCAGCGACAAGGCCGTGATTTCCGATGAAAGCGGTGTTTCAGCCCTATGCATCCGCATCGCCAACTGTCGGCGCAGCCTGATTCTCTCCGTCGATGTGGAAGTGGCTCTGTCCCGTCTGATCGTCTCATCTGACGGCCACCTCGAACGCCGCTTCGAGCCCCTGACCCTCGTGCAGGCCCATGTTCCGGTGCTGCGCTTCGCCTTTGTGCTGGCTCATGTCGTTACAAAGGCCAGTCCGCTCAGCCACCACTCACTGGAAGAGCTGAAATCCGAAGAAGCTGAGATCATCGTGACCGTCACCGGCACGGACGAGGCGATGGGACAGACGGTCTTCGCTCGGACGAGCTACGCTTTCGACCATGTCATGCACCACCACCGCTTTGTCGACATCGTTCACAGCCGCCCGAATGGCGTGGTGGCGGTCGATTATTCCCGGTTCCATGACATTGAAGCACACCAGCCCAAAGAGCCGCCCCTCAACACTCAGGAATAAAGCGGTTTCTGTGATCCACACGCTTCCGTGCCGCGCCTGCATTGAGCCTGCGCGGCAGTTCGTGTTTATGTGTTTCAATAATGATGGATCATCGGATCTGTCGGCCCGCGCCCCTCTCATGCGGCGCACAACTGCCTGAGTATGCACACACAATGAGTTCTTCCCTTCCGTCTGTCGCCATCGCCCTGTTTGTCAAAAACGAGTTTTCCGACATCGCAGGATGGATTGCATGGCACATCGCTCTTGGCGTCAAAACGCTCTTCATTTTTGAAGACCATTCGTCAGACGGCACATGGGAAATCATTCAGGCCGCTGCCAAATCCTACGATATCCGGGCCGTTCGCACCGATCCTGCGTCCCAGCCCAGCTTCTATCTCCGCCAGCGCGACAGCTTCATGGCCGCAGCGGAAGAATGTCGAGGCAAATATGATTGGCTCGGCTTTCTGGACGGCGACGAATATCTCTATCTCCGTCACACTGACAGCCTGCCGCAATTTCTCGCGGGAATGCCGCCCGAAGCGGGCGCCATCGCCTTCTCGTGGCGCATCTATGGCAGCTCCGGCAAGGTCGTGCGTCCGCACACGACGGCCGTGGAAGCCTTCACCCAGCATTCAACGCCCGAACTCGGTGACAACGAACTGGTAAAAAGCTTCGTGCGCCCCGAGAAAATGGGACGCGAATACATCAATCCGCACTGGTTTGATGTTCCGGTGGAGAACTATGTCCGCCCCAACGGCGAGAAAGTGGAACAGGCGCTCCCCATCCAGAGGATCGACTGGTCCGATGCCTTTGTGATGCATTTCATCTGCCGCAGCATGGAGCATTACATCGCCCGCGTGAAACGCCGCATGCACAGCGATCTGCCTGACAGCCAGGGGCCGTGGCACCGTTTCGACCACAATGATCTGACGGATCTGGAGCCGTTGCGGAACATTCGCGCGGTCCACAATACGTTGTTACCGATCTACAGAAACATGGTGACGGCCGCTGTGCAGACGCTCCGCGATAGCTCTGTCAGCGAGAAAAAGATGCCGTTCACGGACGGAGAGATCGAGAAACCCCGGCTCGTGCGGTTCCGCTCCATTCACAATACCTATCTGTGCTACGCGCCAGCCACACAGGAAGTCTTCAACGCCACGCAGGGAGCGGCCGAGGAACACGGCATGCTGCCGGTTTATGGCGCGCTCTTTCCTTCCACCCCGGATCTGGTCACGCTTTTCGTTCCCGGCATTCAGAACAGAAACGTCCTGCTGATCGGCGATGAACGTGTGACCGATCAGCCCATTTACAGAATGTACAAACTGCCATCCGGCAAGCTGGCGCTGATGAACCCGATGAACGGGCTTTTCGTCTGCTTCATCCCTCCCAATGAGGGAGATTGCCGGTTTGTGGAAGCCAACCGTCGGGAAGCTGATGCGTGGGAATCGGCAACGTTGGAAGTCGTGCATGGCCTCGAATATCCGGACAGCCGCTTTGCGGTACCTTTCCACCCCAACAGCGGCACATCGTCGGCCGAGATCATGGAGTGGGTCGCCTCCGCTCCCGTCCCGCCAACGCCCAACGCGTTCCTGAGCGTGCTGTATTCTGTCGCGCCCTCGGCTCGCGAAGACATCAGCCATCGCCTGCCGGGCCTGCTCTTTCCATTCATTTAAGCAGCACGTTGCCCCTTCCAAGGGGCAGGCAACGTTAACCCGTTCGCCAACTCGCGTTGGAAATGGCCAGCCAGCGCCTGAGCGCCAACATATCGGACAGGCCGGGCGTGAGGGTGCTGTAGAGCGGAAAAATATCCGTTTCCGTCACCAGTCGCGTACCGTCTTCCTTGGCAGCCGCAACCAGTGACGGCTGCATGGCGGCCTGAGCTGCGGCGTGACGCCAACGCGCTGTGCTGGCGGCGGATGTCAGCATCGGCAGCACGAGCGCCGCATCGATCGATGCAGCCTGCGCAAGCGCCCGATACGCTGGCCACAAAGGATGGGACGGCGGCCGTCCTCGCAAGCTTGTAAAACGGGTAGCAAAATCCGGGATGTCGCCCTGCGGCGATGATGCAAGCGTGAAAAGCGGCACGAACCCCTCTTCCTGCAACCCACCCAGCAGTTCCGGCGTGACATCCACGGGTGAGAGCTGGATGACGTCCACTGCCCCTTTCCGCAGCGCGGCGATGCTGTCCGTCGGTATGGCGAAACCACTGACCGGAATGACGCGCATGGAGAGGATGGCCATCGCCACCAGTGCTGGAAGTTCGCCACCCGTCGGGGTGGTCACCGCCACCCTCACAGGCGTGTTCTGAATCATGGTCCGCAGGGAGCGGCGGAAATCGACATGCCCCACAATCAGAGGGGCACCCGCCGCCAGCAGCACCGGCACCCAGCGCTGAAAGTCGAAATGAACGCGCGTATCACCTGCCAGCGCGGCAATGATAGCCGAACCGGGGGCAAGCAGGGCGCTGTCACCTGCCGTCTGGGCATCGAACAGATTGGCGCCCGTCACACCATCCTGCCCGATGACAGGACGCTGGATGATGGGGCCATCCGTGGACAGCGTTTCCTCCAGACTGGGTGCAAGACGGGGCGCCCAGCGGGTCGGCCCCGTTCCCGGTCCACCCGCGACAATAAGCGTGGGCGTTCCCATTGTCGGCGCAGGCACAAGAGAGGAGGCCGCATGGAGGAGCGCCTGATCGAGCGGTTCTCGCGCAAGAGCACGGGAAGCGGTCGCGCAGGCAAGACCACCGACACCCGCTATCAACCCAAGCGATGTCTTCAGAAGAGCGCGTCGGCTCGGGCCACCAAGCTGGCGCCTGTCGGGATTCTGATCCGGGTCGAACAAAACGATGAGGCTTCCTTCCGCTGTCACTGAGAATGCTTAAAGAAGCATGGCCACCATAAGGTTAAAGCGTCTCTGTGGCCAGTTCAGGGCGCTTTCGTTAAGGCCATTTCACCTCAGGCGGCATGCTCATGAGAATGGCGTCGGTGTTGCCGCCTGTCTTGATGCCGAACAGCGTGCCGCGATCATGGAGGAGGTTGAATTCCACATAGCGGCCGCGCCGGATGAGCTGGGCTTCCCGCTGCTCGGGCGTCCACCTCTCCATCATGCGACCACGGATGATTTCGGGATAGGTTTCAAGAAACGCCAGCCCCACATCCTTCGTGAAAGCAAAGTCCATGGACGGATCACCGCTATGAAGGCGGTCGTAGAAAATCCCGCCGAGACCACGCGGTTCCAGCCGGTGCGGAAGATAGAAATACTTGTCACACCACGCCCTGAAGCGCGGATAATACTCCGGGTCGTGCTTTTCGCATGCCAGTCGGAATCCGTCATGAAAGAGCGCCGCGTCATCCTGCGCTTCCTCGCTCTCGGGAAACATGGGGGTGATATCGCCGCCGCCGCCAAACCAGCCCTGCGTCGTGACGATCATGCGCGTATTGAAATGCGCCGCGGGCACCAGCGGACTGCACATATGGGCAACGAGGCTGATGCCTGTCGCGAAGAAACGCGGGTCTTCCGCCGCACCGGGAATTGTCTTGCGAAACTCGGGGCTGAATTCTCCACTGACAGTGGAAACATTCACACCGACCTTCTCAAAGACACGCCCGCGCATGATGCTCATCACACCGCCGCCTTCCGTGTGGGCGTCGTCCCCCGCCTCACGCGTCCACGCGGTGCGCTCAAAGCGACCGGCCTTTTCATCACGGCCGGGCAAACCCGGCGCGTCCTTTTCAACGGCTTCGTCCTCGATGGCCTCAAACGCCGCGCAGATCCGGTCGCGCAACGATTCGAACCATTGCCGGGCCTGAGGCTTGAGGCTTTCGTAATGGCGCGCTTCGGCGGTCGGGGGGATGGCGGCTGCATCCATGGACGAGGGTCTCCGGCTTCTGTCAGGACCGGCAGCAGTTCCAGCGGGGACGATCATCCGTCCGGCTGACGCGGGAGCACGCACCGGCTTTGCAGCAGCAGGGGTGCGGCATCATGTGACGCATTGCAAGAGGCAACGCATCCTTGCCGGGTTATGCGCGTTGTTTCGTTGACCCGAAAAGGGAACCTATATAGAACAAAAACTGAGTCTTCCACCACGCGCAACCATGAACAGGGGTCGAACGGATGCTTACACGCAAACAGCATGAACTGTTGCTGTTCATCGATTCCTATCTGGGTCGCACCGGCTTTTCTCCTTCTTTCGACGAGATGAAGGATGCACTGGGACTGAAATCCAAGTCCGGCATTCACCGTCTGATTTCCGGACTGGAAGAACGCGGTTTCATCCAGCGGCGTCACAACCGGGCGCGCGCGCTGGAAGTGTTGCGGCTGCCGGAATCCGTGCAGCCTTCCTCGCTCCGTCGCGGGCTGAATGTCATCGAGGGCGACTTTTCACAGCGGCTCGCAGGCGTGAAGACGGAGCACGACGTCCCTTCCACAAGCCTGCCGCTCTATGGGCGCATTGCCGCCGGTCTGCCCATCGAAGCGCTTCAGGACCACACCACCCAAATCGACGTACCCGCCGCGCTGCTTGGGCAGGGCGAACATTACGCACTGGAAGTGTCAGGCGATTCGATGATCAACGCCGGCATTCTGGATGGCGACACCGTCATCATCCGGCGCATCGATACGGCGGAAAGCGGCAAGATCGTCGTCGCGCTTATCGACGATACCGAAGTGACTCTGAAAAGGCTTCGCAGACGCGGCAATGCCATTGCGCTCGAAGCCGCCAATCCCGATTACGAGACACGCATCGTTCCCGCCGAGCGCCTGAAAATTCAGGGGCAGCTTGTTGGACTCCTGCGCCGCTATCACTGAGAACCATCAGACCTGAAGGGGGAAACTGCCGTGAAAATCATTATCGACACGGACCCCGGACAGGACGACGCGCTGACCATTCTTCTTGCACTGATCAGCCCCGAGATCGAACTGCTCGGCGTGACAACCGTCGCAGGCAATGTCGGCGTCCAGCAGGCAACGATCAACGCACTCAAGACCATGGAACTGGCCGGACGCGAAGATATTCCCGTTTTCATGGGAGCAGACCGCCCCTTGCTCCGCCCGCTCGTCAACGCGACGCATGTTCATGGACGAACGGGCTTCGAGGGTGCTGATCTGCCCGACCCAACCATCACCGCCGCACCGGAACACGCGGTCGATTTCCTGATCCGTACCGTGATGGATCATCCGCCGGGAACGATCACG
This sequence comes from Acetobacter sp., assembly GCF_047721705.1. Taxonomy (GTDB): domain Bacteria; phylum Pseudomonadota; class Alphaproteobacteria; order Acetobacterales; family Acetobacteraceae; genus Acetobacter. The sequence goes on along the minus strand of NZ_JBDNXK010000055.1, from coordinate 12,715 downwards.
CTTTGCGCCATTGGCCCTATGACCAATCTCGCGCTTGCCATTGCGCGTGAACCGGCGTTGCGCGAGCGGGTCGCGCGGATCGTCACCATGTCGGGCGCGTTTTCGGAAGTCGGTAACATCACGCCCACGGCGGAATTCAACATCTATGTCGATCCGCATGCAGCCGCCATCGTGCTGGAATCGGGCATTCCCATCACCATGTTGCCGCTGGACGTGACCCACACCCTCCACACCAGCGCTGCCCGACTGGCGCGTTTCGAGGCGCTCCCCAATCGCGTCGGCGCCGTGGTTGCGGACTGGCTCCGGTTCGAAAAGCGCTTTGAGGCCACAAAATATGGCACGGATGGAGGGCCACTGCATGATCCCAATACCGTCCTGTGGCTGCTGAAACCTGATCTTTATCGCGGACGGAACGTCAATGTGCGCGTCGAGACCGGCAGCGAACTGACAATGGGCATGTCGGTGGTGGACTGGTGGGGTGTTTCCGGCCTCCCCACCAATGTCCTGTTCCTCCGGGAATGCGATGTGGATGCGGCTTACGACCTCATCACGGAACGGCTTGCGCGGTTCCCCGCTTAACCGTTCAGACGTCCAAAGGCGGCATCCAGATCGGCGATCAGATCGTCAGCATCATCCAGACCGATCGCCAGCCGGAACGCAGGGCTTTCCGGCAACGCGCCAGAGAGCGAACGGGAGATGCCGCCCGTTGTCGGCAGCACGAGGCTTTCGTAACCGCCCCATGACGCACCGATTCCAAAGCGCGTCAGGCCGTTGATCATCCGCTCCATTCCGGCACGGTCGCATGAACTATCCAGAACGACGGTAAAGAGCGGTCCGGCACCCGTGAAGTCACGCTCCCAGAACTCGTGGCCGGGACATTCGGGAAAAGCCGGATAAAGCACCTGCGCCACTCGAGGCTGCTCGCGGAGCCAGCTTGCGACACGCCATGCCGTCCGGGCCTGACGCGCCAGCCGTACACCCATGCTGCGCAGTCCACGCAAGGTGAGCCAGCAATCGTCCGGTCCAGCCACCTGTCCGAGCTGGATGGCAGCATCGCGCAGCATCTGCCAGTCGTCCTCACCAGCAGTTGTGATCGCTCCGACAATGACATCGGAATGACCGCCCGCATATTTCGTAAGCGCCTGAATCGAGACATCCACGCCGTGAGCGAACGGTGCGAACACACCGAAACCCCACGTATTGTCGAGCAGAACCCGAGCCCCCCATTCGTGCGCCACACGCGCCAGCATCGGCACGTCCTGCACTTCAAATGTGTGACTGCCCGGGCTCTCCGCAAACACCACCTGCGTGTTGGGACGCATCAGCGTGCGTAAGGCATCTTCGGATATCATCGGGTCGTAATAGGTTGTCTCAACCCCGAACCGGCGGAGTATCGTGTCGGCGAAACGTCGTGTCGGTCCGTAGCAGGAATCCGGCACGAGGCAGTGGCCGCCCGAGCTCGTCCATGTCAGCAGCGCGGTCGTGCAGGCGGCAAGACCGGAAGAAACGATCTGTGTATCGCCTCCTCCCTCCAGCGCGGCGACAGCCCGCTCGAGTTCATGCTGCACGGGCGAGCCCATCGCACCGTAGATGGCCGTATGCTTATAGCGCTCCCCACCTACCCGACGCATGGTGTCGAGATCGGCGAAGAGCATGGTCGAACCACGCGAAACAGGGGCATTGACCAGCGTGCCCGTCTGACGAAACCGCTCATCGCGCAGGTCTGGACGCGCCAGTTCAACCAGCCGTCCGTTCAGCGCCTCCCACCCTCGGGCCACCCTGTCTTCTCCTGTGGTCATCAATTCCGTTCCTGCACTCTGCCTTTTTCGATGGGGGCACCCGGTGTCGCCGCCCATTCAGCCCACGATCCGTCATAAAGAGCCACATTGGCAAAACCAGCAATAACGGCTCCCACGACGATGACCGCCGCCGTCATGCCCGAGCCGCATGTTGCGATCAGCGTTTGATGGGCCGCATGCGCACCGGCGTGTGCAAACCGGTCGGCGAGTTGAGCCTGAGAAAGAAATTTCTTCTGATCATCCAGCAATTCGCCAAACGGAATATTTCTCGCACCAGGCATATGTCCCGAAGAAAGTCCCGCACGCGGTTCGGGGGCTGTCCCCTCAAAACGTCCTGCTGAACGGGCATCCAGAACAAGAGCATCCCCCGACTGCTGCTGTTCACAGAGGCTCAGCATATCGCCCAATCCTCTCAGAAGAGAGGTAGTCAGGCGCGGCACATAAGAAACCGGGGTCGGCGACGCGGGGGCACCCTGTTCCGTTGCACCACCGATGGCGCGCCATGCAGGCAATCCACCATCAAGGATAAAGACCCGTTCATGCCCGAAGAGGCGCAACAACCACCATGCGCGACAGGAAGAGGCAATGTTGCCCTGATCGTAAAAAACGATCGTCGTTTCGTGTGTGAGGCCCAGTTCTCCGGCCAGTCGTGCAAAGCGCCCTGCCGATGGCACCATGTGGGGCAATGCAAGATCCGGGTCGGAGAACAGTTCTATGTCGAAACGCTGCGCGCCCGGCAGACGTTCACGCAGAAAGGCCGTCTCCGGATCGACCTGTTCACCCGGCAGATTCGCAGTGGAATCGAGAATGACGAGATCACCGTCAGCAATGCGCGTCTGCAATGCTTCGGCGGATATAAGGGGCTGGATCACGGATCATCTCCTCTCCACTGACTGTGGAGAGGAGCACAGAATCACTGGATTGCGTGTTGTGCAAGCAGGTTCCGCAACCGCTCCGCCGCTTCCTTGCCCTTGAGCGATTCCGCCCACAGCACTTCGATGACCCGCTGATGCGCGTTCACGGCTTCCGGCGCGCTTGTCACCAGCGACACCCCCGTTGTTGCAACCGGAGACGTGTCACAACGGAACGGATTGATCGCCAGCATCATGCGCTCGCGGCCACGCATGAGAATGCAGCTCGTCGTGCTTTCCACATCCGCAAGAAGGCTGAACTGCAGGCCGATCGGACCGGATTCGATCATCTCGACAATACGACCGATTTCCATCGCCGCGACCTTACGCGCCTCCGTGCGGAGTTCCTCGGACATGGGAATGGCGTCTCCCACGCCTTTCTGCAGAAACCGCTCGACAGACTGTTCACTCAGCATGGTGATCATCGTCGGACGGCGCAGACGGTAGGATTCCTTACGCGCCGCGAAGATCTCCTGATGCTGCTTGATCAGGGCCGTATCCGTTGTCTGCTCCACGATCGCGCGGAAAAGAACGGAATCATAATCGGGAGAGGTCACAAGATAGGCGACCGGATCGATGATCTGAAGGATCTGATCAGCCTCTTCCTCGACCTGTCGGACACGCTCGAAAAAACTGATCGGACGGCTGTAATACTCAACCCCGATACCCAGCAGAGTCAGCGGGGAAACCTTCAGCAGCTCCGCCAGCCTCTGCACGGTGTCGAGCTTGATCACCTCGCCTTTTTCGTACCGGTAGAGCGCGGCCCGCGAAACACCCAGACGCGCTGCGATTTCGTCCGCACGCATACCGGATTCGAGACGAAAAGCACGCAGCTGCTGCCCGATCTCACTCAGACGCATAGTCACAGCAGCCATTCCATTCTTTCCTTGGCATTAATGAACGGTAGTGTAGGGCACATCATCAATAATACGTTAATCTGCCTTTCTGTAAAGAGTCCATATTTTGCGATTTTGAATGGCAGAAAAAAGGCACAACTCAACCATGTGCATACCGACATCAATTTTTTAGAGCGGCCGTTGCAATGGCGTGTCAAAACAGTGAGACTGCCTCTGAAAACACGCCTCCATCTTCGGCAGGGTTTCTGCTGACTTTGCGAAGCGGACAGGCAGTCCATTGCACCGCGCGCAGCGTGGAATCCGGAGCGTCATGAGCGCCGAAAGACTTATCAGCGGGCTACTGATTCTCGGCGTGGCGTATGGGTGCGTGATCGTGACCGCCCCCTTTCTTTCCGCCATGCTCTGGGCCGGAATTCTTACCTTCGCCACATGGCCCGTGCTGCGCTGGTTCCGGCGCTACATGGGGTCGATTACAGCCGCCCTGTGCATGACGCTGCTGAGCGCAGTCTGCGTCGTGGTTCCCATCTCGCTCATTGCTTCCGAAGTCGTGTCGGACGCGCCCACGGTCGTGACCGACCTGACCAACGCGCTCCTGCCCAGCCTCCAGCTTCCGCCTGTCCCACAGTGGATCAGGAGAATTCCGCAATTCGGACCGGAACTGACGGCCTTATGGCAGAAAGCCGCTCAGGATCTGGGGGATCTCAACCACACGCTTCGCCCCTATGCAGGTGACATCGCCCAATCCATCGCCGCCCTCATCATGCAGATGGCCAATGGCGGCCTGCATCTTGCGATGGCGCTGTTCATCGCGTTTTTCTTCTGGTCGAGCGGCGATTCGATGGGACGCACGATCCAGCAGCTGATCGTGCGCGTCGCTGGCGGACAGGCCGAGCGCATTGAGCGAATCATCGGCGGCACAGTGCGCGGCACCGTGTACGGCGTTATCGGCACCGCGCTGATTCAGGGTGTGCTGACAGGTCTCGGCTTCTGGATCGTGAAGGTTCCGGAGCCGCTTCTCTTCGGCACACTGGCCTCTTTTCTTTCGGTGCTACCTGTCGGCGCGCCACTCGTTTGGGTGCCTGCCGCCATCTGGCTCGCCCTCAGCCATCACCTCTGGAAGGGCATAGCGCTCGCTCTTTACGGCATCATTCTTATTTCCGGAGCAGACCACGTCATTCGTCCCTTCTTCATCTCTCGTGGCGCACAGTTGCCCTATCTCCTCACGCTTATCGGCGTGATTGGCGGTGTGCTGGAGTTTGGGGGACTGGGAATTTTTCTCGGCCCCGTCCTGCTTGCGGTCGGGTACACCCTGATTGTCGAATTCGCGGCTGGTCGCCTCGCCTATCAGTCAGGTTATAAGGAATCACAGGGAAAATAATGGACAAACCGAAACGGAAACCTCTTCTGAAACGGGTCCGGCGCCGCGCTCGCGCGCTCAAGACGGTCACTGTCGCCGGCAGCCCCCGAGGAGAGCAGGACGTCAAGATCATCAGCTGGAACCTGCTGCATAGCGTCGGGGCCAGCCTTCGGGACGTTCAGCTTCTGCTGGAACGCGAGCGACCCGACCTTCTCCTGATGCAGGAAGCAACGGAGGAGATTGACCTCCTTCCAGACCTTGTCGGTGGCCATTATGCCCGCTCCCCGCTCCCGGGCCGTATTCACGGCGTGGCCTGCTGGAGCCGGGTTCCATTTTCCCGCGCACCACGTACCTGCGTCATCCCCTCAGGGATGATCGTGAAGCGCATCGCCCAGATCATCCGCCTGCCGACCCTTACGGTGGCCAATGTCCATCTTTCCCACGGCCAGATCATGAATCGCCGTCAGTTGCGTCGCCTCTCGGCCGTACTGCCATTACCCGCCGCCATTCTCGGTGATTTCAATCTGGTCGGCCCAACACTTGTACCGGGCTTCACCGATGTCGGTCCACGCGCGCCTACCCATCGCATGGCCGATCTCGTTCCCATCCGCATCGACCGCTGCCTGATCCGTGGTGCTGTCTGTGAAGATTGTGAAGTGCTGCCGGTTTTCGCCTCAGATCACAGACCGATCATGGTACGCCTCAGACCGGGACTGATGACAGGACAGGCTCATATCGCGGCCCCACTTCTGACCGAGCAAGACCTTATTCTCTGATTCAGATTGCCTGCGAATGTTGCTTCGGGCCTGCACCAGCTTTCGGCAGATAGCGGTCGAAAACAGCCGCAATATTGCGGATGAAAGGACGACCTGCTTCCGTGACGCTCACACGCTCTCCGTCGAACACCACAAGCCCGTCCTGAGCGAACTGGAGAAGGCGCTCTTTTTCCGCCGCATAATCATCAGGGCCGAAAACACCGAGATCGACCGCAAGATCACACATCAGACGTTCGATGAGTGCACCGCGAACCCTGTCGTCGGCTGAGCAGGCCACCCCACGGGCCACGGGTAAGCCGGTGTTTTTCTCAAGCGCCTCGCGGTAGGCCGCCACATTGACGATGTTCTGCGTAAATCCGCCGGGGAGAGAGGAAATGGCCGAAGCGCCGATGCCCACAAGGTAACGCGCTGCGTCCGTCGTATAACCCTGAAAGTTTCGCTTCAGCGTTCCTTCCCGGACAGACGCCGCCATGGAATTGTGCGGCAGGGCGTAATGATCAAGGCCGACCGGCACATACCCCGCCTCGCGCAAGGTCGCATCAATCATCGCTCTCTGTGCGATTCGCGCATCCCGATCAGGCAGCGCTTGTTCCGGCATCATCTGCTGCCGTTTGGCTTTCCACGGCACATGGGCATACCCGAACACCGCAATGCGATCCGGTCGCAACGAGGCCGTTCTGAGGGCTGTGACCTGCACACTCTCCGCCGTCTGGTAAGGCAGACCATAGATCAGATCGATATTGACGCTTGCAATACCGGCTTCCCGCACTGCGACCACACAGGCTTCGGTCTGCTCGAAACTCTGGATCCGGCCACACGCCTGCTGCACGCGAGGCTCGATATCCTGCACGCCAAGGCTGGCACGGTTAAAACCGAGTTCCGCAAGCAGATGAGCCATTTGTGGCTCAAAATGACGGGGATCGAGTTCAATGCTGACTTCAGTGTGCGGCAGAAGATCGAAGGCCGCATGTAGTTGCGCAAAAAGCTTGCGGAATACTGCCTCAGGGAGAGTCGTCGGCGTCCCGCCACCAAACTGAAGATGGCTGATAGGTGGCCTGCCTTGTGCAGGCACAGGAATCAGCTTCGTAACGCGGTGCAACTCGTCTTCCAGCAGATCGCCATAAGACGTTCGTGCCGATTCGCTGCGCACCACAGAAGTGTTGCAACCGCAAAAGCCACAAAGCTCATCGCAGAACGGCACATGCACATAGAGAGAAAGCGCCTCACCCGCTGGAATTTCTTCCAGCCAGCAAGACGCTTCAGCAGAACCGACCGCTTCGGAGAACCGGATGGCGGTCGGGTAACTTGTATAACGCGGCAGGTTGCCATCGTACCGCGCGAGCAGTGATGACGACGGCACCGCGTCCATGAACTTAGAACCGGTAAGCGATACCAGCGGAAACCACGGTCGGGTCGAGAGACTCATGCACGCGGCCACGCAGCGTCTCGGAGCGGTTCTGCGCCCAAGCGTGCATACGTGAGAAGACCTGCTTCACATCCGCATTGAAGAACCAGTTGCCGACGATCTGGTAGTCGAAGCCGACATTGACCAGCGGGCCACCGGTGAAACCGGAGTTCAGCTTCGTCAGACCCAGCGCGCCTGACCCCTTCATGTTGTAGAACCACTGCAGGTCCGCGCCGACACCCACATATGGGTTGAAGCGCTTGTGCGGGCGGAAATGCCACGTGAAGGTCAGAGCTGGCGGCAGAACCCATGCCTTGCCGAGATCGGTCTTGTGCTGACCGGCGATGCCGGCAAGCTCACCACCGTTCGCGGACACTTCGTGACGCGTGCTGGTGGCAATCAGGTCGACAGCGATGTTGTCCGTCAGGAAGTATTCGAACGTCAGCTCAGGCATTGCCTGATTCGTCGTCGAAACGTGCGTGCCTGCCATGTGGATGCCGTTGACGCTGACCTTGCTGTCACGATCCTGCGGCAGGATGCCCACGCCGGACAGACGGATCATGAAGTCGCCCTTACCCAGACCGATCTTCGTGCTGGCGCAGGTCTCGAAAATGCCACAGCGACCACCGCGAGCCGGCGGAGGCGCAACAGCCGGAGCGACAACCGGGGCTGTCACATAAGCCGAGCCAGCAGGAGCGGCGGCAGGAGCAGGAGCGGTGGTGACCTGAGCGTGCGCGGTGCTGCACAGGGCGCTGGCGCCGAGGAGCGTGGCAGCCAGAAGCGAGCGGGACTGGGTCATACGGGTCGTCTCATTTCCAGAAGCATTAAATCTGACGGCCCTGTAACCATGCAGACATAAACAGAGCGTTGATCTGGATCAATGAACGACAAGTTCAGGTGAAGTGATGTTTTTATGCAACAGAATCGCCTCGGAAGCGTAACCGGACGAACACAGTCCTGATAACGTATACGGATCTGGTCGGACGAGGCGGATGTGCGTCTCCTGACATCCAAGCCGTCGCGCCATCTCCGACGTCGCCTGAATCAACGCGATGGTGATGGGATGGCTCGGCCCCATCGTGAGCACGACGATACGTTTTATATGGCAGATTGCATTTCGGTCTTTTCCTTGCGGAACCACATGATAGAACGCAGCGCCGCATGGCCCCTGCATTCCGGCATAACGCGCGAGAAAAACCCCATTTTTTCCACGGGAGGCTGGGGAGGTGAGGCGCTTCGCCCGTCGTCGCCAGACCGCCAATGTCAGTCCCGGCTCATCGATGGCGACAAGAGGAAAAGCCAGCGTCACGTCTGCCGGCTCCATTGAAGACACCAGAATAGAAGAGGTTCTCTCGTTCACGCCCGACCGTTCTTCCTGCAATAAGCGGTAGTTCTGCGGTGGCGGAAGACAGCGATTTTCGGCAATGATATAAATCAATACGCGCCCTGCGATGATAAGGGGTGTGATCGCGGCGTAATCGCGCTAAAGACGACTTGGAATTGATAAGAAATATTTCTCCTGGCAGGGAGCAGGATACAGCAATGGCATCATCTTCCCTGACAGACGAATCCACGACATTCCGACCGCGCAGGCTGGTGATTGCCGGGATGGAAGGCTGCAAAGGCTGCGCTGTCTGCGAAGTGCGTGCCCGCGGCATCTGTAGCGCGCTGGATGATCAGGAACTTGAGCGCCTTGCGCAGGCTGCCGTGCGCGTGACGATAGCGCCGGGCCGTGTCTTCATTGAGGAAGGCGCGCCAGCGAACGAATTTTTCAACGTCACCTCCGGCACCGTCAAGCTGTTCAAGTCGCTTCCTGACGGCCGGCGTCAGATTACCGGCTTTGTCAGCACCGGACATTTTCTGGGACTGGCTGTCTCCGACCGCTATGCCTTCGGTGCCGAAGCCATCGATCAGGTGCGCCTGTGCCGCTTTTCGCGGGAAAAGCTGGAAACCGTCGTGCATGAGTTTCCAGTGCTCGAACGTCGGTTGCTGAGCGAAGCGGCCAACGAGCTTGTCGCCGCACAGGACCAGATGCTGTTACTTGGCCGCAAAACCGCACGGGAGCGCGTGGCGAGTTTCCTTTATGGGCAACTGGTCGAAAATTACGGCAACGACCTTCCGGACAACGCCAAGCTGCATTTTCCCATGACCCGCGCCGACATCGCCGATTTTCTTGGCCTGACGGTGGAGACCGTCAGTCGTACACTGAGCGGCCTCCGTCGTGACGGGCTACTGGCAATGGGGGCGGCACATGAAATCACCGTGCTGACGCCCGAGAACCTGCATACGATCGCCAAAGGGGAAGCATAAGCTTCCAAAAGCGGCCTGAGAGTGGAACCCTCACCCTCTCATTCCGCGGCAGCTCTGAGTTCGCCGACCAGTTCCTCCAGATTTTCGGCGCGCGGAGAAACATTCTTCAGCGTCGTCCAGTTCTGGCGTGAAATCAGACCATAAGCCTCATCGCAATACTGGGCGAAAAATCCATAGGACATGCGACGTGGCGCACCCCACGTGTTGAGATACAGCCAGTCCGCGTCATAGCCATGCAGCCAGACCGCATGACCACCCGCAATGCGGTTGTCCGCCGTCGGATCAATTACCCAGTCAGCATCGCCTGAACAGGCATAGTTCGGTAGGGAAAGACCAATATACAGTCCACCCAGCATGGCGATGGCTCGATGGACTGAAGCCGTATCCGCCGGACTGACATAACCGAAGGCTGTCAGGTAATCCCGTGTCTGACCGGGCCGCTCATACCCCTCCCGGCACCAACGCGAAAGCACATCCACTTCCACCGCGCCACGATCGGACATCGGACTGCCGGGCACATAACCGGATTCCGCGCTGTAATTTTCCACCACATGCGTATCTGTCAGTTCGATGGGCGTCAGCGCAGCCCCTGTCCATGTCCGGATCGCAGACGCGACCGAAACCTGTGTGCAACAACCAAGTGTATCATTGCACCACATGGGCCAAACCACGCTCGGAGCCCAGTTGACGGACGGAGGCGGTTCGGAAAGACGATAGTGAAGAGGCCCGGCAAGACGATAGGTACGAGGGTCCAGACGCGCGGGCTTCTTGCCCAGCTTGCGCTGAATCATGATATTTACTGCTCCAGTATTGAGAATACGGAGCACAATAACTGTCTCTTCTAGTGACTTTCGAGCGCAGCTTTCACGATGGCCCCGGTCAGCACCTGAGGAAGAACATACCCTTCTCCATGGGGTGGAAAATAGACATAGAGAGGCACGCCATCCCGGCCATAGCGATGCAGAAAGGTCGTTATTTCCGGGTTCCGGTTCGTCCAGTCTCCCTTAAGGAAAACAATCCCCTTTTCTGTAAATTCCTTCTGTACAGAGCTACTTTCAAGCGTCACATGTTCGTTCACCAAACAGGTGATGCACCATGCCGCCGTCATATCCACAAAAACAGGCTTTCCCTGGCCACGCAGTTTATTCAGCCTATTTTCTGAAAATGTCTGTTCGGAAGACGTTTCCGCGACCATTTCTTTGTGAAAACCACTTCCTGAAGAAAGAAAAAACAGAAATGGAAGAGGCGCACACGCAACAAGAATGGCCGCAGCGAACAATCCGATCTGTCCGCGGCGCCCACCAATTCCCCGCGCCGTCACGACCAGCCAGCCACTAAAACCCAATGCCAGCAGACCGCCTCCAGCGACAGCCACGGCATTGCCATTCTGTTGCGCCAGCACCCATAGCAACCAGACACATGTCGCCAGAACGGGAAAAGCCAGAACCTGCCGGAGAATTTCCATCCATCGCCCCGGACGGGGTAGAAAACGTCCCAGCCCGGGTATAAGCGCAAGCATCAGATAGGGACTGGCAAGCCCCAGCCCCATTGCCAGAAAAATGCCGAGCGCCGCCACTGGTGGCGCGACCAACGCACCTGCAATCGCGCCGCCCATGAAAGGCGCAGTGCAAGGTGTGGCGACAAGAACTGCGAGCATCCCTGTCAGAAAATCACCCAGCAGACCTCGCTGGGAATACAGCAGCGATTGTCCGGCGCTGATGACGGGCAATTCAAAAATACCCAGCAGGCCGAGACTGACAGCGAACAGCAGCAAGCATATGCCCGTCACGAAAGCGGGCGACTGAAACTGAAAGCCCCACCCTGCGGAAATTCCCGCACCACGTGCCGCCAGCATGACGCCCCCCAGACAGGCGAACGTCAGCAGAATGCCTGCTGTGTAAGCAACGCCACTACGGAGATGGCTCCTGTTCTCATGCAGTCGCAAAATAGCCAGTGCCTTCATGGCGAGAACCGGAAACACACAAGGCATCAGGTTGAGAATGAGGCCACCGAGAAATGCCAGACCAGCAAGCATCAGCCAGCTCATCCCATCACCGGTGGGCATCTGCATGACGGCATTCACAGGCTGAGCCGTCACGGCCAGCACACTCCGCGTCCCGGCCACATCGCGCATATCGAGCAGCCCCCCAAACGGCTTTCCTTTCGGAAACCCAGCCAGCGGCTTCAATTGCAGCATCAGTCGCCCCGATGACACTTTCAAAGACTGAGGTGCCACCTGATCAATCTGTCCCGGTTCATCAGGAATGAACCACGCCTGCTGCACCGTTTTGGAAGAAAACCCCTCTCCTTCCACGGTCAGCGAACCATTCTGCGTGATGGTCGCTTTGAAAGGAGACGGTTGAGGCACCTGTGTAGCGGCCTCCGTGAACAGGGATGCCTGCGCCGAAGGAACCAATGGCCCCGCTGGCAACGTCAGTTCAAAATCAGCTTCCTCAGGCACACAGACTGCCGCGCAGACAAGCCAGTCCGCATGGGCACTGACTTTCACTGTGTCCCCTGCACCAGCCACCGACTGGATCGTGACTGGCAGCAGGACATCGCCCGTATAGCCATAGGACATGAGAGGCCCTTCAGGCAGACGCGTGGGAGCGGGCCACTCAATGCTGTCCCTCTTGCCTGTGACGCTTCCCGATACTGTCACGGACAATGCAACAGGTTCACCGGCGTCCCCCGGATTTTTCCAGTAAGTATGCCAGCCGGGTTTCAATCTGAAGTAAAGACCGATCCGCAAGGGACGGTCAGCCGTAGCCGTGTCGCTATCAGAAACCAGCACCACGGTATCCCGTTCGCTGATGAACGGTTTGCTCTGAGCCGCCTCCGCGCCACACGCGGCCATCATCCCGACGAGAAGGGTGAAGGTAACAGATAAAAGGCAGATCAAGCGCACGGTCGCGTTCCTGCTGGCTGTGACGGACGGGACTGGTCTTATAGCAAAGTGGAGAAATCCGGGAGCCGACGACTGCACGGGCGGCAAAAAGCTCCCAGCATGGTTCAGAAACTGCTCCGGCAGAATTCAGTTCCTGTTTTTTTCAGAATATGTCTGACTCAGACACTCGAGAAGAACTGTGGAGACTGCCCATCATGTCCCTTCCGACTGGACGCCGGACTTTTCTTGCCGCCACCCTTGGCGCTGTCCTGACATCAGGTGCGCGAGCTGCCCCGCCTCGCCCCCCCGCCCCCGATGTCACGACGCACCCTCCGCGTTCCTGGGGAGGCAAGGCGCCGACGGGCTATCTCCCAGCTCCGGACATCCTCCCGCTCGCTCCTTCCTTCAAAGCC
>NZ_JBDNXK010000054.1:0-22567 GCF_047721705.1 Acetobacter sp. | reverse complement strand
CAGCAGCATGACGCGGTGCTCCGGCGCGAGGGAGCAGGTGTTTGGCGTAAATCGTGCGCCGGAGCCGAGGGCCGCTTCGACGACCGGGTGACGGCACGCTTCAAGCCGGAAACTGTCGGTTTCGTCCACAACCGCACGGCACCACGTTCCGCCCACGGCAAGGGCGGTGCAGGACTGCGTGACGTCCACCAGCGCCAGAGCGCGGGCGAGCGAGGGGAGTGCGCTATCGTCCAGTGCCCGCCCGACCAGTATGCCGAAGATCTGCTTTTCCCGGACTGACGCCCGTTCAGCGGCTTCCGCGATACGGGAATCGAGTTCCACCAGTTCTTCCGTGGAAAAACGGGCCAGCGTGGTCGTTCCCTGCCGGAAGCTAAGATCGTCCCGGCCACGCAGCTTGCTTCCCGCTGCGATCGGCACTTCAATCACATAGCCAAGCTGGGCGTGATGACGAATCTTGAGGCTCGCAACCTCGAAACGCTGCGCATATTCGTTCTGAAGCGTAGCGATCACGCGCCGGGAATCATCACGCAACGTGCGGTAGGCATCGAGTTCGCCGTCATAGCCTTTTGTAATGACATCCCCATCATCAAGACGGGCTGGCAGCTCGTCGGCCAGAGCCCGGTCCAGTTCTTCACGCAGCGGGCTGCATTCGCTCAGCCATTCCAGCGCTTTTTCAATCAGAGCAGGACGGGTGTCCGACGTAACGCGCTTCAGTTCCTCCGCCACGGCATGAGCGGCAGTGATTCCGTCCCGGAGCGCCGCGAGATCACGGGGTTGGCCACGGCCCACCGACAGGCGTCCAAGAGCGCGATCGATATCCGGGGTGCTGCGCAGAATGAGGCGCAATGCCTCCACGCGGGGGGAATCCTCCTTCAGCCAGTCCCAGCATTCCTGACGGGCAGCGATTTTGTGCGGGGCTGTCAGAGGGGAGGCTATCCACGAGGCCAGCAGGCGGGCGCCGGGGGCCGTCGCGGTCCGGTTTACGGCGGAAAAAAGCGTATGTTCATCGCTGCCATCACGGGAACGCAGCAGGTCGAGACTGGCTCGGGTGGCTGGATCAAGGCCGAGAGCCTGACTGTCTTCCTGCGGCACCGGATGGGCGAGGCGGGGCAGGGAGCCTGCCTGTGATTTGCGGATATAATCGACCGCCATGAGTCCGGCTGCGGCTTCTGCGTCGCTGAAGGTGCCAAACGCATCGAGGCTCGCTACACCGAAAGCCTCCGCCAGACGGGCGCGGGCCGTATGGGCGGAAGGTGGCAATTCACCGACTGCGCGACGCAGATCGAACTCCCCAAGGTCGCGATCCGGTGGGGCAAGGATTTCCGCTGGATCGAGGCGGGCGAGCAGATGGCCGAGTTCCGCGTCCGGGCAACGGGCCGTCTCGAACTGTCCGGTGGAAATATCGATCCACGCAGCGCCCCATTCGGTTGGACCCCGTCGTGTGGTGTGCGCGAAAAGCGCCAGAAGCAGGTTGGAACGACCGGGTTCGAGAAGTTCGTCTTCCGTCAGCGTGCCCGGCGTGATGAGGCGGACGACGGCGCGAGGAAGCGGCCCTTTCTGGGTGGCTTTCTTGCCGGGAAGTTTTGAGGGTGGCGTTGCCGTCTGTTCCGCGATCGCCACGCGGAAGCCTCGGCGGATCAGGCGGGAAAGATAAGCCTGCGCTGCGCCGACAGGCACGCCGCACATGGAAATCGGTTCACCAGCGTGCGAACCGCGTGCCGTCAATGCGATATCGAGCGCGGCAGCGGCCGTGATGGCGTCGTCGAAAAACAGTTCGTAGAAATCGCCCATCCGGAAAAAGAGCAGGAAGTCCGGATTTTCCGCTTTCAGAGCGAACCACTGCGCCATCGCGGGAGAGGCGCCTTCGGGAGAGGGACGTGAGTTCGGGCCGGTCTTCTGATCGGTCGTGTCCAAAACGGTCTCCAAAATGTGCGGTGAGGTGAAGAAACTCAGTCCTGTCGGCGGGTGTCGTAGACAGCAATGCTCTCCCACACCCGTTTGACGTAATTGCGTGGCTCTTCCAGCGGAATCTGCTCGATCCAGTCGATCATCGCATCCTGATCGCCGCCGTTATGCGCCGGATCTCCGCGTGTTTCCAGCCATTGGCTCACGCGATGTGGTCCGGCATTATAGCCTGCCGCAGCATATTCGACCACGTTTCCGAGCCTGTTATAGACGCTGCTGAGATACGCCGTGCCCAGCTGCATGTTCAGTTCCGGCTGATGCAGCGCGGCGATGGTGACGCTGCCAGCACCGATCTTTCGTGCAGTTTCCTGTGCGGTGGCAGGAAGAAGCTGCATCAGTCCGATCGCATTGGAAGAACTGACTGCGTCGGGGTTGAAATTGCTTTCCTGCCGCATCAGGGCCAGAGCGAACCCATCGGGCAGACCGGCCGAGGGAGGCTGGTAAGGCGTGGGCCAGCCGTAATCAGGAAGGCTCACGCCAACGCTGCTCGCCTTTCGCGCGGCGGCAACGCTTATATCCGGCAGGCTGAGACGGGTAGCCAATGCAGCGACGGCCTTCCGATCCTGTAATTCATCGTCCTGAGCCAGCAATACTGAGAGGAAATCCCGTGCGTGCGGCAGGTCGCCCCACGACACCAGAATCTGCGCGGCCCGTGCGAGATCGCTGCCGTCGAGGCGCGTGATGATGGCCGTTGGCTCGCTCTCATTGGCAACGCCTTTCGTACGCCACTGCCGGAGGGCGTTGACCAGCGCATCCGGTATCTGCGTGGGCGTGAACAGCGTGTTTCCAGCATTCGCCAGTTTCGCAATGGCCATCTGGCCATAGAAGGTTTCCGGCGCCTCGGCGGCCTGCTGCCAGTCCGCTGTCGCGGATGCCATGTTTCCTGCCTGCGCATGGGCGCGGCCCAACCAGTAGAAGCCGGTTGCACGGTTCAGGATGGAAGACATTTCCGATAGGGCGCGGAAATGCTCTTCCGCCAGAGCCGGATCATGCAGGGCACGAAGGGCGATCCAGCCGGAGAGTAACGCGGCGTCGGCACGGTTCCGGTCGCGAGTCTGCGCTGTATCGTCGGCGATCGGGAGGGCGTCGGCGGGACGGTTCTGATCGAGCAGATCACGGGCGAGGCGGTCTCGTTCAAACCAGAAACGGCCCAGAATATCGGCAGGGGCAGCACGTTCGGTCTGAAAACCAGCCTGTTTCCACAAGGCTATGGCATCGTCGAAGCGGGTATTCTTTTCCAGCCAGTGAGCATGGTCGAGCACAAGGACTGGGTCTGCGGCGAGGGCGGCTGGCACGGAAGCCAGTGTTGTTTCCGCTGCGGGATCGTTTCCGCGCAAAGCGATCCGTGCTCTGGCAAGTGCGGCGTGGTCGGCATCCAACGTAGCCGCAGTATCGGCTGCGGCATGAAGGCGGCCCGTGCGTTCCTCGCGCTGGAAGCGTGCCCAGCTATCGTCCGGCGTCAGGATATTCGCGAACAGGGAGCGGAGCGTGGCGGCGTCCTGCGTGCCATCGTTGCCATCGCGCCATGCTGTCCGTGCCGCGGCGGCCAGTTGCTCCGTCCCACCGAGAGCCTTCGCACACCGGCTTAGCGCGGTGGCCGATTTTGGTGGCTGGGCGCGGCACAGGCTGGCGGCGACCTGATCGTCCGGCTCATTGGCGAGGGCGTGGTCATAACGCGCCTGAATGGTCGCCCAGCGTGGCCAGATCGGGCGTGTTGCGAGAAAATCGGCGTAGATGCTGGCCGGGATGCCCGCGCTGTTTGACCCGACAAGCTGGAGCCATGTCGTGAGACGGCCCGCCACGGCGTCGGTCGAGGGGCTGCTCTCAGCCTGCTGCGGCGTTGGCCATGATGGGGTGGAAGCGCCCGGCGTTTGCGAAAGCGCGCGTGGCGCGTTGGAACACGCGGACAGAAGTGCGGTGGAGCCGGCAAGGAAGAGGAGAGATAATCTCCTCATCATATCTGCTCGAAGACTTCCGTGCCGCCCTTGAAGATCAGTTCGAGCGCCACACCGAAGACCACCAGCAGTCCGATCCATGCAATCCAGCGAAAGCGCTCCAGCAGTTTGGCGATCATGGTCGCGGCGAAGGCCATCAGGAGAATGGAAACTGCGAGACCGGAGACCAGAACCCACACATGCTCGGCAGCCGCGCCCGCGACCGCGAGCACGTTGTCGAGACTCATCGACAGGTCGGCGATGATGATTCTGACAATGGCGGCCTTCAGACTGCTGGGCGCAGGGGCGTCTCCTTCGTCCATCTCGTCCGGGGTGCGCAGTTCGCGATACATCTTCCAGCACACCCAAAGAAGCAGTAGCCCGCCCGCAAGTCTCAGACCAATGATGCCGAGAAGCTGGGTGGCAACAAGTGCGAGCAGGAGCCGGATAAGTGCTGCGGCGGCTACACCCACCATCACGGCGATGCGTCTCTGCTTTTCGGCCAGTCTTCTGACCGCGAGCCCGACAACGATTGCGTTGTCGCCCGCAAGCGTGATGTCGATGACGATGACTTTGAGGAGGGCGGTCAAAGACGCGAGTGTAAACATGAACCGCCTATAGCGCGGGAAGAGGGAAATCGACCAGTCTTGTTCGACGGGAAGCAGGTATATTTCTAATGCTGCATTATGATTCTTTTGTTCCCGTTGACACGACGCGGTGCTTCACTACCTCTCCCACAATGATCAGAGCCGGACTGCGGAAATTCTGTTCCACCGCCAGTCGGGGAAGGGAGGCGAGATCCGCCGTGATCACGCGCTGATCCGGCTGCGTGCCTTTCTCGATGATGGCAGCAGGCCAAGTGGGGGGCAGGCCATGATCGACCAGCCGTTCACAGAGGCAGGCAATGCCGCCGAGGCCCATATAGATCACCACTGTCTGTCCGCGTTGCGCGATGGTGTGCCAGGGAAGATCGAGTGTGCCGTCTGCCCGGGCATGACCTGTCAGGAAGAGGCAGGACTGCGCGCAGTCGCGGTGAGTGAGGGGGATGCCTGCCGAGGCGGCGCAGCCATTGGCGGCGGAGATGCCCGGCACGACGCGAAACGGCACGCCCGCTTCCATCAGGGCTTCGATTTCCTCGCCGCCACGTCCGAAAATGAAGGGGTCGCCCCCTTTCAGGCGCAGGACGCGTTCACCGGCCTTGGCGCGTCGGACCAGCTCATCATTGATCGCCGGTTGAGGCAGGGCGTGCTGGCTGCGCTGCTTGCCGACAAAGATACGTTCCGCGTCGCGCCGCACCCGATCCAGAACGTCGGGTGGTAGAAGATGATCATACAGGACGCTGTCGGCATTCTGCATCAGACGTAGAGCCTTCAGGGTGAGCAGATCAGGGTCGCCGGGACCTGCACCAACAAGCCAGACTTCACCCCCACCACTTCCAGCTGCGGCAAGGCGTTCCAATGTGGCGCTCGCCGCCTGTTCGTTGCCAGCAAGCGCCTGTTCCGCGCCCTGCCCATCGAGAAAGTTCTCCCATACCCGACGACGTGTGTCCGGTGAGGGATGGCTTTGTGCAAGTTTCTCGCGGGATGCCTGCATGAACCGGGCGAGGCGGCCGAGGCCAGCGGGCAGAAGCGCCTCGATCCGCTCCCGCAGGCGGCGGGCAAGGACGGGGGCGGCGCCGGATGTGGAAATGGACACCATCACCGGTCCACGTCGCACGATGGCGGGTGTGATGAAGGAGGATGGTTCCGGATCGTCCACGGCGCAGACAGGGACATTGTGTGCCTGCGCAATGGCGGCGACGAGGCGATTCACCGTGCGGTCGTCGGTCGCCGCGTAAACGAGGCGCATCCCGGGAATATGGCTTTCTAGAATCTCCTGCGTCGCCATTGCGGCGACATGTGTGAAGCGGTCTGCCTCAAGCGTTCGATGCAATTCATTGCACAGGGTGGGGGCAATGACGGTGATATGCGTGTCCGTTGCCATAAGCAGCGCCGCCTTGTTCGCTGCTATGCTCCCGCCGCCAACCACAAGCGCTCTTGTGCCCTTGTCCAGCCGCAGCGTGACCGGAAACCAGATGTCCTTCGAGTCAGTCGAAATAGCTCGGTCGTTCATAGGGCTCCGGAGTAAGGCTTCGGTTAGGGTGGGCGTTAGCCTCGCTGGGTCAGGAGGCACACAAGGGTGAAAAGGCGTCGCGCCGTCGGTCGGTCCATGGCGATCTTGCCATTGAGCCGTTCGATCAGCAGATCGCCTGCTTCATCATGAACACCACGTCGTCCCATGTCGATAGCCTGCACCTTGGCGCGATTGCCTTCTTCCATGGCCGCTTCGAAGCTCTCGATCATCATGCTGTAATCCTTGAGAAGCTGTCGGAACGGAGAGAGCGCAATAACATGCGTGTAGAGCGGCATGTTTTCCTCATTGCGCACATCGAAGACGAGGCCGGAGAATCCCTGTACGGCCAGATGCAGAATGAAGGGGCCTGTCAGTCCCTCGGGACGGAAGTGGGCGGTCTGGCATAGGTCGAGAATGGCCTGTTCCCGATCTTTCAGGCGTTCGGGATGGGCGTCCGTCGCGGCGTCAAGCGTGCTGTCCAGAACGATGGCCAGAATGGCGTCCGGCCGGTCATACGGCAGCGTCGGTTCTTCTCGGCGCTTCCTGTCATGCAGTAGCTTTGTCACGCCCAATCTCCACTTGCCGGGTTTTACCCGTGCTTGTTCTGTCAGCCTGTCGTGCCGGAACGCACGGTGAGGAATGTCATTGTGACTGTAGGCAGGAACTGATGTGCAAATCTTGCGAATTCACATGAAAATATCGTATTATTTTGCAAAAGTTTCCCGGTGAAAATCACATCTGCATGATAATCGGGTGCTGATCGTTCTTGTCAGCGCCTGTAAGAGTGCTTATGAGGAGCCGCCAACGGTCGGGAACCCGAGGCAGATTGCCGCGACGGTCCGCTCCCGTGGCAAGGACGCCTCAATCGGGTGTCTGCGTGTCGAGTCGACACATTGGCCGGGCAGCAGGTCACAGTCGGGACAACAGGCGTCATGGCACGCCTTACGTGCATGAAACCGGGTAGCCCGTCATTTTGAGAGGGGGCCCGCGCCATGGCCAGTTCTTCGCTTTACGATCGTATTACAGATGCCCTCGCTTTTGACGATGTGCTGATGGTTCCTGCTGCGTCGGACATTCTTCCTGCCGACGCCGACACGCGCACGCGTCTCACGCGTACCATTGATCTCAATATTCCGCTGATTTCGGCGGCGATGGACACCGTGACCGAATGCCAGATGGCAATCGCGATGGCGCAGCAGGGCGGTCTCGGTGTCATCCATAAAAATCTCGAGGCGGAAGAGCAGGCCGAGCAGGTTCGGCGCGTCAAGCGTTTCGAGTCCGGCATGGTCGTCGATCCGGTGACGGTTGGCCCGGACCAGACGCTGGCGGAAGTGCAGGCGATCATGCTGCGCAACGGCATCAGCGGTCTGCCGGTCGTGCAGCCTGAGACGAAAGAGCTGATCGGTATCCTCACAAACCGTGACGTGCGGTTTGCGAACGATCCGGCTCAGAAAGTCAGCGAACTGATGACGCGCGACAATCTGGTCACCGTGAAGCATGGCGCCAATCCGAACGATGCCCGCCAGCTCTTGCACCGGCACCGTATTGAAAAACTGCTCGTCGTGGATGATGCAAACCGTTGCGTGGGTCTCATCACGGTCAAGGACATGGACAAGGCCGTCGCTCATCCACTGGCCATCAAGGACGGTCTGGGCCGTCTGCGTTGCGCTGCCGCTACTGGCGTGGGTGAGGATGGCTTCAAGCGCGCTCAGCTTCTGATCGATGCAGGCGTCGACGTGCTGGTGGTGGATACGGCGCACGGCCATTCATCAGGTGTGTTGCGGGCTGTCGAGCGGATCAAGTCGCTCGGAAAAGAAGTGCAGGTCATTGCCGGTAACATTGCTACCCCCGAAGCGGCGCGTGCGCTGATCGAAGTGGGTGCCGATGGTGTGAAAGTCGGCATTGGCCCCGGTTCGATCTGCACCACGCGCGTTGTGGCCGGTGTGGGTGTGCCGCAGTTTTCCGCCATTCTGGAAACATCGGCTGCCTGCCATGAACTGAACGTCCCGGCCATTGCTGATGGCGGTGTCCGTACATCGGGTGATCTGGTGAAAGCCATCGCTGCTGGTGGCGACGTGGTGATGGTTGGCTCGCTTCTGGCTGGCACGGACGAAGCTCCAGGCGAGGTGTTCCTCTACGAAGGACGTTCCTACAAATCCTATCGCGGCATGGGCAGCCTTGGCGCCATGGCACGTGGGTCGGCGGACCGTTACTTCCAGCAGGAAGTGAAGGATACGCAGAAGATGGTGCCGGAAGGCATTGAGGGGCGCGTGCCTTACAAGGGTGCGATGGCGGCCGTGGTCCACCAGCTTGTCGGCGGCCTGAAGGCGGGGATGGGTTACACCGGCGCGGCAACGATTGCCGCTATGCAGACCAAGACACGTTTCCGTCGCATCACCAATGCGGGTCTGCGCGAGAGTCACGTCCATGACGTGTCCATCACGCGGGAAGCGCCGAACTATCGGCGCGACTGACCTGATTTCCAGACGGGAGGGCTTCGGCTCTCCCATCTTTCTTTTGTTGAACTCCCGTATCAGGACGCAGGATTACCGATGACGCCTTCTGCTCGGCTTGCGGCCGCGATCAATCTTCTCACGGAAATGGAGGCCGCGCCCCGTCGTCCTGCCGATGCCACGGCCAACAGCTTTTTCCGTGCGCGCCGTTTTATTGGCGGCGGGGACCGACGGGCCATTTCGGCCATCGTCTGGGACGTGTTGCGGCATTGGCGACGGGCGGGATGGCTGATCGAGCAGGCGGGCGGGGAGGCCACGCCGCGTCTTCGTGTAGCGGCTGGACAGATACTGTCTGGAAGCCGCTTCGGCGACGTGGCGCAGGCCTTCGTCGAGGGGCGTTTTGCGCCCGGCGCGCTTTCGCGGGACGAGCGACGCGTGATTGAGACGCTTGCGGCCGACAAAAAAGATCAGGCGGCCATGCCGCGCGCCGTGCGTCTGGAAGTGCCAGACTGGCTGCTGCCTTCGCTGGAAGCGACGTTCGGGGACGCGCTTGAGTCCGAACTGGCGGCGATGGACGGAGAAGCGACGCTTGATCTCCGCGTGAACACTCTTCGCTGCAACCGTGAGGAAGCCCGTCAGGCGCTGGCAAAGGATGGTCTGCGTCCCGAGTTGACGGCGCTTTCGCCTTGGGGGCTGCGTTTGCCCGGCCGTCAGCCGGTCACGGCATGCGCGGCATTCAAGGACGGTCTTGTCGAAATTCAGGATGAAGGCAGCCAGCTTGTTGTCGCCATGTTGGGTGCGCGACCGGACATGCGGGTGCTGGATTATTGCGCTGGCGCTGGCGGCAAGACTCTGGCGATTGCCATGATGATGCAGAATCGCGGGCATATCGTGGCCTGCGACGTGTCGGTGCCTCGTCTGGATGGTGCTGTGAAGCGTCTGCGACGGGCAGGCATCCACAATGCCGAGCGTCATTTGCTGGTGCCGGGCGACAAATGGGCGAAGCGCCGTGCTGGATCTTTCGATCGGGTGCTGGTCGATGCGCCCTGCACCGGCACAGGCACGTGGCGTCGGAATCCGGATGCGCGGGTGCGGATTGTCGAAGATGATCTGCGCGAACTTACAGTGAAGCAGGCGGAGATTCTGGATCGAGCGGCGGCGCTGGTCCGACCCGGTGGACGGCTTGTGTATGCGACCTGTTCGATTCTCAATGATGAGAATCGGGACCAGATTACGGCGTTTCTGTCCCGCCATCCCGCGTTCGCGCTCGCGTTGCCCGATGCGGAGGAGGTGCCACAGGCTTTCGCCGCCTCATCGATGCTTTCGCTCACGCCGGCGCAGAATGGGACAGACGGGTTCTTTGCCGCCATCCTTGAACGCAAGGAATGACGATATGCTCATTGCCCGTTTGACCGGAGGAAGCGGGAAGGTCATCATAACACCATGATCCTGCTGATCGACAATTATGACAGTTTCACCTTCAACCTCGTCCACTATCTGGGCGAGTTGGGTGAGCAGTGCGAAGTTCATCGCAATGATGCCCTGACGGTCAGCGAGATTGCTGCCCGCAAACCGGAGGCGATTGTTCTCTCTCCGGGGCCATGCACGCCGAACGAAGCCGGGATCTGCTGCGATCTGATCCGCGAGCTTGCACCGACAACACCCATTCTCGGTGTGTGTCTGGGCCATCAGGCGATCGGGCAGGTGTTTGGCGGCAAGGTCGTTCGTGCGCCGGAGCCCATTCATGGCAAGGTCTGGCCTGTCTACCACGAAGATACGGACGTTTTCGCCGGACTGCCGAACCCGGTGAATGTGACGCGCTATCACAGCCTTGTCGTTGAAGCGGCTTCCTTCCCGGATGTCCTCGAACGGACTGCGTGGACGGATGACGGTCTCATAATGGGCCTCCGTCATCGCCAGTATCCGGTTCATGGCGTGCAGTTTCATCCCGAGAGCATCGCGTCCGAAGGCGGCCATGATATGCTGCGCAACTTCCTGTCGCTGGCGCGCACATGGAATGACGCAAGACGCGCGGCGTAAGGTTTCATCGTGACGACAGGATCGGAAGTATGACGCAGCCGACAAAGGCGGCCGCCGAAGATGGGCGTTTCCGCGCCATACTGCATCATGTGGCGACAGGTGCCGTATTGTCGGAACGGGAAGCGGAAGATGCTTTTGGCCTCATCATGGATGGAGGCGTTCCCGAGGTCCAGATTGCAGGGTTCCTCATGGCGCTACGTGCCCGTGGCGAATCGCCTGATGAGCTTCTGGGGGCAGTAAAGGCGGTCCGTTCCCGCATGCGGGCTTTGCACGAACCGCCTGCCGATGCCATCGACGTTTGTGGCACCGGAGGCGATGGGCACGGTACGCTGAACGTCTCCACAACCGTGTCGTTCGTGCTGGCGGCTCTGGGCGTTCCGGTGGCGAAGCACGGCAATCGCGCCCTGTCCTCAAAGGCGGGTGCGTCGGACGTTCTGGCCGCGTTGGGTGTGCCGCTCAAGGAAGATATCGCTGTTCTTGGCGCCGATCTGCGTGAGCGCAATCTGGCTTTCATGGCGGCTCCGCTGCATCATCCCGCCATGCGTCACGCGGCAGGGGTCCGCCGGGCGCTCGGGGTGCGGACCCTGTTCAATTTCATCGGCCCGCTAGTCAATCCGGCCTGTGTCAGGCGACAACTGGTCGGCGTGTCGGATGCGGGCTGGCTCGGTGCAATGGTCGATGTGCTGGAGAAGCTTGGTTCGGTCAGGGTCTGGGCGGTCTGTGGAGAAATCCCGGGCGTGGCCCAGAAATGGATTGATGAAATCACGCTTGCCGGTCCAACCCATGTTGAGGCGCTGGAAGATGGCAAGCGATATCGTCTGCTTCTGGAGCCTGAGATGGCGGGACTGCAATCTGCGCCCATTTCCGCCATTGCGGGCGGTGGGCCGGAGGAAAATGCCGCTGCTCTGGAAGCCTTGCTTCAGGGCGCGCATGGCCCATATCGGGATACGGTGCTGTTCAATGCCGCATGCGCCTTGCATGTGGCGGGAAAAGGTCGTTTGCTGGATGAGGACGGAGCTGTTCGTCCGGCTGTTTTGCGTGAACTGGTTGCGATGGCGGCCAGCGCGATAGATGGCGGTGGTGCCGCCGCAGCGCTTCAGAAGGCGCGTGATACCGCCTGACTCTGTCATCGGTTCAAGGGACAGGTGACACCTGGCATCGCAATGCCTTACTATGTCAACGGAATGTGAGCGACTGTAACGGGTCACTTCACTCTCTAATTGTGAGACGGAGATATGATGGACGAGAAACCGGCTCCCCAGACTGCTGAAGGGACTGAAGGCGAGGCGTCAGACGTTCTCGCACGCATTGTCGCCCGCACTCGGGTTGAAGTGGCGCATCGTTCGACTTTGCTGAGTCTCAAGGAGATCACGTCAAAGGCGCTGGACACGCAGTTTTCGCCGCGCGGTTTCGGGCGCGCGCTCAAGGAAAAGACGGCGGATCTCCAGCCGGGTCTGATCGCGGAGATCAAGAAAGCCTCGCCTTCTGCCGGTCTCCTTCGTGATCCTTACGATCCTGCCGCGATTGCAAAATCCTATGAAGCAGCCGGGGCGGCCTGTCTTTCCGTGCTGACCGAGAGTTCGTGCTTTCATGGCGCGAATGATGATCTGGTAACGGCCCGGGCGGCGTGTCAGCTTCCGGTGCTGCGCAAGGATTTCATCATTGACCCGTGGCAGGTTTATGAAAGCCGCCTGATTGGGGCAGATTGTATCCTGCTTATCATGGCCATTCTTACAGACACGGAAGCCGCCGACCTTGTCGACCACGCGAAAGGTCTCGACATGGATGTGCTGGTCGAGGTCCATTCGGAAGAAGAGCTGAACCGCGCGCTGGTGCTTGATACCTCGCTGGTCGGTATCAATAACCGCAATCTCAAGACACTCACGACCGATCTTGAGACGACCATCCAGCTTGCGCCACTTGTGCCGCCTGACAAGATCATCGTTTCGGAAAGCGGTATCAAGACCAATGAGGATATCAAGAAGCTGTCCGCCGTGGGGGCAAGTGGCTTCCTTGTCGGCGAATCCCTGCTGCGGGACGCTGATCCGGGTGAAGCCCTGAAAGCGCTGCTGGCTCCCGCTCCATGAGTCAGGATGGATTCACCCATCTCGACGCCGAAGGGCGGGCGGTGATGGTGGATATATCGGGGAAGCCGGCCACCGAACGCGTGGCGGTTGCCCGAGGGCGCATCGATATACGTCCGGATGTTCTGGACCTGATCGTGCGGGGAGAGGCTCCGAAAGGGGATGTGCTGGCGGCCGCTCGTATTGCGGGCATCATGGCCAGCAAAAAGACATCCGATCTTATCCCGCTATGCCATCCCATTGCGCTGTCATCGCTGAAAGTTTTCATGACCCCTGATGATCGGGGGCTTGAGATCGAAGTTCTGGCGAAGACGACGGGGCCAACCGGCGTGGAGATGGAAGCGCTGACAGCCGTCAGCGTCTGCGCTCTGACAATTTACGATATGTGTAAGGCTCTCGACCGGGAAATGCGGATTGGGGATATTCGCCTTGTCCGCAAGAGCGGTGGCCGTTCGGGAACATTCGAGGCTTCCTGACCGTTCCGACAGTCAGGCAATGACCCGGAATGGAATGGCACCCCGTTCGTCGCTAGACGGATCAAGCCGGAAGCCGCTGGCAGGAATGGCCCGGTGACGGCAGTCCACGCGGATGCAGGCCCGGCAACCCGGTCCGATCGGCACGAAATTTCTGCTGTCCGCGAGATTGAAGGACGCCGAATACACGATTTCCGACGCATGGGTGACGGAGCAGCCGAGCACAATGGCGACGCGCCGTGAGCGCTCGAAGAACGATGTCGGGGGGCGTCCTACCGTTCTGGCCACGCTGATAAAGACGCTGCCATCCGTGTCTTCCGACAGTTGGGTGGCCAGACGGCCCGGTATCGCAAAGCTTTCGAACAGATTCCACAGTGCGCACAGGCCTCCGAAACGGGCACGGCTGAAGCGTGTGGCGCTGTAGCTTTTCAGGATATTTCCCGCCACATCCGCCTTGATGAAATAGAACGGGATGCCTTCCGCGCCAGGTCTCTGCAAAGTGGACAGGCGATGACAGACCTGCTCGAAACTGACGCCAAACCGGCGTTGCAGCAGATCGAGATCATGCTTGTTTTCACGCGCGGCCATCCGAAAGCGGTTGTAAGGCAGGATCAGCGCCCCCGCGAAATAATTGCCGATACTGACACGGACAAGCGCCTGTGCGTCTCCGGCGGGAAGACCGGAGCGCCGGATGGTCTTGTCGATCAGCCGTCCGAAATCGAGCACGCCGATCAGGCGCGCGAGGCAGAAAGCTCTGCTCTCGGCTGACATTTCCGTAGCGATCAGGAGGCGTTTTTCACGCCGGTCGTAACGCCACAATGTGTCCTGCAACGCGAAATCAGGATTGCTGACGACGCGAACGCCGTGTGTATCCAGCAGATAGCGCTCAAGTGTCGCCCCGAGAGGGCCTTTGTCGAAGCCTTCGGTCTCGTACAGGCTCTCGGCAGCCGTATCGATGTCGTGAAAGTAATTTTTCTGCGCCTGAACCCATTCGCCCGCCGCTTCGTAATGCGGTGAGATCAGGGTTTCCGGTCCGGTAAGGTGGCGATCTCCAGCGACAGGCTGCGAAGGAGGGGCGTGGCGTTCCTGAAGCGTGCGGAAGGAGCGATAAAGGTCGATGAAGTTTCGGGCCAGTCCCGGCATGTCCTGCACGGCTTTTCTCAACTCGTCCGCCTGAAGGTCCGCTTTGAACATCGGGTCAGCGAACACTTCCCGCAGCATCTGAACCGTACGGATTTCCTCATTGTCCCCAAACCACGAGGCGCTGACCTGAAATGTCCTGCAAATAGTTAGCAGCAGACGGGGAGGAAGAGGTCTGAGGTCATTTTCGATCTGGTTGAGGTAGCTGGACGAAATATCGAGAACACGTGCCATTTCCCGTTGGGTGAGGCTGAACTGACGGCGGATTTTTTTGACTCGACTGCCTGCGAAAAGCTTCTTGTTGCCGGTGTTCATGTTCACATTGTTCACATTTTCAGTGTCGCGTTGCTTCAGTTTTACACCTTTCGGACGCTTTGCAGAAAGATATCTCGGCGTTACGAATTACCGCGCATTGCATGGAGAACTTGCCGGGTGCAGAAGCGTTTGCGGGAAGCCCGAGGAGAATGGAAATTTTGAGAAGTTTCGGACAGCCGACACTGTTCTGGATAAATTTGTGAACATATGCACCACCTTCGGGGAAATCGGGGTGTGCAGAGAGTTCATCGCCTTACTTTTCATATGACATGGATGACCTGAAATTTTCTGACTGACCAAAAAACAAGAATATCGAGCCTAATCAGACACCAGAAACCGATGAGGTATAAGCAACGCCATGACCGCAACGAATAATTCGGGGCAACCAAGCCCTGACGGCGCTACGGATGGCCGGAATCACCCGGGGCTGACGACGGATCAGCTGAAGCAGGCCTATTACGACATGCTGCTTATCCGTCGCTTTGAGGAAAAAGCCGGGCAGCTTTATGGAATGGGGCTCATCGGCGGCTTCTGCCATCTCTATATCGGTCAGGAAGCTGTGGTGGTCGGCCTTCAGATGGCGCAGAAGGACGGTGACAAGGTCATCACCTCCTACCGTGACCACGGCCAGATGCTCGCGGCAGGCATGGACCCGCGCGGCGTGATGGCGGAACTGACAGGACGTGCGACCGGCCTTTCCCACGGCAAGGGCGGCTCCATGCACATGTTCTCCCGCGAGAAGAATTTCTATGGCGGTCACGGCATCGTCGGCGCTCAGGTGGCGCTGGGTATCGGTCTGGCCTTTGCCAACCAGTATCGCGGCACGGATGAGGTCTCCATCACTTATTTCGGTGAAGGCGCTTCCAATCAGGGGCAGGTCTACGAGAGCTTCAATCTTGCTGCCCTGCACAAGCTGCCCTGCGTGTTCGTAATTGAAAACAACCGTTACGGCATGGGCACCAGTGTAGAGCGTGCTTCGGCATCCAAGGCGTTGTGGAAGAACGGCGAGCCATGGGGCATTCCCGGCAAGCAGGTTGACGGCATGGACGTGGAGGCGGTGAACGCCGCGGCCAAGGAAGCCATCGCGCATTGCCGTGCGGGCAAGGGGCCTTATCTGCTGGAAATGTCCACCTACCGTTATCGCGGCCACTCGATGTCCGATCCGGCGAAATATCGTCAGCGTTCGGAAGTGGATGAAATCCGCCAGAAACATGACCCGATCGACCATGTGCGCAACCTGCTGAAAGCGGCTGGCGTGGAAGACACGGACTTCAAGGAAATGGAAACCAAGGTGAAGGAAATCGTCGCGGATGCGACCGAGTTCGCCAAGACGAGCCCGGAGCCTGATCCTTCCGAACTGTTTACCGACGTGCTGGTGGGAGAATAAGACGGATGGCTATTGATATCCTGAGGCCAGCGCTGTCGCCGACGATGACCGAAGGCAAGCTGGCCAAGTGGAACAAGAAAGAAGGCGACACCGTATCTTCTGGTGAAGTGATTGCCGAGATTGAGACGGACAAGGCGACGATGGAAGTCGAAGCCGTGGACGAAGGCGTTCTTGGCAAGATTCTCATTCCGGAAGGAACGGAAGGTGTGGCGGTGAACACGCCCATCGCCATTCTGGTCGAGGAAGGCGAGACTGTGCCGGAAGGCCCCTCCGCAGGCAGTGGCGAGGTTCATCCTGCCGCTGAAGAGAAGCCGAAAGCTGCCGCTGCGACTCAGGTCACCGCTGCTCCAACGACCAGCGAGCCTGAAAAAGACTGGGGCGAGATGAGCGAAATCACCGTGCGTGAGGCGCTTCGTGACGCCATGGCTGCCGAGATGCGCCGTGACGAAGACGTCTTCCTGCTGGGTGAGGAAGTCGCCCAGTATCAGGGTGCCTACAAGGTCTCGCAGGGTCTGCTGGACGAGTTCGGCGAGAAGCGCGTGATCGACATGCCGATCACCGAACACGGCTTTACGGGCATGGCCACGGGTGCGGCGATGACCGGCCTGAAGCCGATTGTCGAGTTCATGACCATGAACTTCTCGTTGCAGGCGATCGACCACATCATCAACTCGGCGGCCAAGACGCACTACATGTCCGGCGGTCAGATTTCCTGTCCGATGGTCTTCCGTGGTCCGAATGGTGCTGCGGCCCGCGTCGGTGCACAGCATTCGCAGTGTTTTGCAAGCTGGTATGCCCATGTTCCGGGGCTGAAGGTTGTGGCTCCGTGGTCGGCAGCCGACGCGAAGGGCCTGCTGCGTGCGGCCATCCGTGATCCGAACCCGGTGATCGTGCTTGAGAACGAGATCCTCTACGGGCAGAAATTCCCGTGCCCGGTGGATGAAGACTTCATCCTGCCGATCGGCAAGGCGAAGATCGAGCGTCCGGGCAAGGACGTGACCATCGTGGCGTTCTCGATCAGTGTTGGCACGGCGATGGCCGCTGCTGAACTGCTGGCCGAGAAGGGCATCGACGCGGAGGTCATCAACCTGCGTACGATCCGTCCGCTTGATACGGCGACCATCGTCGAGAGCGTGAAAAAGACGAGCCGTCTGGTCACGGTTGAAGAAGGCTGGCCGTTTGCCGGTATTGGCGCGGAAATCGCCATGCAGGTGATCGAGCACGCCTTCGACTGGCTCGATGCGCCGCCGGTCCGCGTGGCTGGTCTCGATGTGCCGATGCCGTTTGCAGCCAACCTTGAGAAGCTAGCCCTGCCGCAGCCCGACTGGGTTGTGGACGCCGTTTCCAAAATCGTCTGAGGGAAAGACATCATGGCTATCGATATCCTGATGCCCGCTCTCTCGCCGACCATGACGGAAGGCAAGCTGGCGAAGTGGAACAAGAAAGAGGGCGATACGGTTTCATCCGGTGAGGTGATCGCCGAGATCGAGACGGACAAGGCGACGATGGAAGTCGAAGCCGTGGACGAGGGTATTCTCGGCAAGATTCTTATTCCGGAAGGAACGGAGGGTGTGGCGGTGAATACGCCCATCGCCATTCTGGTTGAGGAAGGTGAGGCGGTGCCGGAAGGCCCGTCCACTGCTGCGCCCAAGACGGAGAAAGCCGAGTCAGCAAAGACCGAGGCACCCGCGCCAAAGGCTGCTGCGCCTGCGCCGCAGGTGAAGGCTTCCGTGGAGAAGGGCAATCGCGTGTTTGCTTCTCCACTGGCGAAGCGGATCGCCAAGGATGCGGGCATCGACCTATCTACCCTGAAAGGCAGCGGCCCGAATGGCCGTATCGTCAAGAAGGACGTGGAAGCGGCAAAGGCTGGCGGCAATGCTTCGACAGCGAAGTCCGCGCCTGTAGCAGCCTACACGCCGGGTGGTTCGACCAGCACGCCGCACTCCACCATGCGCAAGGTCATCGCCCGTCGTCTGACGGAATCGAAGACGACCGTCCCGCATTTCTATGTCTCGGTCGATGTGAAGCTCGATGCCTTGTTGGCTCTGCGTAGCCAGCTCAACGCGGCATCACCCGCCGAGGGGCCTGACGCGTTCAAGCTGTCGGTCAACGATCTGCTGATCAAGGCCGCTGCCGTCACGCTACGTCGCGTGAAGGGCGTCAACGTCTCCTACACGGACGAGGCGCTGATCGAGTATAACGACGTGGACATCTCGGTGGCCGTGTCCATCCCGGATGGTCTCATCACGCCGATCATCCGTCAGGCCGATCGCAAGTCGCTGCGTGAGATCAGCAAAGAGATGAAAGATCTCGCGTCCCGTGCGCGTGCGGGCAAGCTGAAGCCGGAAGAGTTCCAGGGCGGATCGTTCTCGATCTCCAACATGGGTATGTTCGGCGTCAGTTCGTTCTCGGCGATCATCAACCCGCCGCAGGCTGGTATTCTGGCCATTGCCGCCGGTGAGAAACGTGCGGTCGTGAAGCCGGACGGCTCGCTGGGTGTGGCTACGGTGATGACCGTGACGCTCTCGGTCGATCATCGCGCCATCGACGGTGCTCTGGCCGCCAAGTGGATTGCTGGGTTCCGCGAAGTGGTGGAAAACCCGTTCACGCTGGTCGTCTGACAGGCCGTATCGTCGGGCGGGCAGGGAGCAGTTCCTGCCCGCCAGACGCTCAATCAGGAAATATCATATGAGCACCACCGATTTTGATCTGATTGTTGTGGGTGGCGGTCCCGGCGGCTATGTGGCGGCTCTCCGTGCGGCACAGCTGAAACTCTCGGTTGCTGTTGTCGAAGCCAACCATCTTGGCGGTATCTGCCTCAACTGGGGCTGCATCCCGACCAAGGCGCTGCTGCGCGCTTCCGAAATCAATCATCTTATCCACGATCTCGGCCAGTTCGGTTTTGCCGTGGATAATCCGCGCTTCGATTTCCAGAAGGTCGTGAGCCGTTCGCGCGCTGTGTCGAAACAGCTTTCAGGCGGCGTGGGTCATCTGCTGAAAAAGGCGAAGGTTCCGGTTTTCGACGGCTTTGCGAAGCTGGCTGGCACAGACGGCAAGAAGCGCCAGCTTGCCGTGGCGCTGAAGGACGGCAAATCGGTCACGCTGACGGCCAAGAACCTCATTCTTGCGACCGGTGCCCGTGCCCGCACGCTGCCGGGGCTTGAGCCTGACGGCAAGTTCGTCTGGTCCTATCGCGAGGCCCTTGTGCCGGACGAACTGCCGAAGCGCCTGCTGGTGATCGGCTCCGGTGCGATCGGCACCGAGTTCGCCTCCTTCTATCGCAACATGGGTTCCGAAGTGACGCTGGTGGAAGTCGCGGATCGCGTGCTGCCGGTCGAGGACGAGGAAATCAGTGGTCTCGCCCGCAAGGCGTTCGAGAAACAGGGGATGAAAATCCTTACCGGCGCGAAACTCGGCACGCTGAAGAAGTCCGACAAGGACGTCTCGGTCGAGATCGAAGCAGGTGGCAAGAAGGAAACCTACACGTTTGATCGTGTGATTTCCGCAGTGGGTATTGTCGGTAATGTCGAGAATATCGGGCTTGAAGGCACGAAGATTGTCGTGGATCGCACGCATATCGTGACGGACGATCTCTGTCGCACCGGTGAGCCGGGTGTGTTCGCTATCGGTGATGTGGCTGGCGCTCCGTGGCTGGCGCACAAGGCAAGCCATGAGGCGGTCATGTGCGTGGAAGCGATTGCTGGCAAGCACGTGCATCCGATCGACGTGACGAAAATTCCGGGTTGCACCTATTGCCGTCCGCAGGTGGCCTCAGTCGGCTACACGGAAGCCAAAGCGAAAGCGGCGGGGTATCAGGTCCGCGTCGGTCGCTTCCCGTTCATTGGCAACGGTAAGGCGATTGCCATGGGTGAGCCGGAAGGTTTGGTGAAGGTCGTGTTCGACGCCAAGACCGGCGAACTGCTGGGCGCACACATGATCGGCGCGGAAGTGACGGAGATGATTCAGGGCTACGTCATCGCTCGCAGTGGTGAACTGACGGAAGCGGAACTGAAGGAAACCATCTTCCCGCATCCGACAATCTCTGAGTCGATGCATGAAGCCGTGCTGGCGGCTTATGACGGAGCGCTGCATTTTTAATGAACGGGGAGGTCCCGATCTTTATTCGGGACTTTCCCAAGTTTCTGGCTCGCTGAGAACGCCTGTATTTTGAATTGATGTATTTCCTGTAACCTTCGTTGCAGGATTTCTTTCTGTGATACTGTCTGCATTCCCAAGCAGAACCCTTAGTGCGGCTGTCAGTCTGAAACCTTAGGCCTTCCTGAGGCTTCTGCTTCTATATGAAACGGAAACAGGAAGACTGATGCTGGATCAAATACTCCCGAACCATCTCCTCAGTGAAAAGGCAGCGCCAGTTCGCGGGGTCATTTTCGACATGGATGGTCTGTTGCTGGACAGTGAGATTCTGGCGATGGATGCGCTTGTCGATGCAGGCAAGGACATTGGTTACGATGTGCCGATGAGCTTCTGCCGTCAGATGATCGGGGTGCCAGCAGATGGATGCCGGAAGCTGGTGAAAGAAGCCTACGGTGTCGATTTTCCTATCGACGAATTCTTCGCCCGTCAGGAAGTCGTGCTGCGCGATTATGTCGACAACGGGAAGCTTGTCCTGAAGGAAGGTGTCATTCCTCTTCTGGATCTGCTTGATGAACTGAAGCTGCCGCGCGCGATTGCAACCTCATCAAGCCGCTATCGCACGGATCATCACCTTGAACTGGTTGGTCTGAACACGCGCTTCAATGCGACGGTTACGCGCGATGACGTCTCTGCTGGCAAGCCCAATCCGGAGCCATATCTGACGGCCGCGAAGAAAATCGGTGTGGCACCGGAATATTGTCTGGCGCTGGAAGATTCTCACTCAGGTGCGAAAGCGGCACATGCTGCAGGGATCCGGGTTTTCGTCGTGCCCGATCTGATGGAACCCACGGACGAAATCCGGCAGAA
This sequence comes from Acetobacter sp., assembly GCF_047721705.1. Classification (GTDB taxonomy): domain Bacteria; phylum Pseudomonadota; class Alphaproteobacteria; order Acetobacterales; family Acetobacteraceae; genus Acetobacter. The sequence continues at coordinate 1,702 of NZ_JBDNXK010000054.1, read as the reverse complement.
GGCCCTTGCTGTGGTGAAGGACCTCCACGCCGTTCGCACGTATCTCACTCACCACGCCAAAAAGGCGTAAGGCCTAGCGTACTGCCAGTTTGCGCAGGAGGGTGGGAACGTCATCCTCCGTCAGGCAGCGCAGCATGTCGGCAATGGCATCTACCTGCCGGTCATGGTCCGGCAGCGGCGGTCCAAAGACTTCTTCCATCGCGAGAAACGCTTCAGCTTGGGCCTTGTGGTCGTCCCGCGCTTCGGCGCAGATCTGGCGCAGCGTGTTGGCGCGGGGATCTGTAAGGGCCAGTTCGAGTGCTTCCTGCTCATGCAGCGCAAACCAGCGGATCCAGCTTGCAATGAGCAGGATCGCGCCTCTGACCGGGCGGCCATTTTCCAGATTGTCACGCATGGTGCGGATCACGCGATCCGCCATCTTGGCCGAGCCGTTGCGCCCCACACGCTCGGCCTCATGCACAATGCCGGGATTGCGGAAACGCTCCATCAAATCATTGGTGTAATCGTCCAGTTCCTCAGCCGATAAATCAATACCGGCGGTCTGTTCGTAGCGCATGAAATTGCGCGTGATATGGCCGAGACTGGAATCGCTGGCAGCCTCGTTGATGGTGTTAAGTCCGGCGAGCGCGCCTGTGTAGGCCAGCAGCATGTGACTGCCATTCAGCATCTGGAGTTTCGCGGCTTCAAAAACCGAAACATTCCGGACAAATTTCGTTCCCGGATGGGCTTCCCAGCGCGGACGGGGGCCATCGAACGCGCCAATAATCCACTGGAACCACGGGTCCGCCGAAATGGGGGCAGCGTCTTCAATGCCGCCGAGCGCGATCCGGGCGTCGGCAACATCATCCAGTTTGGTGGGAGGAGCGATCCGGTCGACCATCGTATCGGGAAACTGCACGTTCGCCCTAATCCATTCCGCCAGACTGTCATCGCCACGGAGACCGGCAAAATCGATGACGGTCTGTTTCAGCGTCTCACCGTTGTGGCTCACATTATCGCAACTCAGAATCACGGGAGGTTTTGTTCCGCGCTTCCGGACAAGATCCAGCCCGGCGACGAGAATGCCGACGGCAGTGCGCGGATGTGTCGTGGCGAGATCTCTGGTGATGGCTTCAGCCTGTTCGTCGAGACGCCCGTCAGCCGTGAGATAGTAGCCGCTGGCGGTTACGGTCAGGGAAACGATGTGGATACGTGGATCAGCGATTTTTGCAGGGAGGTCGCACTGCTCGTCGCCTGAGAAAACCATTGTGTGGATCGAGCCGATGACGGAGGCCACCGTCTTTTCGGAGACGCGCGTCAGCAGAGTGTAGAGATTGTCCTGTGGAAGCAGGTCATTGACCAGATCAGGCCGGCGCATCGTCGCGCCGATTATTCCCCATCTGAGCCCGCTCGCACCTTCAACATTGATGGCTGCCTGCGTGGCGACGGCCTGATGCGCGCGGTGAAAGTTACCGCATCCCAGATGCAGGATACCCGGTGTAAGGGCCGCGACGTCGTATTGCGGGCGATAGACGTTGCTCGGAAGGTGGGGCAGGGCGGCGCGAGACAATCGCAAGGATCAGGTTCCTCCTCAGATATTCATGAATTCAATTCTCTGCTTTCAATAATGTAGGAACTGTTTGAGAGTTCCATGAAATTCCTCGGCTGCCGTGTTTTGTGAATATGTGGAAATAGTCTTTTGCATTGTGGAACATTTTCCATG
>NZ_JBDNXK010000053.1:11078-22653 GCF_047721705.1 Acetobacter sp. | reverse complement strand
TTCTTATAAAGGGTTTTGATGAACTATCGTCATTTATACCATGCCGGAAATTTCGCTGACTGCATGAAGCACGCGCTGCTTGTTGCGCTGCTTCGTGCTCTTAAGCGTAAAGCTACCCCTTTCTCAGTGCTCGATACGCACGCGGGGATCGGCCTGTACGATCTTTCCAGCCCTCAGGCAGAAGCGACGGGGGAGTGGCGTGATGGGATTGGTAGGCTGCTGGACCTGCCGCCTGACACAGCCGACATCGCGCCTCTTGCTGACTGGCTGGCGCTCGTCCGTAAAATCATGGCTGAATATGGCGGGCGCCCCGTCTATCCGGGTTCGCCGGAACTGGTCTCGCGCAGCCTTCGTCCCGGTGACACACTGGTTTGCAGTGAACTGCACCCGGAAGATCAACGCGTCCTCAGACGGCTGTTCCACAACAATCCCGCCGTTTCCGTGCATCATCGGGATGCCTATGAAGCGATCGCAGCTCTTCTGCCGCCTAAAACCGCCAAGCGTGGACTGGTGCTGATGGACCCACCATTCGAGCAACGCTCCGAATTCACCGATCTCGTGCGGGCTGTTTCGGTAGCGCGACAGCGATTTCCCACGGGTATGGTGGCGGTTTGGTATCCCATCAAGCACCGTGCGCCGCCACGCACGTTTTTCAATGCCTTGAAAGATGCCGGTCAGCGCAACCTGCTGAACTGCGAACTCACCATCCGTCCGCCCCTTGATCCGGAAAAACTCAACGGTTGTGGTCTGCTGATCGCCAATCCGCCTTACAGATTTGAAGAGGAAGCGCAGGCTATTCTCGCCCCGCTGTGCCATTATCTGGGGGAAGGTGAAACGCAGTCAGTGGTGGAATGGATAGTGCCGGAATGAAGCGGATCGCGGTTATTGGCGCAGGCTCCTGGGGCATTGCCTTGGCGCTTCAGGCTGCACGGTCAGGGGCGGCGGTGCGTTTATGGGCGCGTAACCCTGCGTCTCGCCTCTCAAACGGTGCCATGCCGCGTCTGCCGGACTTTCCCTTGCCAGAGACTGTCACCGTCACAGATAGTCTCGTGGTTGATGCCGACATGGTGCTTTCCGTGGTGCCGATGCAGCATTTTGCGGGCGTGTTGGCGCGGCTGGAAACGGCTGTGCCGGTCGTTCTGTGTTGCAAAGGGGTGGAACCGGAAAGCCTTCGTTTTCCGCTGGATATTCTCAGGAATATACGCCCTGACCTGACTGGCGCTGTGCTTTCGGGTCCCAATTTTGCGCACGAGGTCGCGGCCGGATTACCTGCGGCGGCGGTCATTGCGGCTGTTCAGCCGGGTCTTGCCCGCACGCTGGCGGATGGGCTCGGCACACCGCTCTTCCGTCTTTATGACAGCACGGATGTCGCGGGCGTGCAGCTTGGTGGCGCGGCCAAGAATGTCATCGCCATTGCGTCCGGTGCGACCATGGGTGCTGGTCTTGGTGAGAATGCGCGTGCCGCTCTCGTTACACGCGGGCTTGCTGAAATTACACGACTGGCTGTGGCGCTTGGAGGACAGGCGGCGACAATGGCGGGACTGGCCGGTATTGGCGACCTGATGCTGACCTGCACGGGTGGGGCTTCCCGCAATTATCGTGTGGGTTACGCGTTGGGGCAGGGCGCGACGTTGGAACGGGTTGTTGCCGAACTGGGTGGAGTGGCGGAAGGGGTGGCCACGGCTGGGGCCTTGGCGCGGCTGGCGCGGGAAAAGGGCGTTTCCGTGCCTGTCATGGATGCCGTGACTGAACTGGTGAACGGTCGGACGGATCTGCATGACGTGATGATGCAGTTGCTGACGCGTCCGGCAGGGGCAGAATTAGCCCACTGATCGGCTTGCAGAAGGCTGCAATCCATCAGTGCGTGGAGGGCATGTTCCAGCCCTCGTCAAAATCTGAGTCGCTTTTTCTTCTGGCATCAATAACAGCGATTCTCCGACGTGCCTCAAAGCATGCCAAGGCAAAGTCTTTGCTGCCGTCACAACTATGTTCATCAGGTTTGGAACGGATGGACATCCAATAAAGTGCCCCTCTTCTTTTCTCCCCCCGCAAATGTCCGATCCATTTTTCCCATTGTTGCCGCGCCTGATACCCTTCTTCTATTTCAGGGGTGATACGGTCCGCGGTCGAAAGCGGGAGTGTTGCTTCTTGCTGCTCGGCTGGGGGCGGGAGTGGCGCGGGCGCCGCGGAGGAGGCCGTATTCTGTTGGGCCAAGTGCGGAAAGCCGAGGAAAATAAAGGGTGCCAGAAAACAGAAAACAATAGCGAGCGCAAAAAGCAGTTTCTGCAGAAGTGTGGAGTGTGATTGTGCTGAAGAAGGTTTCTTGATTGCTATAATTTTTTCGCCTGTTTTCGCCTGTGTGCTTTCCCGAAAAGGAGCCTTTCTTTTACCAGATACTGTCAGACACTCGTTTTCAGACATGGATTACCTGCAAAACCAATCATTTGAACCCTTACAGCGCTTCTGAATATAAAGTAAATATCTTCTTTGTTTTGGAATCGAATTGATAGATTGGGGAATCGATTGAATAAACGATAGTATCTTTTATTGTTTTCGTCTCAATTATTTTACGGAAGCTATTTTAATTCAAGTAATGGCTTGATAGTCAGCACTCTGCCTCGCGAACGACAATCCTGCCGCTGCTCATATCTGCCAGTCGTGTCACACATTCTTCTACGCGCCCTACCGGCACGGCCACGATATAGGCCGCGCCTTCAGCATCGAAAGTTTCACTCTCTATCGTGGCATCCAGACCGGGGAGGCGTGAGCCGACCAACGCCAGATCGGTAAAGGGGCAGTGAAAGGTTAACCGTGTGCGCTCGACCAGTTCTATCCGTTCAGCGAGGCGCAGGCATTCCGCTGCCGTGCCGCCATAAGCCCGGACGAGACCGCCAGCTCCCAGCTTTACGCCGCCAAACCAGCGGGTGACCACCACTGCCACGCGGTCCAGTCCCTGCGCTTCGATGACCTGAAGAATGGGGCGTCCCGCAGTGCCTCCCGGCTCACCAGCATCATCGCTGCGATAGCGGGCGCCAATCTTCCACGCCCAGCAGTTATGTGTCGCTGTGGGATAGGAAACTTCGGCAATGAAAGACATGGCTGCTTCTTCGGTTTCAACGGGCATAGCCATGGCCAGAAAACGGCTTTTCTTGATCTCTTTCTCGAAATCCGCCCGTCCGACCAGTGTTTCCACCATCAGCCGGCCCGCCAGACCCACAATCTGGCAGCGCCATGCGTGCGTTCGGCCAGAATTGTCACATCCTCGACGGGCTGTGCTTCCTCACGGCCTGTCTCCGTCACGATCAGCGCTCCCGGTGCGATCCATCCGCGGGAGGAAAGGACAGCCAGTGCCTGCGCGGGAAGAGATTTTCCATAAGGAGGATCGAGAAAGATCAGATCGCAAGGCGCGTCGGCACGCGGGGCTTTCAGGACGCTACTTGCATGAACACGGGAAACGTCACCCATCTGGCATCCGGCAATATTTGCCCGGAGTGAGGAGAGAGCAGGCCGATCTGTCTCAAAAAACGTGCAGAATGTGGCACCACGCGAGAGTGCTTCCAGCCCCAGCGCGCCAGTGCCGGCGAAGCCGTCGAGCACATGCCGACCTTCCACACAATCGCGACCGCCCCATGGCGCGTGCAGGATCATGTCGAACAGCGCTTGCCTGACACGGTCAGCAGTGGGGCGTGTCGTCTTTCCCGGCGGAGCGACCAGAGCCCGGCCCCGCCTGCTTCCGGCAATGATCCGCATCAGTCGTGTCGGGCTTTGGCACTTTCCGTGTCACGGGGAAGCTGCGCTTTCATCACGCGGGGTGGGACTTCTTCAAGCTCACCGGGGCGCAGTTCACCCAGCGGGAAAGGGCCATAAGAGGTGCGGATCAGGCGGCTGACATGCAGGTTCATGTCCATCATGACGCGCCGGATCTCACGATTCTTGCCTTCCCGCAGCGAAACGGTCAGCCACGCATTGTCGCCCTTACGAGAGTCGAGCACGGCTTCGATTGGTCCGTATTTCACGCCTTCGATCACGCAGCCTTTCGCCAGACCGGCCAGCTTCCGCTCATCCACCACACCAAACACGCGCACGCGGTAACGCCGTAACCAGCCGTTGGAAGGCAGTTCCAGCCGACGGGCCAGAGCGCCATCATTGGTCAGCAGCAGCAGACCTTCGCTGTTCAGATCGAGTCGGCCAACGCTGACAACGCGCGGCATCCCTTCAGGGAGTTTCTCGAAAACCGTTGGGCGGTTCTCGGGGTCGCGATGCGTGGTGACCAGACCGTCCGGCTTGTAATAGCGCCACAGACGGGTGTGGTCCGGCCCCTGAATGAGCTTGCCATCCACGGATACGGCATCACTGTTCGTGACGAAGGTCGCGGGATGATCGACCACGGTGCCGTTGAGTCGGATTCGCCGCTCGACAATCATCCGCTCGATATCGCGCCGACTGGCGACGCCACTCCGCGCCAGCCATTTTGCGATCCGGTCGCCGCGTTCATCGTTCTTCTGGTCTACCATACACCGTCTCCCGACACTGTTTCATCCTGCGCAGCCTGTATAAAGGCCGCAAATAACGCACTGTCACCCGGATCGATCAGAAATTCCGGATGCCACTGCACTCCGACGCAAAACCGTGACGTCGGATCTTCGATTGCCTCAATAATCCCATCTTCTGCGCGTGCCGAGATCCGGGCCCGCCCCGGTGACCGCACGGCCTGATGATGGGAGGAGTTGACCGCCATTGTGCCGCGCCCGACGATCTGCCCAAGCAGCGTGTTCTGCTCGATCTTCACGATATGGCCAGCCTGATCCCGTGGATTGGGCTGTTCGTGAGGCAAGGCATCCGGTTGCTCGGTGGCGATGTCCTGCATGAGCGTGCCACCAAGCATGGCGGCGAGAAGCTGCATGCCCCCGCAAATGCCCAATATCGGAATGCCACGCTTCATCGCCGCGTCGATCAGCGCCATTTCCGCTGCGGTGCGGGTGGGCTTGAGCGTGGTCGTCGTTTCTTCGCGCGGAGCATTATAAAGCGTGGGGTCGATATCGAAGGCGCCCCCTGTGACGACCAGCCCATCCAGACGGGCGACAATCTTATCGGCAAGACAGGGAGCGTGAGAAAGAGCGACGGGCAATCCACCGGCCTTGATCACCGCGCTCATATAATTCGCACGCACGGCATACCACGGAAACGCTGAATACTGACCGGGACCGCCAGTTTCCTGATCAAGCGTTACGCCAATAAGCGGAAGGGGTGCGTAGGAGGACATACCGCTCCCCATAAAAGAAAGAGGAGCGGTCGTATACTACTCGCCTTCGCCTGATGTGACGATCAGCGGTGATGCGTCGTGAAAGTCGTAGTGGACGGCTTGACTGGCATCGGTGCGTATTTGTGAGTCAGATGTTCCGACGCGGCAAAGGCAAGGCCCATGGTTGCAGCCGCGAGAACCAGTGTCAGACTGTGCATGACGTTCTTCCTTCGCTTTGGCCAGATCGTGAGATCTGGGGCTGGCTTGCGGTGTATGAATCACTCTGTGTGTATGATGGAGAAAAATTGTTACAGAGTGCTTTGTTGTTCTGTAACAGACGATGCGGCTTTTCTACGTGTGAATCAAGGAAAAAACTGTGGTCTTTGGCTGTTTTTGAATGAAAGACACATTTTTGCCTTATGTGATGGCTGAAACAGAACGTGATGACCGCACCGTAATGAAGTGTTCAGGGAAAAATCCGGGAGGGCTTGCGGCTTGTCCCGGCATGGATGCCGCTATGAGGGAGGCAAAAAACGCTGCGGAGCGGGGAGAGGTGCCGGTAGGCGCCATTGTGCTCGATGAGGCTGGGCACATTCTTTCGGCTGCGGGCAATGAGGTGGAAGCCACGCATGATGCCGCCGCCCATGCCGAACTTCTTGCTATGCGGCGTGCGGCTCGCGCCGTAGGCAAGACCCGGCTTGAGGGCTGCACTCTGATCGTCACCTTGGAGCCGTGTCCGATGTGTGCGGCGGCGGCCGTGCATTTCCGGGTGAAGCGCATCGTTTTCGGGGCTTATGACCCAAAAGGTGGCGGCGTGGATCATGGACCACGCGTGATCGAGCATGCTTCCTGCATGCGTCATCCCGAAATTATCGGGGGGGTTCGTGAGCAGGAGAGTGCCGCGCTTCTGCGGGAGTTTTTCAGGGAATTGCGTGAGCGGGATGCTGGGCCATCACGGCATTCAGGCTGATGTCATCCATGATTGATGGATCATGATTTTCTCGCCCGGTCCCTTCATGCAGACTGCGCGACTTAATGATGAAAGATGTCGCCTGACCAAGCGCTGACGGAAAGGTTTCAAGCTAACCGAGCTTTCATCCCGCCGTATGGTTGGCGTTGCCTTCACATGACTAATTCTCCCTTTCCATCAATGGGATGGATTGCCCTTGCGTCCATCTCCGATCATCATCGGCGAGAGACCGCTCGGACGGTCCGGTTCAAGGGAATTATCGGAAAAGACATGCCAGTACAGAATTCGTCGATCCGTCAGGCCCGCAAGCGCTTCATGACGACAGCCACCATTCTTGCGGGTCTTGGCGCCGTTGCGTTTGCTTCGCCACTGGGAGCGAACCTTGCTCCCGCCGCTTTCGCTGACACCCCGATACAGCCGACGAGTCCGAACCGGACGATCCCCGATTTCGTGACTTTGGTGAAGCAGGTGAAGCCGGCTGTGGTGTCCATCACGGCGATGATCCGTCCGGACAGCAGCGATGGTGGCGATCAGGGCATGCAGCAGATGCCCTTTCCTTTTCCTTTCCCCTTCCAGATGATGCCGCAGCAGCGCCAGCCGGTTGAAGCGCGCGGCTCAGGGTTCATCGTGTCATCGGATGGATACGTCGTGACGAACAATCACGTCGTGAAGGGTGCGACCAAGGTCACCGCAACGCTGGAAGACGGCACCACCTTGCAGGCCCGTGTTGTCGGGCGGGACCCCAAGACCGATATCGCCCTGCTCAAGGTGAACAGCACCAAGAAGCTGCCATTCGTCGAACTCGGCGAATCGGATGATGTGCAGCCGGGTGAGTGGGTGATCGCCGTGGGTAATCCTTACGGTCTGGGCGGCACGGTCACGGCGGGTATCATCTCCGCGCTTGGTCGCGATATCGGCGATGGCCCGTATGACAATTTCTTCCAGGTCGACGCGCCGATCAATCGCGGCAACTCTGGTGGGCCGCTCATCACGCAGGACGGCAAGGTCATTGGCGTGAATACCGCCATCTTCTCGCCGTCAGGTGGCTCCATCGGCATCGGCTTCGCCATTCCGTCCGACATTGTGAAGACGGTCGTGTCGCAGCTTCAGAAAACCGGCCATGTCACGCGCGGCTATCTCGGGGTTGAAGCGCAGATCATCTCCCAGTCGATGGCCAATGCACTGGGTTTGAAACCGGCTTCGCCCGGTGCTCCTCCCGCAGGCGCGCTTGTCGCAAACGTGACGCCGGACAGCCCGGCTTCCAAGGCCGGGATCAAGGCGGGCGATGTCATTACCAAGCTGAATGGCAAGACAGTCGAAACACCTCATGCGTTGGCTGTAAAAGTGGCGGCTATCACTCCGGGAACCGATGCGACCATTACGCTCTTGCGTAACGGCTCGCCGAAAGACGTCACGGTGCATGTGGTCAATCAGTCCACGGCAAGCAGTGCGTCCTCCGCTGGCGCTGGCTCACGGGGCGAGAAGATCGGCGTGTCGCTCGCGCCTCTGACCAGTGACATGCGGCAGCAGCTTGGGCTCGATCATTCCGTGCATGGTGTGGTGGTGTCTGATGTGCAGCCGGGTTCCCCGGCGGATCAGGCCGGTCTGCGTCCGGGCGACGTGATCCAGGCTGTGGGCGATCAGGCCGTGGAAACACCGTCTGCCACGGTTACGGCTGTGACGGCCGCCCTGAAGGCGCGACATGCCGTGCTATTGCGTGTGCTGCGCGATGGGCAGTCGCTGTTCGTGGCGGTGTCGCTGGATGGTAGCAACACCGATAACAGCACTGGCCCATCGTTTGATGATGACGGTCAGTAAGACCGTGGAGCAGGGAAGGGGTGATCCAGCCCCTTCCTCAGTATTTTCAGTTTGAAGGCATTTTCCATGGAAATGCTTTCGGGCTGATCACAGCGAGCAGCATTCCTCCCATTGCAATGGCAAGGGCTGCCGGTGTCAGCACACTGAAGCCAGCCGAGGACAGGAGCTGTCCACCGACCGCCGACCCAAGAAGAATACCGAAATTGCTGGCGCTGTTGATGGCCGCTCCGGCGACATCAGGCTGCGTGGCATTTGCGCGGATGGCGCCTGACATCACACAAGGTGTGATTGCCGCAAAACCGATGCACCAGATTCCGATGGCCCCGGCGCATTGCCAGCTCGTCAGTAGATGCCCGTTCATCAGGCCCATGCCGACCAGAATCATGCACCCCGACATCAGCACGCCGCCAGCGGGGCAACGGTCCACCAGCAGGCCCGAGAGCCAGAGGCCGACGATGCTGAGGCTGCCGGTGATGAGCAGGAGAATGCTCAGGTCCGCTTCAGGCAGGCCATGCTGAAGAAGAAGGGGGGTGACATAGGTGTAAAGCAGGTTGTGGGCAAAGAAGAAGATTGCATCCACCAGAACGACAACGGTGAAGGCGCGCACAGCCTGCCGAGAGCGAATGACAGGAACGCCGCCGGGAGTGGCCGGTGAGGTCGGCACGGGCGGCAGTGCGAGAGCGACACAGACCAGTAGCGCGGCTGCAAGGCCTGTTATGATGAACATCGCCGTGCGCCAGTCGAAGAAATGGCCGATAGCGGCGGAGCCGGGCACGCCAAGAATGGCCCCGAGTGACGTGCCGCCATAGACAAAGGCAATCGCACGTCCGGTCATCGCGGCGGGAACGAGGCGTGCAGCGTAGGCTGACACCACGGACATCAGCACGGCATGCGCGAGACCGCCGATCATTCGTCCCAGGCAGAGAACGAGGAACGTGGGCGCCAGCGCCACGGTCAGATTCGACATCACATACCCGCCAAGCGAGAGCAGCATCAGCAGCTTGCGATCCATCCCGCTGGTGGCAATCGTCAGGGGAACGGCTCCGAACGCCACCATCAGCGCAAAAGCACTGACGGCCAGACCGGCCTGTCCCTGCGGGATATGGAAGGTCTGCGCCATGTCGATGAGCAGCCCGACGGGGGAGACCTCACTGGTCAGCGCCGTGAATGTGCAGGCGAAGAGCGCGCACAGACCGATCAGAGTGTGGCCCGAAAGAGTTTTGAAAAGCATGTTTTTCCTGAACGAAAACGATCGGGTGCAGCACGCCGATGTCATTTCGTTCTGGCATAACTGGCGAGGATGGAGAATATTTAAAGATACCGACCTGCTCTTTACTTTCTCCAGCCCCGAAACTGATCGTTCCACGAGGGCGTCAGGGAGAAGGAGAGGCACTGCCTTTTTCAGAAAAATGCTGGGCCGCGTTTTTCATAAGCACAGACGCCGGAACATTCTGTGAAGGGCCGGGCAGAACGAATTCCATCACTCCCCAGATCGCGATCAGTGTGACAGCCGCCGCGATGTAAGGGAAGAAAGAAGGTTCCTTGATGGGCGGAGATTCCGGCTTCTTCGGTGCGGCAGGCTCTTCGAAAATGGAGCGCGTATCATCCATGAAGCACAGCCTGAAACTCGTCCCACTCCCGGCGTGACAGGCCTGAATTTTCCTGTGTCACGGTTTCTCCAGCCAGCATCTTGCGGAGCAGGGCGACCATGGTGGCGGAGAACGTCACTGCGCCGACCCGATATTCCTTGAAGGCGGAAGCTGCGATCGGCACCCACGCTTCCAGAATGGAAAGCATGATTTCGGCGTAGGCACGGATTTCATACTGCGCATGTGGATCGATGCGCAGGGACAAGAAGTGCATCAGATTGTGCAGATCCACTTTCCAGTACCACTGAGTGTAGGTGTTCAGCGTCAGGTTCATCCGCGCCAGTTCCCGCGCCAGACCGGGACCGTTTTCCGTGTCGAGCAGGCCCTCATAGGTATCATAGCAGCGGATGGCGTCGTCACGCAGCAGGTTGAGCACTTTCGCTGCTGTGTCCGCATCCAGAACATCCCCGCGCCCCTGACGGTTGCTGGCGCTCTGTGCGGCCATATGCTCTGGCGCGGGCAGATAAAACTCCCGGTCGAGAATGGAATAACGCGCGGAATATTCATTCACATTGGCTGTGCGGTGGCGAATCCACTGACGGGCGATGAAGATCGGCAGCTTGATGTGAAATTTGATCTCGCACATCTCGAACGGGGTCGAGTGGCGATGACGCATCAGATAGCGGATCAGGCCAGTGTCTTCTGACACCTTGCGGGTGCCGCGGCCGTAGGACACACGGGCGGCCTGCACGATGGCGGCATCATCACCCATATAGTCGATCACGCGAACGAAGCCGTGGTCCAGAACCGGGTGTGCCTTAAAGAGAATCGCCTCGAGGGCGGAAACGGTCGGGCGTTTGGTCGTAGCCGTCGTCAGCCCATGCTCTTCGATTTCGGTGCGCTGCGCGTCGGTCAGGGGCATGGTCATACGGCCTTGTGTCTTGGGGCTGAAGGGGCTGAAGCGAGCCCTCTAGCATAGGGCGAGCGGGATACGGAACAACGGCTACAGGCAGTGGGAGCGCCTGTGCGTCGAGATTGCCATCCAAGAGATTGTTTTTTCCTTATAATAACAGGATGCCTTCCTTTTCCTTCAGCCCGGTTTCGACTACGCGCTCAGTGCGGCTTGGCGTCGAATTCGTGCTCATCTTTTTCGGCGGTCCTCTGCTCATACTCGCAGCCCATAAAGCTGGCCTTCTGTTCGGGATGTTATGGGGCGCGGCTCTCCTCATCTGGCTGATATCCGGACAGCAGGAACCGGTGAGGCATGACGGCAGGCGGGAGGTGGCCACTATTTTCAGACGATTCGCGGTATTGGCGCCGATAATCGCCCTTCTGACGTGGGTTTTGAGTCCGCAGACTTTTTTTCAGCTTCCTCGAGAGCGGCCAGTGTTCTGGCTGGTCATCATGGTGCTTTATCCGCTGCTGTCGGTCTGGCCGCAGGAAATGCTCTATCGCCGCTTCCTGTTCGCCCGCTATGCGCCGCTTTTTCGTTCACAACCGGCCCTGGTGCTCGCAAGCGCGGTCAGCTTCGGTTTTGCGCATGTCATGTTTCTGAATTGGATCGCCGTGAGTATGACACTGATTGGCGGGTTTCTGTTCGCCCGCGATTATGCCCGGCATCGGTCCGTCTTTCTCGCCTGTGTCGAGCACAGTCTTTATGGATGTCTTGTGTTCACCCTTGGTCTGGGGCGCTTCTTCTACACGGGCGCTGCCTGGCATGGTCACGGTTAGCAGGGAAGGAGTGAAAGCCCCTTGCGGAAGGAAGGGTATCTCCCTATCTTCATGAGTGCAGGAGGGTTCGACCCTTGGCTATGGCGATAAACGGAACGTAGAATAAGCGTTGTGGACCCGGGGGCGGTACCCGGCGTCTCCACCATAAAACTCCCGGCCAGTTCGGGATTGTGGGGACGAAACAGGCTCGACACGCGTGGTAAAGACCTTCTTTTTGCCCGGCAT
>NZ_JBDNXK010000053.1:0-11068 GCF_047721705.1 Acetobacter sp. | reverse complement strand
TAAGCGATAAGCGCGGTTCGGGAGGGCACCGGGCAACAGAAGCCCTCCCACTTTCATCAAAATCATTTCACCTCTGCGTGACAGCCGATGGTCTGCCTTGGCTTGCCATCAGGAAGCCTTTGCCGCATCCATGACAGGAGATGTAATAAGGAAGCCACAGGATGGATGTGATGCGCATGCGTCATAAAGTGGCAGCAGATAGAGGATTTTTCCATGGCAGATGATCACGACGATGACGGTGTAGGCACAGACCTCCCCGAGAGCGTGCTGCCCTATGATGTGTGGATGGAGGATGCTTACCGCGATGTGATGCTGCGTGCGCTCGAACATGTGAGCGCGGAAGGACTTGCGGGCGGCCATCATTTCTATCTGTCTTTCCGCACCGACTGGCCGGGCGTGGATATTCCATCGCGTCTGCGCGCCCAGTATCCGCATGAGATGACGATCGTGTTGCAGCACCAGTTCTGGGATCTGAAAGTGGACCGTGAACGGCACTGCGTCTCGGTCGGGCTGTCTTTTGGCGGAGTCGGTTCGATACTCACGATCCCGGTCGCAGCCATCACCGGCTTCGCCGATCCGCATATCCAGCTTTCGATGCGCTTCAATCCCAAGGAAGAAGAGCGGCACGAACTGGAGAAGGCTGCTGCTGTGGAAATACAGCCGGAGCCGGAAGAGGAAGCCCCCAAGGGGGATGCTGCGGTCGTGAGTCTCGATGCCTTTCGCAAGAAGGGCCCCAAGCCGAGCTGACCCCCTCGCAAGGCTTGTCCTGACGCCCGACTGGAGACCAAGACGATGACTGCCGAGACCACAGAGCTGAAAGCGCCGGAGCAGAAGGCGGCGGCGAAGACTTCCGCCATCAAGGAGTTTTCCTATGCGCCGCTGTTCCAGCTTGGAAAGGACGAGACTCCCTATCGCAAGCTCGATGTAGGCGGCGTCAGCACGTCGAAAGTTGGTGATCGGACTGTGCTGCATGTCCAGCCGGAGACGCTGGCGGCTCTGGCCTCCGAGGCGTTCAACGACATCGCCCATCTGCTGCGGCCTTCACATCTCCAGTCGCTCGCCAATATCCTTAAAGATCCGGAAGCGTCTGATAACGACCGGTTCGTGGCACTCGACCTGCTGAAGAACGCCTGCATCGCCGCTGGCGGTGCGCTGCCAATGTGTCAGGATACGGGAACGGCCATCGTTGTCGGCAAGAAGGGCCAGCGCGTCTGGGTCGAAGGCAATGACGACGAAGCCTTCGCTCGCGGCGTCTACAAGACCTACACGACGACCGCCCTGCGCTACTCGCAGATGGCGCCGCTGACAATCTTCGACGAGAAGAACACCGGCACTAATCTGCCCGTGCAGGTCGATGTCGCCGCCAATCCGGGCGATTATCACCCCGAGGAATACGACCTCCTGTTCGTCGCCAAGGGCGGCGGCTCAGCCAACAAGACGTTCCTGTTTCAGGAAACGCGGGCGTTGATCTTCAACAAGGAGACGCTGCTGAAGTGGCTGGAGACCAAGCTCCGCACGCTCGGCACGTCAGCCTGTCCACCGTATCACCTTGCCATCGTTCTGGGCGGCATGTCCGCTGAGCAGACGCTCAAGACCGTCAAGATGGCCTCCACGCATTACTACGATTCGCTGCCCGATAAGGGGAACGAAAACGGACAGGCGTTCCGTGACAAGGAAATGGAAGCCGAAGTCCTGAAGCTGACGCAAAAGCTCGGCATCGGCGCGCAGTTCGGCGGCAAGTATTTCTGCCACGATGTGCGGGTCGTGCGTCTGCCCCGTCATGGTGCGTCTTTCCCGGTCGGCATCGGTGTGTCCTGCTCGGCGGACCGTCAGGCCAAGGCCAAGATCACGGCGGAAGGCGTGTTCCTCGAGCAGCTTGAGCATGATCCGGCCCGCTTCCTGCCCGAGACGACCGACGAGCATCTGGAAGGCGAGGCGGTCAACATCGACCTCAACCGTCCGATGGATGAGATCCGCAAGGAACTGTCGAAATATCCCGTCAAGACACGCCTGTCGCTGACCGGCACAATGGTCGTGGCGCGTGACATCGCCCACGCCAAGTTCAAGGAGCGTCTGGAGAAGGGCGAGGGACTGCCGCAGTATCTCAAGGATCATCCGGTCTATTACGCTGGTCCGGCCAAGACTCCGGCGGGTATGCCGACCGGCTCCTTCGGTCCGACTACGGCAGGACGTATGGACTCGTATGTCGCCGAACTCCAGAAGGCTGGCGGTTCCTACGTGATGCTGGCCAAGGGTAACCGTTCCAAAGCCGTGAAGGATGCCTGCCAGACCTATGGCGGTTTCTATCTCGGTTCGGTCGGTGGTCCGGCGGCACGTCTGGCGAAGGACTGCATCCGCAAGGTCGAGGTTCTGGAATATCCTGAGCTTGGCATGGAAGCGGTCTGGAAGATCGAAGTTGAGAACTTCCCTGCATTCATCGTCATTGATGACAAAGGTAACGATTTCTACGCCGGCCTGACCTGACGAATGCGTAATGCCGGGGGTTGCTTTCCCCCGGCGTTCCTTCTCAATAGGCAGAGGAAAATATCCGCATCCCAGAGTAAGGTTCCTGCTTCATGCGCTTCACTGTCGATCGGCTGGATCATGTTGTTCTCACCGTTCGTGATGTCGATATATCAGCATCCTGGTATCAGCGCGTTCTGGGGATGGAGCGGGAAGAATACGGTCGCCACAACCGCACAGCGCTGAAATTTGGCGGCCAGAAGCTCAATCTTCGCCCGGAAGGAATGGATGGCTGGGAAACGGCCGAGTTCGCGACCTGCGGTTCCTGCGACCTCTGTTTCATCACGGCTGTCGCCAGTGAGGATGTAATCGAACACCTGAAGGGATGTGGCGTGGATGTGGTCGAAGGCCCCGTCGCACGTCTTGGCGCGCTGGGGCCCGTCACTTCCGTTTATTGCCGCGACCCGGACCATAACCTGATCGAGATCGCATCCTATCAGGGGTAACGCCGCAGCCTAGCTGTCGGCGCGCACCAGAATATGGTGCTTCTTCCCTGATGACAGCTTGATCGCGCCATCCACGGCGTCCGCCAACGAGACGACCAATCCTTCATCCTTCACTGGCACGTCGTTGACGCGTGCCCCTCCGCCACGAATAAGCCGTCGTGCCTCACCGTTGCTGGCTGCCAGTCCTGCTTCCGCGAAAAGGCGGAAAGCGGGGATGCCGGCTTCCAGATCAGCGCGAGGCAGTTCGCGTGTGGGAAGTGCGGCGGGTGCTGCTCCGGTTTCGAACACAGTGAGGGCTGTTGCTGCCGCTTCTTCTGCCGCCGCGCGACCATGACATAGAGCCGTCGCTTCCGTGGCAAGAACCTTCTTCGCCTCGTTGATGCTGGCCCCTTCAAGCGCGCCGAGATGATCACACTCTTCAACCGGCAGGTCCGTGAACAGCTTGAGGAAACGCCCGACATCGGCGTCTTCCGTGTTGCGCCAGAACTGCCAGTATTCGAACACCGGCAGTTTCGCGGCGGAAAGCCAGACCGCGCCCTTCGCGCTCTTGCCCATCTTCGCCCCGGAAGCTGTGGTGAGGAGGGGAGCGGTCAAGCCGAATACCTGCTTGCTGTCCGTGCGGCGCACAAGGTCGATGCCCGAGACGATATTGCCCCACTGGTCCGAGCCGCCCATCTGAAGCGTCACGCCATAACGCCGGTTCAGTTCACGGAAATCATAGGATTGAAGGATGGAGTAGTTGAATTCGAGGAACGTCAAACCCTGCTCACGCTCCAGCCGGGAGCGGACAGAGTCAAAGGACAGCATCCGGTTGACCGAGAAGTGGACGCCCACTTCGCGCAGCAGTTCGATGTAGGAAAGTTTGTCCAGCCAGTCGGCGTTGTTGGCCAGAATCGCGTCGGACGGCCCTTCGCCGAAGGTCATCATCTGACGCAGGCTGGCTTCAATCCCCGCGATGTTTTTGGCAATCGTCTCGTCCGACATCAGCGAACGCGCTTCCTCGCGAAAAGACGGATCGCCAATCTTGGCTGTACCGCCGCCAAGAAGAGCGACCGGACGGTGTCCGTGCTTCTGAAGCAGACGCAGCAGCATGATCTGGGTGGCAGACCCGACATGCAGGCTGTCAGCTGTCGGATCGAAGCCGATATAGCCCGTGACAGGTCCGGCGAGCATGGTCGCATCAAGCGCTTCCGCATCCGTGCACTGGAAGAGGAAACCGCGAGCCTGGGCTTCGCGCATGAAAGGGCTACGGAAATCTGTGGGAGAGGTCTGCTCTGTCATCACCGGTCCTGTTCGTCTCGCGGCGTTGCTTTACCACGAGGAACCGGCGGACGGAACCGCAGGACAGTGTCGAGGGAAACTGTCCTGCGAAAGTTCGATCAGTCTGCGGCGAGGGCCAGACTGCGACGGGCCATGACGGTGCTCACATGGTCTTCGAGCGCGTCAACGACCTGATCGGCCTGCTTGGCGAAGATATGGTCGGCATCCGGGAAGATGCGGTAATCGACCTGCACGTTCTTCTGCGTGTTCAGCTTGTCCACCAGCTTGTGGATGGCGGGTTCTGGCGCGAGATCGTCCTTGCCGCCGGCAATCATCAGACCGCCGCAGGGGCAGGGGGCGAGGAAGCCGAAGTCGTAATGCGCGGCCGGAGGGGCCACGCTGATCCAGCCCGTGACTTCCGGGCGACGCATCAGGAGCTGCATGCCGACGAATGCGCCGAAGGAATAACCGGCGATCCACAGGGCGCTGGCGTTCGGATTGACGGCCTGCATCCAGTCGAGCGCGGCCGCCGCATCGGAAATTTCTCCGATACCGCCATCATAGCGCCCCTGCGAGCGACCGACGCCACGCGAGTTGTAGCGCATGACCGAGAAGCCCATTTTCTCGAAAGAACGATACATCGCATAGGTGATGCGATTGTTCATCGTTCCGCCATGCAGCGGGTGCGGGTGAAGCACAAGCGCGAGGGGCGCGTTGGGCTCGTTCGAATGGTGGTAACGTCCTTCAAGGCGGCCATCAGGGCCGGCGAACATAACCTCAGGCATTATGTTTCCGCAGTCTCTGGCTTCCGTCCCGGGGCATGACAGGAAACCGGTTTAGAGGACTCATCCGACAGAGGGCGATGCCTCGCACACTCGTTCGGGCTCGAAAATCCATTCCGGAAAAGGAAACTTCCGGGCGCAGTGTCATGATGTTTTCACTTGCGTGTCATGGCGGAACGCTTAATCTACCACGTATAACGGGCGAAGAAGCGTATGAACCGCAGTGAGCAAGGAAACTGTGCTCTGCGTCTTTTGCAGCCCTCATCCCTTCCGATATGAAGCGATTGGCGTATGGTGCTTCCACCATCTTGTAGAAGCCAGATTGGCAGGTTGACGCGACTGCACAGTCACCCCGTTCATTCCTAACTTTGTAGCATGTTGCGTTTTCGCAACATATATGTGCCATCGTGAACACAACAATTCTTTTGATCGAATCGTGTTCTGTCGGCCACATATAGCGGGGTCGGGACGCAATATGCCACATAAATCGTATTATTGTGATGAGTCTTGGATTCGATGATTTATCTGGATGCCAATGCGACGGAACCTCTGCGGCCAGAAAGTCGGCTGGCCGCACTGGAGGCGCTTGACTGCGTTGGCAATCCTTCTTCGCCCCATAAGGCAGGACGGGCGGCGCGCGCACTTCTTGATGATGCGCGCAAACGTGTGTCCACTCGACTGGGCGTTCATCCGGACAACTGCGTGTTCACCTCGGGGGGCACTGAAGCAAACACGTTGGCCGTGAAAGCTGTGGGACGGAACCGGCGCATTCTCATCGGTGCGACCGAACATGATGCCGTGCGCAAGGCGGCGGACGATGGCGAACTGGTCGAATGGCTCCCCGTGTTACCAGACGGGACCATAGACCTTGCCGCGCTGGAAAAGACACTGGCTCGCAGTGAGGCGGCGGCTCTTGTCTGTGTGATGTTGGCCAATAACGAGACTGGGGTCATCAATCCTATCGAAGATGTTGCGAGCTTGTGCCGTAAGACAGGGGCCTGGCTTCATGTCGATGCCGTGCAGGCCGTAGGGCGTGTGTCGGCGGATATCGGGACGCTGGGTGCAGACAGTCTTGCGCTCTCAGGACACAAGTTCGGTGGCATGAAAGGGGCAGGAGCTTTGCTGTTGGCCGGTGATGCCCCCGTTGTGCTGCACCCGATGCAGGCTGGTGGTGGGCAGGAGCGCGGGCGACGCGGCGGGACGCAGGCGCTGCCAGCGATTGTCTCGCTTGCCGCCGCCCTGGACGCGGCGCTTGATCAGCCTGTGGATTTCACTGGTTTGCGTGATCGGATCAACGCAGCGGCTTCATGCTGTGGCGCTACGATATGTGGCGAAGATGCGCCGCGCCTTCATAACACCTCCTGCATTGCGTTGCCGGGCGTGCGCAGTGAAGCGCAGCTGATTGCGCTTGATCTGGAAGGGTTCTGCGTGTCGGCCGGTTCTGCGTGCTCGTCAGGCAAAGTTGGCGGTTCGCACGTGCTGGCGGCAATGGGGCTGGGTGATCTCGCCGGGAATGCGATCCGCGTTTCGCTGCCGTGGAATGTGACGGAAGCGGATGTCTCGGGCTTTATCGCTGCCTATGAGCGTATGGCGCGACGACAGAGTGCCCGAAGTTCAAGGGCGCAGATCGCTCCAGCCGATCAGATCGGTATGTGAATCAGCCAGACCGGCGCGAAAGCCGGGGCTGCACAGCGCCGCCAGTTCGGCTTCATGCTCGTACGTCGGCATGAGTTTCTGAAGTAGCGCATTCTTGTGCGTGGCGGGATGGAAATAGATTTCCGAAACACCGTCCGGCAGATGGGCCGCCAGAGCTGCGACCCGATCTGCTGTCATGTGGCCGCTCCACTCAATGCCGAAACACCAGTCGTTCGTCACCATACCGGCGGAACGTGCCTGCCAGCGTAGCAGCTTCGTCCAGCGACGGAGCGCTGCGGCTCCAAAGCTGTCCACATAGGTGCCCGCGGCCATCAGTGGCTCGGGCGGTTCCAGCGGCACGCGCACGGCGCGAAGCCCGTGCCGCTTGCCGCTTTCGATCATCAGTTTTCCGACAGTGGGATGTAGGTGCATGTGCTTGTGGGCATTGGCGTGGTCGAGCGTGAGGCCCGTTCGCGCAAAGGCTGCGAACTGCGCTTCGATCTCGGCTGCAAGCTGCCGTCGCACATCCGGTCGGAAGAAATAATTGATGCCCAGCTTCAGCTGATCGGATGGAAACTGTCCATCAGGAGAAACCAACAGCGGAATTTCGGCAGGAGGAAGGACGCACGGCCCTTCGATCACCACCAGATGGAGCCCGACTTTCAGTGTCGGGATCCGTTTGGCTCGTTCGATGGCGTCCTCCACCGCAGGACCGGCCATCATCAGGCTGGCTGTGGAAAGAACGCCGTCGCGGTGCGCGATCTCGATCGCTTCGTTGACTTCGACAGACATGCCGAAGTCATCGGAGGAAATGATCGCGCGCCGCATGGTTGTCGGATCAGGCCGCGTGACGGTCGCGCAGGAAGTGGAAGAACTCTACGCCTTCACGCAGACGACGCTTCATCATCTGCGGGCTACGCACCATCTCGCTGACGATGGAGGCGATCTTCGGAGCGCGGAAGTAGAACTTTTTGTAGAACTCCTCCACGCCGTTGAAGATTTCCGTGTGCGACAGGTGCGGGTAGTGCAGCGGAGCCATCTGCACGCCGTTCTCGTCGATCAGTTCGGCATGGGACTCATCGAACCAGCCATTCTCGACCGCCTGCTTGTGCAGGGCCGTGCCGGGATACGGCGCGGCGAGTGACACCTGCAACGTGTGCGGGTTGATGTCCTTGGCGAAGTTGATGGTTTCCTGAATGGTCTCCTTCGTCTCGCCCGGCAGGCCGAGAATGAAGGTACCGTGGATCTTGATGCCCAGCTCGTGACAGTTCTTGGTGAACTCACGCGCCACTTCGACGCGCATGCCCTTTTTGATGTTGTGAAGGATCTGCTGGTTGCCGCTCTCGTAACCGACGAGCAGCAGACGCAGGCCGTTGTCCTTCAGAATCTCAAGGGTCTTGCGGGGAACATTGGCCTTGGCGTTGCAGGACCACGTCACGCCCAGCTTGCCCAGTTCCTTGGCGATGGCCTCGGCGCGCGGCAGGTCGTCGGTGAAGGTGTCGTCGTCGAAGAAGAATTCCTTCACCTGCGGGAAATACTGCTTCGCCAGACGGATTTCGGCCGCCACATGCTCGGGGCTGCGGGTGCGGTAATGGTGGCCGCCGACCGTCTGCGGCCACAGGCAGAAGGTGCAGCGCGATTTGCAGCCTCGGCCGGTGTAGATCGAGATATACGGGTGCATCAGGTACCCGATGAAATAATCCTCGATCTTGAGGTCGCGCTTGTAGACCTCGGTCACGAACGGCAGGCTGTCCATGTTCTCGATCATGGCGCGGTCACGGTTGTTGACGATCACGCCCTCGCTGTTGCGATAGCTGATGCCGTCCACGTCCTTGAACTCACGGCCTTCCGCGATTTCCTTGATCGTGAAGTCGAACTCGTTGCGGGCGACAAAGTCCACCACCGGAGCCTTGAGGAGGCTTTCTTCCGGCTGAACTGCAACCTTCGCGCCGACGAAACCGATCTTGATGTTCGGATTCACGTCCTTGATCATCTGCGCGACTTCGACGTCCTTCGTGAAGGACGGGGTCGATGTGTGGATGATGACCAGATCGCGGTTCTTCACATCCTCAAGAATCGGCTCCATGCCGATACCGGCCGGAGGTGCGTCAATCAGACGGCTGCCTTCCACGAGTGCGGCAGGCTGGGCAAGCCATGTCGGATACCAGAAGGATTTGATCTCGCGCTTGGCCTGGTAGCGCGAACCGGCGCCCCCATCGAACCCGTCGAAAGTGGGAGGCTGCAAAAACAGGGTCTTTAACATTGCGCGAAATCCTTACTTGGGCATTCGCCGAAACAAAAAGTTGCAGACGGGTATCGCCAGAACTGGCGGGTTGCAAGTGTCAGCTTGCAACACTCGGTCTCAAGAACGGCATGACGCCGGTTCTGTATCCTGTCCCGGTTGGGCACGAGAAGCGTGCTTCATGGCGTATCACCGGGAGAAAGTGGGGTTCGACTGGGTGGAATGGAAGAGGCAGCGACAGGGCGATGCGACGAAACGCGCATCGTATGGCCGCGCCACGCAACCTGCGAGCCTGTCATACTGCCAACCATGATGATTGCTGACAGCCAGTCTCGGAGGGGGAGCAGCAGAAGGGGAAGCAGCGACCGCTGTCCCACACAGAGATCCGTCACGAACCCGCAGACGGCGCGTGCGCCCCAACCCAGCAGGAAGAGCGTGAAAGGCCACTGAGCATGGGGCTGCAACAGCATGGCGCAGGAGAGCCAGAAAAGCGGAAGCTGGATACAGGATGCCAGATAACCGAACGGGGCCAGTGCACGGACAGTGCGGCCCCAGCGCAGTTCATGGCTCAGTAATTCGGAGAATGTCGTCTCGCCTATGGTGGTCCATGTCATGCAGCCTGCGATGGCGATGTCATGATGATGGGCCCGGACAAGTCTGCCAAGCACGGCATCGTCGGCCACGTGGGAGACAAGCGCCTGAAAGCCACCGACCTCGTCCAGCATTTCCCGTGAGAGCGCCATCGTGGCGCCAAGACAGTCCTGTCTGCCCAGATAACGGGAGAGGAGGACGCCTGGCAGAAAATTGTGATTGATCTGGCAGGAGGAAAGCAGGCGTGGAAGCCTGTTGCTGGCCGGAAGGCCTGCGTAGATCGTCGTCACCAGCCCGATATTGGGTTTTCTGAAAGCGCTTACCACCTGCTGCAGATAGTCCGGTGCGACATGGATATCTGAATCGGAGATGACCAGAATATCGTGCTTGGCCGCCGTCAGCATATTGATGAGATTGCCGACCTTCCGGTTTTCCCCGTGTTGCGCGCCATTGACCACCAAGCAGGAATCGATGCCCGGATGGCGATGTCGGAGACGCTCGACGACGGCGATTGCCGGATCGTTGGCGCGTTGAACGCCGAACACGATCTGGAAGGCCGGATAATCCTGCGTGAAAAAGCTTTCGAGTGCTTCTTCAAGGAGCGGTTCATCCCCGTGAAGAGGCTTCAGGATTGTGACGGGTGGGACATGGTCCCGTGCTGGAGCCGCGCTCCGCTCCTCTCTGGTAAAACGTGCGACCAGAGCAGTGCCGAGAGCAGCCTGCACGCAGCCTGCGATACCGAAAGCATCACAGAGAAGAGCAAAATCGTGAAAGAAGGACATCAAGATTGCCAGATCGCTGTCGGACAAGGCTGCTGCGTCCTGTCGGACTCAGTTCTGCGAAATGACAGCCTTGATGGCATCGACTCTTATTCCTCCGAGAAAGTCTTCACTTTCTGGCTCAGAACGGTGATCAGGCCGTTCACCCCACCGGATGCCAGAGTAGAGCCGAAATCCGAACGCTGGGCAGCGGCTTGGCTGATATGCCCGTCAAGAAGCACATCGACAATCTTCCAGCTGCCATTTTCCTGACGCATAACATAATTTATGTCGCGCGCCGTGCTGAAGTCGTCCGCAGGACCGATTTTGGTGGAGACGATGCGGTCGCTCCCGACTGGCGAATTACGCACATCCGGGGAGAGTTCGAACTTGGCGTTGGAGCCGGGCTTGAAGCTCGAAAGATAGCGGGCGATCGTATACTCGCGGAACGTCGCCAGAAGCTTCTGCTTTTCCGCATCCGAAAGCTGCATGTAGCGGCTGGCGCCTACAGAAGAACGCAGAACGGCCTCAAGGTCATAGGTCTGGTCAATGACCGGGGCGAGCTTGGCGGTGCGCGCAGCGAAGGATCCCGAGTTTTCGCGCTGAATGCTGTCAAGCGCCTGATCCAGAGATGCGATGGGGGCGGTCTGCGCATGCGCGGGCATGCCCGCGAAAAGGAGAGAAGTGCCGAGTGCGAGAGCGGAAAGAGTCGGAAGGCGCAGTTTTCTCATCTTATTATGCTCCTGATACCATTCTCTGAGACGAAGAAAGCTCTTCGCTCACCCCCAACGCGTTGAGAGCTGTTTTGACGATGTATGGCGCGTTGAGTTG
>NZ_JBDNXK010000052.1:22726-24345 GCF_047721705.1 Acetobacter sp. | reverse complement strand
AGATAATATTCCCACCCTGTTGGAAAAAACTAAACAGTTACGCTCTGTTAAGCTTTCTGACACTTATGTCCTGCCCTCGATATGCTGGGATTCGTTCCATGCCGGGGTGGGAGCCGTCTATATCTCACCCTGGAGTTGTTTCCTGATGGCAACAGATTATTTTAACGGGACAAATTCCACCGATTTTTCCGATGCTACGAATTGGTCTGACGGGGATCCTTCCACGTTTCATGATCTTTTCATCGGTGGATTTGACGATACGGCTGCGCCAGTTTCAGCAACAGTCAGTAGCGCAGTCGCAACGGCAGTGCAGAGTCTGACTGTTGGCGCGAATGGAACGCTGACCATCACCGCATGCGAGACGGATGGCAGCACAGCTCCTGTGTTTACAGTGGACACGCTGGAGATTTATCAGTCCGGGCAACTGATCGTTGATACACCCGCCCCGGTTGACCTTGGAATCAACCAGATCAATGGCACTCTGACGATCAAGGGATCGCAGGCGGCCACGATCACCTCTGGTTCCCTTTCCGGTGCAGGCACCCTGAATCTCGAGCATGCTACGCTTGGATCTGATGGCGCCCCGCTCAGCATCGACAGCAACATGCAGGTGTCGCTGGCAGACGGAAGCACCCTGTATTTTACGGGCGGTCGTACGGCTGGAACCGTCACGTTTGATCCGACGACGCAGAACATGGTCGTGTTCAGTGGTGAAAACTCCACCATCACCACGGCGTTCAACAACGTTTCCCAGAACAGTGAATTCGCGATCAGCGCGAATGACGGTCTCACTGTTTCTTCCGCAAAATATGTCTCGAACAGCGACGGTTCCTACAGCCTTGTGATTGACGCAGGCTCAAAGACCATCACGCTCAACGATATTCACACTGTCACTGGCTACACGCCGGGCACGCTTGAAGTCGTGAAGGATGCTGCTGGCGATTATATCATTGCCGATAGCTCCCTGACGGATGCCGGATCGGTAATGCCGTGGGATAGCGTAAGCGGAAGCGACTGTCATTGTAGTGGCGGTTCGTCCTCGGGTGGTACTTCCGGCGGATCGAGCGGTTCCGGTGGTTCCGGCGGCTCAGGCACTTCGGGTGGCTCTGGTGGTTCTGGCGGGTCAGGTACCTCGGGCGGTTCCGGTGGTTCTGGTTCTTCGGGTGGCTCGGGCGGTTCCGGTGGCAGCTCTTCCAGCAGCGGCGGTTCCTCGGATCACCATCATCACAGTGGTGGCAGCTGTGACCACAACGGCAACTGGTGGTGGGACCACTGTGAGCCGCATGGTTCCGGGTCGGGTTCGACATCGGGCGGCACAAGCGGCTCTACGTCGGGTGGCACGAGTGGTTCGACGTCCGGTGGCGGCAGCTGTGACCACAACGGCAACTGGTGGTGGGACCACTGTGAACCGCATGGTTCCGGTTCTGGCTCTGGCTCCACATCGGGCAGCACAAGTGGCTCCACGTCTGGCAGCACGAGCGGTTCGACGTCCGGTGGCGGCAGCTGTGATCACAACGGTAACTGGTGGTGGGACCACTGTGAACCGCATGGTTCCGGTTCAGGTTCTGGCTCCACATCGGGCAGCACAAGTGGCTCCACGTCTGGCAGCACGAGCGGTT
>NZ_JBDNXK010000052.1:0-22626 GCF_047721705.1 Acetobacter sp. | reverse complement strand
GCAGCACAAGCGGCTCCACGTCTGGCAGCACGAGCGGTTCGACGTCCGGTGGCGGTAGCTGTGACAACAACGGCAACTGGTGGTGGAACCACTGTGAGCCGCATGGTTCCGGTTCGGGTTCGACATCGGGCAGCACAAGCGGCTCCACGTCTGGCAGCACGAGCGGTTCGACGTCCGGTGGCGGTAGCTGTGACAACAACGGCAACTGGTGGTGGAACCACTGTGAGCCGCATGGTTCCGGTTCGGGTTCGACATCGGGCAGCACAAGCGGCTCCACGTCTGGCAGCACGAGCGGTTCGACGTCCGGTGGCAGCAGCTGTGACAATAACGGCAGCTGGTGGTGGGATCAGTGCCAGCCGCACACGTCCGGTTCGAGCTGCGCCTCTGGTGGCACGAGCGGTTCCTCGTCGAGCCATACCAGCGGTTCGACATCTTGCTGGGGCAATAACTGGTCCGATCTGTGCCCGGACTATGTCGCTCCGGCGAACACGGGATGTGCGTCTTACGGCACGTGGACGCAGCCGAGTGGTTCCTGCCTGCCTGAGACCTGGGGTTCATGGGGTGGTGGAAACTGCTTCGGCACGACCACAGCATCTCATGCTAACGACTGGGCGAACTGCTTGGTGAAAACCTCCTGCTAAAGCAGAGTATCGTTATGGTCTCATCAGTGGGGAACTACTGATGAGACAGAAAGAACCGGCCTCGCAGAAGGCCGGTTTTTTTGTGACCAGAATGAGGACCGCGCGTTTGCCCGGCTATCCAGCCTGAGCCGCGAATTCCTTGCCAGATTTCCTTCCCGAATGCAGTCTGTGACTACAAAATCAGTCTTTCCTTCCGGCTGCGGAGAATGTCATTCCATGTCTGACGGTCGTCTTGTCATCGGCAATAAACGCTATTCCTCCTGGTCGTTGCGGGGATGGCTTCCTGTCCGTCTTGCCGGACTGAATGTGGTGGAAGAAATTGTTCCACTTCGTCAGCCGGAAAGCGCTGCACGGATCAGCGCATTATCGCCCAGCGGGAAGGTGCCCTATCTCGAGCACTGGAACATTCGGATATGGGACAGTCTGGCCATTGCCGAATATTGCGCCGAGATGGAGCCTGCTCTCTGGCCCAGCGATCCGGTCGCACGCGGCTTTGCCCGTTCCATAACGGCTGAAATGCATGCGGGCTTTCAGGGCGTACGATCCAGCATGCCGATGAATCTTGGCCGGGAAAACCGACCTCTGATCGATGGTGTTTCTGAAGCGGCAGCAAAAGATATCGGACGTATCGACGCGCTCTGGACGGAGGCGCGCGACAGTTTCGGGAGTGGCGGCCCTTATCTGTTCGGCGCGACCTTCACCAATGCTGATGTCGCTTTCGCTCCGATCGTCGCGCGTTTTCATAGCTACGACGTGACGCTGTCCCCGACTGCAAAAGCCTATGCGGAAGCGGTGCTCCAGCATCCGTTGATGAAGGAGTGGTATAAGGACGCCATGGCCGAACCGAAAGAATGGTTGGTGGAAGCCTTTGAAAATGTTCAGTAAGATGGGCTGGGAGCCGTAGAGACTCTGCGCATCTATGCCTTCATCGCTCTCTCAAGGAGAGCAATCAGCCACTCCACAAAAACCCGGACGCGCGGTGAAATGTAGCGGCGTTCGGGATAGAGCAATGTGAGAGGCAGCGCTTCCGATCGCCATTGCGGCATGACTTCCGTCAGTTCGCCGTCAGAAAGATATCCCCGCACATCATAAGCGGGCACCTGAATCATGCCGAGACCAGCAAGGCAGCAGGCAATCAGAGCTTCGGCGCTGTTGACCGTGATCTGCCCTTTCATCTGACACGTCTGGATCTCTGCGCCCTCCACCCATTCCCACGCTTCGATACGTCCGCTCGCGGGAGAGGCGTAATGGACGGCCTTATGGTGAGGGAGATCGTCCGGAGTGCGAGGAATACCGTGGCTGCCGAGATAGCGCGGGCTGGCGACATTGATGACATCCAGATCCATGATGTGCCGTGCAATCAGACTGGAGTCTGCAAGCGGCCCGACGCGTAGAGCGCAATCGACACCATCTTCCACCAGATTCACCGCACGATCCGTCACGCCAAGCACGATCTCGATATCCGGGTGATGCTCCATGAAATCGGGCAACGCAGGTGCGACGATCAGGCGCCCGATCCGACCGGGCATGTCCACTCTTATCCTGCCCTGCAATGCTCCCTGATCCTGACGGAACAGACCTTCCACTTCCTCAACATCCGCGACGATCCGTGTGGCCTGTTCGTAAAAGGCACGTCCGTCCGCAGTCAGGTTCACATTGCGGGTCGTGCGGGCGAACAGTCGTGCGCCGAGCCGCGTTTCAAGCTGCTGTATGGAAGTGGATACACTGGAGCGCGGCACGTTCAGGGAAGCGGCGGCACGAGAGAAGCTCTCTGTTTCAGCCACACGGATGAACATCCGAAACAGATCGATTCGGTCCATATCCCATCCAACTGTTCGTGATTTTCGACCAGTGTTGTTCGATATCAGGTGATTTTTCGTCGAACAACGAACCTTAGAATGGATGCGAACAAGAAGGGAAGATGTCCATGACTGATCACAGCCTCAAAGGAAAAACAGTTCTGATCGCCGGAGGTGCGAAAAATCTTGGAGGGCTGATAGCCCGCGATCTTGCTGCGCATGGGGTGAATGCCATTGCCATCCACTACAACAGCGATGCGACGCGCGCGGATGCGGACGCTCTGGTAAGCGAACTCAATCAGAAAGGTGTGGAGGCCGTCGCCTTTCAGGCCGATCTCACCACGGCCGATGCCAACGCCACATTGTTCCGGGAAGTCGTGGCCGCTGTCGGCCGTCCGGATATCGCCATCAACACGGTGGGCAAGGTGCTGAAGAAGCCGATTCTCGAAACCTCGGAAGACGAATTCGACAGTATGTTCGCCATCAACACCAAGGCGGCGTTTTTCTTCATTAAAGAAGCGGGCAAACACCTGAACGACAACGGCAAGCTTGTCACCATCGTCACATCGTTGCTTGGCGCTTATACGCCGTTTTACTCGACCTATGCAGGCTCGAAAGCCGCCGTGGAGCATATCACTCGCGCGGCTTCCAAAGAGTTTGGTGCTCGCGGAATCTCCGTCAACGCGATTGGACCCGGCCCGATGGACACTCCGTTCTTTTACGGGCAGGAAGCGCCCGAAGCCGTCGCCTATCACAAGACCGCAGCCGCACTTTCACCTTTCAGCAAGACGGGCCTGACGGATATCGAGGATATCGCGCCTTATATCCGGTTCATGGTTTCCGAAGGGTGGTGGATGACAGGGCAGACGATTCTGGTGAATGGTGGCTACACCACCAAATGATTGGGATCGGGCCGGTGCGGTGGCGTATCTGCCCGAATGATGAGCAGCATGACCTCTGACAACATCGGATCGCACCCTTTTCTCCGCAGTCGTGACGGGCACCATGCCCGGGTGACGTATGAGGAACTGTTTTTCGATCTGGTCTATGTGTTTGCATTTACCAAACTGAGTCACGGTCTGCTGCATCATCTGACCGTGTTCGGCGCGTTGCAGACTGCTGTCCTGTGGCTCGCGGTCTGGCTTGGCTGGCAATATACCGGCTGGTTCACCAACTGGTTCAATCCCGAGCTTCCGGCTGTACGAGGCGTCCTGCTGGCGACGATGCTGCTCGCTCTGCTGATCGGAGCGGCAATTCCGGATGCCTTCGCCGAGCATGGGCTGTCGTTCGCTCTCTGTTTTGTCGCCATGCAGGTAGGGCGGAGCGCGTTTGTCGTGGCGTGGCTTCCTCCCGATCATCCGCTTGCACCCAATTACCGACGTATTCTGGCCTGGATGCTGGTCTCAGCGCTGTTCTGGATCAGCGGCGGTCTTGCGAGCAATCTTGTGCTGCGCGTGGGATTTTGGCTCGTGGCGGCGCTGATCGAATATGTGTCTCCCATGATCGGCTTTGCGTTTCCGGGGTTGGGGCGTTCGAACGCCCGTGCCGAGTGGACCATCGAAGGCGCGCATCTCGTCGAGCGTTGCCAGCTTTTCGTTCTTGTGGCGCTGGGTGAGACGATTATGGCGACAGGGCTTCCCATGGCGGAAGCCCGTTCATGGCCCCCGGGTCTTCTGGTGGCGCTGATTGCCTGCTTTCTGACAACGATTTCGATGTGGTGGCTCTATTTCGGCATGGCGGGCGAGGATGCCACACGCGCCATTACCCGGTCCGATAATCCGGGGGGCATGGGGGCACTCATCCATTATCTCCATGTCGTGCTGATTGCGGGCATCATCGTCACGGCGGTGGGGTCGGACATGCTCATGGAAAATCCGTCAGAAGGGGGCGATATGGGCTTCATTCTGACAGCGACCTGCGGCCCAGCGCTCTATCTGTTAGGCAGTATTCTCTACAAACGTCTTGTTTCCGGCATTACGCCACTATCGCATCTGCTGGGGGTGGCGCTTCTGTTGCTCTTTATCCCCCTTGGGTTCTGGGGAGTGCGCGGGACGGATGCGCTGGTCGTCATGGCCATCATGCTTGGCGTCGTATGGGGTGAGCGACGCGAGCGTCAGCAGGTAAGGCTGGGTGTCTAAAAGCAGACGGTTCAGGGCGTCGTTTTCGCATCGGTCGTGAAATCAAACACGACAACCTTGGCGAGATAGGGTTTGGCAAAAGCTTTGAAGGCTTCATGGGCTGCGTCGAAATAGTGACTGTCCGTCACTACCGGCTGCCCGACATAGAAATTACGGTCGCCCTCTGATCGGAATGTCACGAGATAGGCCCGTTCCAGCCCGAGGTCGCTGCTTTCACCGCTGTTCTGTGCACCTGTTTCGATGGAGACGACGACAGAGGAGTGGTCTGGGCGACGTGATTCTTTCGCCAGAGCCATGAAATGCTCCGTTACCTGCCGGCGCTGCTCGGGTGTTGCGCTTTGCCGAAAACGGAACATCACCATGTGGCGCACGTTGCCCAGATGAAAATCAGGGGCCGTGAACCGCTCGGCGCCGACTTCGGCAAGCAGGGCGTGCTGGCTGCGGGCGGCTTCATCCGGTGTCTGTGCATCAGCATGAGCGCTGCCATAAAGCAGGTTGGCACCCAAGGTGAGTAGGCAGAAGCCGGAGCGCAGGAGAGGACTCATACGTGGGAAACAATGAGTCCTGTTTGTGATTTTCAAACCTCTTCCTCCTCTTCATCCGTTTCTTCTCCGAAGCGGGAATCCCGATGGACCCAGACGGACATCAGGAGACCAAATCCGAGCATGACGTTGATCATGGCCGAGCCACCGTAAGAAACGAGCGGTAGCGGCACGCCCCCGACCGGAATGGCCCCCATGACCATCGACAGATTCACCAGACAGTAGAGAAAGAAGTTCACCGAAATACCAAGCGCCAGCAGCTTGCCGAAGCGGTTACGGCTACGGATCGCCATGAACATGCCGCCCAGAATAAGCGTCAGGAGCAGGCCAATGACCAGTACGCCGCCCGCGTATCCCCATTCCTCGGCGATAGTCGTGAAAATGAAGTCTGTCTGTTTTTCCGGCAGGAAGTTCAGTTGTCCCTGTGTACCGTGCAGGTAGCCCTGACCCCACATGCCGCCGGAGCCGAGGGCGATCTTCGACTGGATGATGTTGTAGCCCGCACCGAGCGGATCGCTTTCAGGGTGCAGAAAGGTCGTGATCCGGGCGCGCTGGTAATCATGCAGGTGCGCGTAGGCAAATTTCAGCAGCATCGGCACAGGCAGCAGCAGAAGGGCGATCTGCCACAGCCTCATGCCTGCCGCGAAGAACATCGACGCGCCAATCCCGCCGATAATCACTGCTGTGCCGAGGTTTGGTTCCTTCAGCACGAGCCCTACGGGCAGAAGCACCATAGCCGCCGGGATGAGGAGACGTAGCGGATTGTTCATCTTGCTGTAAGGAATACGTGCAAACCATGTGGCCAGCATCAGCACCAGCGCAACCTTGGCATATTCCGACGGCTGGACCTGCGTGCCGCCAATGATGATCCATCGCTCCGCGCCCTTGCCGACATGTCCGGCATGCAGAACCAGCACCAGAAGCGCGAGAGAGGCGACATAAAGCGGAGCCGCCACGCGTACGAGGATTTTCGGAGGCAGCATGGCGACGGTCAGCATCAGGATGAGGCCGAAGCCGAAACGCGCCGCCTGCGGTCCTGCGAAAGGATGCGCCGACCCGCCGCCTGCCGAATAGAGCGCGACGTAACCGACACCCGCCAGAGCGCAGATCAGCAGTACATAGAGCCAGCTGATCCGCCACAGCTTTGAAAGCGTGCGGAAATTCGGCTCGGCACGAAGCAGCCGTTTGCGAAAACGCCTCATGGGCAGCCGCGAGTCCAAGACGCAGCCTCCTCGGGATCGGGTTATGACAGGCCTGTCAGTCGGCGTCCGCCACGGTCTGGCCGGGGGCTGTCTTGTGGTTGACCGGGTCACGCCGAAGCGTTTCCGTCATGATATCGCGGGCCAGCGGCGCAGCCACATCGGCACCGGCGTTGCCGTGTTCGATCACGACCGACACAGCATAGCGCGGATCGGCATAGGGCGCGAAGCAGATGAACAGCGCGTGCGGGCGGAACTCCCACGGCAGCGTCGCCGAATTGAAGTGGCCGCTCTCACGCATGGCGCGCGACACACGCCGCACCTGCGCCGAGCCGGTCTTGCCCGCCATCTCAACACCTGGAATGGCCAGACGGGCTTTCGGGGCCGTGCCATGCTGCTCGTTGACAACAGCGAACATGCCTTCGCGGATGGCCTTCAGATAGGTAGGATCGGTGGCGAGTTCGGGCCAGTGCTGCGGATCGACTTTCTGCTCGATCTCGCCATTGATGGCTCGGACAAGATGGGGCTCCACGGAACGGCCGGTCGCAATGCGTGAAGTATAGGTCGCCAGTTGCAGTGGCGTCACCTGCACGAAGCCCTGACCGATGCCGCTCACCACGGTGTCGCCACCATTCCAGTGGTGCTTGTGCTTGCGCCGCCATTCCGGCGTGGGGATCAGGCCGGGCCGCTGGTGGGGTAGTTCGATGCCAAGTTCGGTGCCCAGCCCCAGCCCGTGGGAGATTTCCGCGATTTTTTCCATCCCGACGCGCATCGCGACTTCGTAGAAATAGACGTCGCAGGAGTATTTCAGTGCGTGATGTAGATCGACGGAGCCGTGGCCATGCTTCGCCCAGCAATGGAAGCGTGCGCCCCCAAGGTCGAAATGACCCGGACAGAAAAAGCGGTCCGTGGGCGTGATCGCGCCAGCATCGAGCGCCGCCATCGCGACGGCGGGTTTGAACGTGGAGCCCGGGGGGTAAACACCGGACACTGTCTTGTCGATCAGCGGCGTTCTCTGATCGTTGGTCCACTCAGCCCACTGGGCGCGGCTTACCCCGCTGTCGAAAAGGGAGGGATCGAAGGAGGGCGTGCTGCACATGGCCAGCACTTCGCCGTTGCGACAGTCCATCACGACGGATGAGGCGGCCATGTCGGCGATCCGGTCCTGAATGGCCTGCTGTAGCCCGACATCCAGAGTGAGGGTCAGTTCATCGCCGGGCGTGCCGTCGCGCCGGTCCAGTTCACGGATGACGCGCCCGACGGAGTTGACCTCCATTTCCACGGAGCCGGCCTGTCCGCGCAGCACATCGTCCTGATTCTGTTCGATGCCAGCACGACCGACACGCATGCCGGGGAGGGCCAGCAGAGCGGACTTCGCCACATCCCGTTCGTTGGGGGGCGCGACATAGCCGACCGTATGGGCGAGCAGTGGTCCGAAAGGATAGGAACGCGTGGTGCCGACATCGATCAGAACGCCGGGCAGGGACGGCGAGTTCAGTTCAATCCGCGCCATGTCGTCCCACGAGAGGAACTCGCGCAGCACGACGGGAACGAATTTGCGGGTATGCCGGATCTCGCGGGCCAGTCGTGACTGGTCGCGTTCATCGAGCGGCACGATCTGGGAAAACCGTTCGATCGAGCCTTCAACGTCCGTGGTTTCTTCCGTGAGCAGCAGGGCGCGCCAGTTGGTCTTGTTGGCGGCGACAATGGTGCCGAAGCGGTCCGAAATCAGGCCGCGCGGAGGTGCCAGAAGCCGTTTGCTGGTCCGGTTCCGATCCGCAAGCTTGGCGAAGTGATCGCCACTGTTAACCTGAAGATCATACAGCCTGCGTCCCAATTCCCCGAGCGCAGCCGTCTGTGCGGCCATGATCAGCAGGGCGCGACGGGTGAATACGCCCGAACCCGGATCTTTCTGTTCTTTTTCGGGAAGCAGCCTGCGCAGCCGCTCTTTTCTCCGACGGGGCCACTTCATAGCTGCGGCTCCGGGTTGGAAAGACGGCGGTGCGCCCATGTGCCGAAGGCGGCGAACGGCGGGTAAAGACCGGCTGCGAGCACGCCTTCGAAAATCACAGGTTCTGTCGGCATCACCCTCAGGGAGAGGGTGGAAACCAGAAACCAGATCAGCCAGCAGGCACAGGCTTCGAGCAGCACGAAAGCGATCCAGAGCACGAGGAAATTAAGGCGCATAAAGCCGAAACGCGCATGAACAGCAATACCGTGCAGAAGCAGAAAGGTGAATGCCTCGACACCGAGTGGTGCGAACCCGATCAGGTCGAGCAGCAGACCTAGACAGAAGACAATGGGCACAGACATGGAGGCGGGACGCCACACGGACCAGAAAAACACCGAAGCCATTGTCAGCCCCGGTGCAAGCGCCATGGCGCCCGGAATACCGGTTGGCGCAGCCAGAAGAACGACGATGAGGGCGGTGATAGCACCCGGCAGAAGGCGCATGGCAAGCCGGTCGAGCCGCTGTGCCAGTGCAGGCGTGGAGCGCTGTTCAGGCTGCCAGTGAGGAAAGGGGTCAGGCGACATGAAGGCGTCTTTCATCCGCGCCCCGACATGGCCCGCGACAAGGACGGGGGCAGGGTGGCGGACCCGGATTGCTCAGGTTCTTTTGGAGACTCCGTCTGATGTTCCTCGGCTGGCGCGACAGAGCGGGGAGCCCCGTCATCATGCTGCGTGTTTTCGGGAGACACGCTGGCAGGATGCTGTGGGGTTTCAGTCGTGTCGTCCGAATGGCCGTTTCCCCCATCGATGACACCGCCGAGCGTCATGCCGTCCATCGGATTCCCCTTCCGGCCGACAATCCCATGTTTCTGGGTGGAGGAAACCGGCACACGTCCCGGTGCATCGGGTGATTCAATGGTTCCGGTGTCGAAGTTGAAGACACGCAGAAGATTCAGGTGGTCGAGGCGGGCATAAGGCACGACGACGGGCGTGTTGGCGCGAATGTAATGCACCACGCCAACAGGCAGGCTGCCGGGAAGAAGGTCCGCCTGACCGGATGTCACAACGCGCTCTCCTTCCACGGGATGGTTGTCCTGAGCATAGAACATCAGGCGTGGCATGGAAGTGTTATCGCCCGCCATGATGGCCGTTCCGTGGCTTGCTTCCAGCAGCACGGGAATGCGACTTGCCGTGTCATTGATCAGCAGGATACGGGCCGAATGGACGCCTGTTTCCGTCACGCGTCCGACAAATCCATCCGCTGCCAGCGCGACATCCCCGACGTGAACGCCGCTTGAGGGGCCAGCATTTATCAGCACAGCATGGGCGTAAATGCCGCCCACATCCGCAATGACACGCCCTGTCACGAAAGAGGGGAGGGGGTCTGGAATCCAGTGCAGGTTTTCCTTGAGGGAAACGTTTTCCTGCGTCAGCGAGACCGCGACGTCATACCACCCGCGCAGCGTTTCGTTCTCCGTCCGCAGACGTGCGTTTTCCTCTGCGAGATGACCAATCCGTCTGAGTTCCGATACTGCGCCCGAGATTTCATTTCCGGGCACGGCGATCAGGGACCAGAGCGGTGAGAGAATGTCGGCCGTCGCCATACGGGCCGTGGTCGTCAGGCGTGGATTGGCCCAGCCCAGCAGCATGATGGCGAGCGAGAACAGAAGCATGACCGGCAGCCAGAGCCGGTCCAGCGCCTGTCTGATCTGGATTGAAACGGGAATCATGGATGCAACCCTGACCGCTTCACGGTCCGGTTCTGGATGGCCCCGGTGCTGTCAGTCATACAGCATGGGCCGGGGGGGCGTCTTTTCGAATTCACCCCATAGCCACGCAACAAGGAACCCCCACTTTCCGGGGGCCTCGTCCCCGATCTATTTCGTCTGATCCATGAGGCTGACGATCACCTTTTGTCTATATTGCCAAAAACTTACAGACCATGCATGGGTTATTTTCGTTAATACATCGTCGTCAGCACATTCCGCAGACGCTTCATCTCTTCCAGCGCGCGACCTGTGCCGAGCGCAACACAGGAGAGCGGATCTTCGCCCACGGTGACCGGTAGTCCGGTGGCAAGGCGTAACAGTTCGTCCAGACGATGCAGCAATGCGCCGCCGCCCGTGAGGACAATGCCCTTGTCCACGATATCCGCTGCGAGTTCCGGCGGCGTATTCTCCAGTGTGAGCTTCACGGCTTCAATGATCTGGGTGATCGGTTCAGCCAGGCTCTCAGCAATCTGCGCTTGTGAAACGATGACCTCACGGGGGGCGCCCGTAATCAGGTCGCGGCCCTTCACATTCTGCAATGGGCCGGGATCGTTGGGATCATCGGGCGGCATGGCGGAGCCGATCGACATCTTGATCCGTTCCGCAGAGCTTTCACCGATCAGCAGATTATAGGTACGGCGAATGTAGGAGATGATCGCCTCATCCATCTTATCGCCGCCCACACGCACCGAGCGCGCATAGACAATGCCACCCAGCGAAATCACCGCGACTTCCGTAGTGCCGCCGCCAATATCGACAATCATGCTGCCCGAAGGCTCCGTGACGGGCAGGCCCGCGCCGATCGCTGCTGCCATTGGTTCCTCGATCAGGAACACGCGGCGGGCGCCAGCGCTCTCGGCGCTTTCCTGAATCGCGCGACGTTCGACAGCCGTGGAGCCGGAGGGAACGCAGATGATCACCTGCGGGCTGGCAAAGATGCTGCGGTTATGCACGCGACGGATGAAGTGCTTGATCATTTCTTCAGCAACTTCGAAGTCAGCGATGACGCCGTCACGCATCGGGCGGATGGCCATGATGTTGCCGGGCGTGCGCCCAACCATCTGCTTCGCCTCTTCACCGACGGCCAGCACCTGTTTCTTGCCGCGGGACTCAGCGATGGCCACCACAGATGGCTCGTTCAGCACGATGCCCCGTCCCTTGACATACACCAGTGTATTGGCAGTGCCGAGGTCGATAGCCATGTCAGCCGACATGAGACCCAGCAGGCGAGCAAACATCCAAGGACTCCTGGCCAGCAATTCCTGTCGCGCGGTTGCGCGGACGCTTTTTCAGGCCCGCACATCCATCGGATGCGTCAGGCTTCCTGAACGGAGGAGGGCCGGACTCTCACGGACAGCCATGCGCGGGCTGGGTCGAGGGCTTAGCGAGGCTGTTCTCTCACTGCAAGGCCCGACCTGAAAGAAACCTGACTCTCTTTTGCTGCGTTATAGACCTTACCCTGAATTCCGTAACAAAAAATTTCGGATTCCGGGCGGCTTGCTGACACCTTTTGAAAGGCTGTCCTTTTCCTGACAACGCAACCTGATCCGTTCATGTGTCGTTCTGTCTTCAGGGATGCGGACGAGTCTTTTCAACAAGACCGCTGCAACTGAATATCCCGGAAGAAGGCAATGATAATAATGAACAGAAAGCAAAGTTCTGCCAGTTTTTTGAAATCAACCAGAATGCTCGCCGTAGGTGCGATGCTGGCTTCGCTCTGTCTGTTGTCGGCATGTGGCAGCCCTTATGACTCCGGTGCAAGGGCGGGCAGCGGTGCGCTCATTGGTGCGGGTGGTGGCGCGGCCATTGGTGCGATTGCGGGCGGAGGCGGAGGGGCGGCGATTGGCGCTCTTGCCGGGGCCGGAACGGGAGCTGCTGTTGGCGCTGCCACGACGCCCAATCCGCCGCCACGTCGCCGCTAGAAGGGGTGATCGTGAAAATGCCTTTTTTGCGCGCGACAAGTCACGAAAGGCCGCTTAAGAGGTGGCCTGTGTAATGTCGTCAACGGATGGTGAGAACCGTGAATAAAAAGATCGCAGGAATTGCCGCTCTGAGCATGACTGTTCTGCTCGCAGGCTGTGGTGATCCCTATAGCCCGGGTGCCCGCGCAGGCAACGGCGCGCTGATTGGCGGCGGCGGCGGTGCAGCTATAGGCGCGCTGGCCGGAGGGGGGCGTGGCGCTGCCATTGGCGCCTTGGCTGGTGGCCTTCTTGGCGCCGGAACTGGCGCTCTGACGACACCCAACCGCCCCGGTGGCGGCTATGCGCAGGGCTATCAGCAGCCGATGGCGCCTGCACAGCAGCAGGCCTACCCACGCGGCTATACGGGCCAGACTCAGGCCACTTATCCTCAGGGGGCTTATCCCCGCACTTACAATGGTCAGCCTTATAATGGGCAGCAGGGCTATTATAATCAGGGTTACTGATCTCTGGGAAAACGGTTCTGGAGCGCTTTGCGCGGCGGCAGGCATCACCCAAGCCAAAATGTTTGCGTAGGTCTGTGTTTTCCGCTAAAGAGCGCGCCTTCGCGTCGGCACCCCTGGAGGCCGACGTGCGTTCGCATACTCAGGAGTTCATAAAGTGGCGACGAAACTGATTCCGATTGAAGCTACCCTGCGCGCGAAGGCTGGTAAGGGGGCAGCGCGCGCAACCCGTCGTGCAGGCCTCGTTCCGGCCGTGATCTACGGGGCAAAGAAAGACGCGGTTCTTATCGCGATCGACCCCCGCATCATCATGCGCGAACTGCACAAGCCCGGCTGGCGCTCGCATGTTTACGAAGTAAAGGCTGGTGACGTGTCCGAGCGCGTTCTCATGCGCGACATGCAGTTCCACCCGGTCTCCGACGCGCCGATCCACGTCGATTATCAGCGCCTCGCGCCGGGCCACAAGGTCCACGTCGAAGTCGCTGTTCACATCGAGGGCGAAGAAGTTTCCCCGGG
Organism: Acetobacter sp.; assembly: GCF_047721705.1. GTDB lineage: Bacteria > Pseudomonadota > Alphaproteobacteria > Acetobacterales > Acetobacteraceae > Acetobacter. The sequence goes on along the minus strand of NZ_JBDNXK010000052.1, from coordinate 9,650 downwards.
CATCAAGCGCGGTGGTGTGCTCAACGTTGTGCGTCACACGATCGAAGTTACGGCTGATCCGGAAAACATCCCCGAGATCTTCACGGCTGACGTTTCTGCGCTGGACATCAACGACAACGTTCGTTGGGATGACCTGAAGGGCACGGAAGGCGTGACGCCGACTAACCAGACCCCGAACTTCGTCATCGCCACGGTCGCACCGCCGACCATCGATGTTGAAGAAACGGAAGCGGCTGCTCCGGAAGCGGCTGAAGAAGAAAAGAAGTAAGGAGGCCCGGCGGGTCGGAGGCACACCCTCCGGCCTCGGGATAGACCGCCATGCAACCGGCGATCCAGCTCTGGGTCGGTCTCGGCAACCCCGAGACATCCATGAGCCACAACCGCCACAATATCGGTTTCATGGCGGTCGACTCCATCGCGGCCCGTCACGGCTTCTCGCCGTGGCGCAAGCGCTTTCGCGGCGAGATCGCGGAAGGACGGATCGGCGGCGGCAAGGTGCTGCTCCTCAAGCCGATGACCTACATGAACGCATCCGGCGACAGCATCCGCGAAGCCGCGACGTTCTACAAAATTCCCCCCGACGCCATTACGGTCTTCCATGACGAGCTTGATCTCGCGCCCGGCAAGGTCCGCATCAAGAAGGGCGGAGGCGCCGCCGGTCACAATGGCCTGCGCTCGACCGACAGACAACTCGGCACACAGGATTACTGGCGCGTGCGCCTCGGTATCGGCCATCCCGGTTCAAAAGAGCGCGTCCACGGATGGGTGCTCGGAGACTTCGCCAAGGCCGATCAACCATGGCTTGAAGACCTGCTCGACGCCGTGGCCGACACAGCTCCGCTGCTCGCTGAAAGACGGCGCGAGGACTGCATGACGCGCATCGCGCTGCTTACGGCAAACAGCCCCAAACCAATAATTCCCGGCCAGAAGGCTGGAGCAACAGGAGTGAAAGACTGATGGGCTTCAACTGCGGCATCGTTGGACTGCCCAATGTCGGCAAATCCACCCTGTTCAACGCCCTGACCGCCACGGCCTCGGCGCAGGCTGCGAACTATCCGTTCTGCACCATCGAGCCGAATGTCGGCCGTGTCGCCGTGCCCGACGCCCGGATGACCGAGTTGGCCCGCATCGGCAAGTCACAGAAGATCCTGCCGACGAGCCTTGAGTTCGTGGATATCGCCGGTCTTGTGCGCGGCGCATCCCGTGGTGAAGGCCTCGGTAACCAGTTCCTCGCCAACATTCGCGAAGTGGACGCCATCATCCACGTCCTGCGCTGCTTCGAGGACGATGACATCACCCACGTCGAAGGTGGCGTCGATCCGGTTCGTGATGCAGAGATCATCGAGACGGAGCTGATGCTGGCCGATCTCGACTCCCTCGAAAAGCGGATTGTGCCTTTGCAGAAAAAGGCCAAATCCAACGACCGTGAGGCGCAGGCCCAGATCGAGGTCATGGAGCCGCTGATCGCGGCCCTGCGTGAAGGAAAGCCTGCTCGCACGGCCATTCCGGAAGGCAAGGAACTGATCGCAGAGCGCCTCCAGCTCATGACGACCAAGCCCGTGCTGTATGTTTGCAACGTCGAGGAAAGCTCTGCCGCAACCGGCAATAAATTCTCCGAAGCCGTGCAGGCTCGTGCGGACGCCGAAGGTGCCGCCTGCGTTGTCGTCTCGGCCGCCATCGAAGCCGAAGTCAGCCAGCTTCCGCAGGAAGACCAGAAGGAGTTCCTCGAAGGGCTCGGCCTGTCGGACAGCGGCCTCGATCGCGTCATCGCGGCGGGCTACAAGCTGCTCGGCCTGAAGACCTACTTCACCGTCGGTCCGAAAGAGACCCGCGCGTGGACCATTACGGCAGGCACGAAAGCGCCGCAGGCCGCCGCCGTGATCCATAACGACTTCGAACGTGGCTTCATCGCCTGCGAAACCGTCGCCTATGACGACTATGTGAAGTACAATGGCGAGGCAGGTGCGAAAGAAGCGGGCAAGATGCGCATCGAAGGCCGTGATTATATCGTGCAGGACGGCGATGTGCTGCTGTTCCGCTTCAACGTCTGACACATCAACACACCAGAAGAAGAGGGTAGGGGACCACAAATGAGCGCCAGCATGAAGGCGGAAGCGACAGAATCCAATGCGATCGCGGGCATGGCCCGGGCCGCGCGGATCGCAGCGCGGACGCTGGCCCAGTCCCCAACCGCCATTCGCGACAAGGCGCTATGGGCCGCCGCCAGCGCCCTGCGTGAGCAGAGCGACGCCATTCTCGAAGCCAACGCGAAAGACCTCGCCGCCTACACCGGCAGCGACGCCTTCCGCGATCGTCTGACCCTCAACGCCGAACGCGTCGAGGCCATGGCGAAAGGGCTGGAAGACATGGCCGATCTGTCCGATCCTGTCGGCCGTATCCTCAGCGAATGGACCCGTCCGAACGGCCTGAAGATCCGTCGGGTGGCAACACCCATCGGTGTTCTCGGCGTCATCTACGAAAGCCGCCCGAATGTCGGTGCGGATGCTGCGGGTCTGTGCATCAAGTCGGGTAACGCCGTCATCCTGCGTGGCGGTTCGGAGAGCTTCCATTCCGCGCAGGCTATCCACAAAGCCATGGCCGCTGGTCTTGAAGCTGCCGGTCTGCCAGTGGATGCCGTGCAGGTCGCGCCCAGCGCCGATCGCAAACACGTTGCCGACATGCTCGCCGCGTCCGGTCTGATCGACCTCATCATTCCCCGTGGCGGTAAATCCCTTGTTGAGCGTGTGCAGAACGAAGCCCGTATTCCCGTTCTCGCCCACGCCGAGGGCCTGTGCCACACCTACATTCATGCCGCCGCCGAGCCGCAGATGGCCCGCCGCGTCCTCGCCAACGCCAAGATGCGCCGTCCCGGCATCTGTGGCGCGACCGAGACCCTGCTCATCGACAGCGCCATCGCGCCGACGCTGCTGCCCGAGATTATCAGCGATCTGCGTGAACTCGGCTGCGACTTCCGTGCCGACGACCGTGCCCGTCACATTGTTCCGGGTCTCGAACCCGCTGCTGACGAGGACTTTGCCACCGAGTGGCTCGATGCCATTCTTTCCATCGTTGTGGTGGACGGCGTGGAGTCCGCGCTCGCCCATATCGCCCGCTATGGCAGCGGTCACACCGAGGCGATCATCACCTCCGATGAAGCTGTCGCGACCCGCTTCCTGAACGGCACGGATAGCGCCGTGGTCATGTGGAACGCTTCCACGCAGTTCTGCGATGGCGGCGAGTTTGGTTTCGGCGCGGAAATCGGCATCGCCACAGGGCGCATCCATGCCCGTGGTCCCGTCGGCCTCGAGCAGCTCACGACCTTCCGCTACGAGGTTCTCGGCACAGGTCAGACGCGCCCGTAAGTCCTCCTGTGGCTTCCCACCACGATACGATCCCCATCCGGGGAGACCGCCGCGCCCTGCGGATCGGTCTGCTCGGTGGATCATTCAATCCCGCGCATGAAGGGCATATCCAGATTGCCCTGCGCGCCCTGCACCTGCTCGACCTCGATCAGGTCTGGCTCATGGTCTCGCCGGGCAACCCGCTCAAACCGCGCAAAGGAATGGCTCCCTTCGCCGAGCGCTTCGCGACGGTTGAACGCCTTGCCACCGACCGCCGCCTCATCCCAACCGACATCGAAGCCTGGCTGGGCACCCGCTATGCCAGCGATACGGTCCGTGCTCTCAGACGCCGCTTTCCGCGTGCTCACTTTGTCTGGCTCATGGGAACAGATGTGTTCGCCGAACTGCCCCGCTGGCACCATTGGAAAGCCTTTCTTCGACAGGTGCCGCTTGCCGTGATGCCCCGTCCCGGCAGCAATGCAGCCGCCCTTCACGGCAGAGTTGCCGCCCGTTTGAGCCACTGCCGTCTTTCTGTTGGCAGAATCAGGCAGCTTCCGGTAAAAACCCCGCCAGTCTGGGCTTTTCTTCCGGGGCCGCAAAACGGTATATCGGCAACAGCCCTGCGTCGTGCAGGACAGACAGAATCCTTATTTCGGACAGATCGGGCAGCCACCCGGCAGGAGACACGGTCATAGCCAGAAAGCCCCCCACCGATACGGAGACCGAGCGCCGTCCCGCCGCCAAGGCGAAAACAGGCACGACCAAGGCCAAGGCTCCGAAGCCGGTCGACCCAAGCCTTGCCGAAGTTGCCAAGGCACCGGGCACGCCCCGCAAGAAAGCCGCCGCCGCCGGTCCGAGTAAGGACGCCAAGAAGCGCCCGCATGCCCCGGCCGATGAGCTTGAGAAATACCTCACGATCATCACGGAGAGCATTGATGACGACAAGGGCGAAGATATCGTCGTCATCAATCTGACCGGACGCGCCTCTTTCGCGGATCGCATGGTCATCGCCACCGGTGTGGCGGATCGTCAGATTGCCGCGATGGCCCAGCATATCGAGCGTAAGCTGAAAGATGTTGGGCTGAAGCGTATCCTTGTCGAAGGCGCGAACGGTTCCGACTGGGTGCTGATCGACGCCGGTGACATTGTCATTCATCTCTTCAAGGCTGAAGCTCGCGCGCTTTATGGTCTGGAAGAGATGTGGGGTGCGGATTTCGGTGACGCGGATGAAGGGGAGATCACGTCTCTCTGACGAACCTCCACGAAGACAGGGGCCTTGGGAGAAAGGTCCTTGTCTCGTTTAATGCATTCGACCGATATCTTCTTCAATCAATTGCATCGCCTTTTCCCGCTCATGGCCCACTTCCGTCACGTAGTCGGGCACCACGCCGATACCATCCCAGCCTTTATCCGTATGCGGCGCGACCAGCATTTTCGTCGGCACGAAGGCGATTTCCTCTCCACCATCAAAAGAGACCTGCATTCCGGCGATGCCGCCACCTGCTGTCGTCTGGCCGATGATTGTCGCGCGGTGGAGGTTTTTCATGCCGAAAGCAAAGCCTTCGGCGGCTGAAAATGTATTCTTGTTGACGAGAATATAGAGCTTCGCATTTTCGGACCGATGGCCGGGGACATAGGGGAATGTCCATTCCTGAATCCCCTGTGACCGGTCTTTTGGGTAACCGTATATAAAGAACTGTTCTTCGCCCGGCTTGAAGAAATAGGACGCAAGAATGCGACCGATAATGCCGGTGCCCCCCACATTGTCCCGCAGATCGATGATGATGTAATGCGATCGCCCCGCAAGCTGCATGACGGAAAAGGCGGCGGTGTAGGTATATTCGTCGTTATCCCATGAACCGTTCGACTGGATGTAGGCCGTGTGATGGGCGCTATCTAATTCCACGGACTGGAAGCCTGAAGAAATAAGGCGCCCCGGCGATCCGTCTCCCTCTCTGCAATAGACATGCAGATGTTTATCGGAATGAACGCTCTGAAGATCGGCGGTTATTTTTTTTCCAAGGTCGCAGGGTGGCAGATTGTAATAGTCGCCATGGCTGAGATGGGATTGCAGCGCAGCGTCGTACGATCGGGAAATATCGGGAAAGGGATAATGGTCAACGAGCGAACGTCCCAGATTGCCAATAAATGAGTCGACTTCCGGGGACGTAAGGGGAAAATCGCTGGCGCATGCTTCTGCCGCAAAGAGAGAAAAACTTGCGGCTAGAAGTGTAAATTTGACAATTCTGGAAAACATGCACCCGGCTCGAATGGTCAAAAGATCGGAGAAAGAAGAGGTTCTAGATCAGGAGGATAGTCCACTTCTTTTCAGTTTCTCAAATCGGGCAATCAGTCGTGTGCGACGCAGGGCGGACAGGCGTTGCAGCCAGAAAATGCCGTTCAACTGGTCGATCTCGTGCTGGAGGCAGATTGCCCGCAGACCATCGGCTTCCACCATCTGCTCTGTTCCTGAGAGATCCTGATAGCGCACATGCACTTTTGCACTCCGTTCGATCTGCTCACTAATGCCGGGCATGGAAATGCTGCCTTCTTCATGGCGGATCGTTTCATCCGAGCGCCAGACAATCTCCGGATTGATGTAGGTCTCGGGTTCAGGAGAGTTGGGCAGATCCAGCACAACAATCTGCTGCATGACACCGATATGAGGGCCGGTAATCCCGATCCCCGGCGCGGCGCGCATGGTGTCCAGCAGATCCGTGGCGAGCGCATGAAGTGTACCGTCGAAAGCGGTGACACGTTCCGTGGCGGTGCGTAGGCGCTGATCGGGAAAGGTGACTATCGGACGCACGGCCACATCAGGTCTCCGGATTGCTGGCAAAGGGATTTTGTTGTGCCGTTCGAAGGGCCGGGAAGCAACAGAGGGGCTTTTCCGGGCTTGAAATCGTCGAATTTTCTCCAATTTCTGCTCTTTCCGTGGTAGGAGCCCGCTTTTACATCCACGCGCACAGACAGGAAGACACACGGTATGAGCGACACAGCATTCGCGCTTGATGCCGCCGACCGGGAACGGATATTGGCGAAGTCGGCGTTGTTCTCTCCGCCTCCGGCCCAACTGGCGGATGGTCGCCGCGATCTTGTCGGTATGTCGCGTGAAGAACTGACCGAGGAACTGGTCGCCATCGGCGAAAAGCCGTTCCGTACCAAGCAGCTCTGGCACTGGATCTATCATCAGGGCGTTACTGATTTCACAAAGATGAGCAGCATCGCGAAGCCGCTTCAGCAGAAGCTGGCAGAGCGGTTCATCGTCGGTCGCCCGGAACCGGCCGTCGTGCAGACCTCGCAGGATGAGACGCGCAAGTTCCTGTTCCGCTTCCGTGACGGGCAGGAAGCCGAGACGGTCTATATCCCCGACCGCCGCGAGGATCGTGGCGCGGTCTGCATTTCCTCGCAGGTCGGCTGCACGCTGTCTTGTACCTTCTGTCATACCGGCACGCAGAAGCTGGTGCGTAATCTTGGTGCGGCGGAAATCGTCGGTCAGTTCATGGCTGCGCGTGATTCCTACGGTGAATGGCCCAGCCCGAAAGGTGATATTCCGCGCCTGCTTTCCACCATCGTGCTGATGGGCATGGGCGAGCCGCTCTACAATTACGAGAACGTAGCCAAAGCCATGCGGATCATCATGGACGGGGAGGGGATCGGCCTGTCCCGCCGCCGTATCACGCTGTCCACATCCGGTGTCGTTCCGCTGATGGACCGCTGCGGCGATGAACTCGGCATCAATCTTGCCGTGTCGCTGCATGCCGTGCGCAACGATCTGCGCGACGAGATCGTGCCGCTCAACCGGAAATATCCCATTGAAGAGGTGATCGCGGCCTGCCGTCGCTACCCGGCGGCGAGCAACGCACGGCGGATCACGTTCGAATATATCATGCTGCGGGGCATCAACGATAGTGAGGCCGACGCCCGCGAACTGGTGCGCCTGATTCGCGGTATTCCGGCCAAGGTGAACCTGATTCCGTTCAACGTCTGGCCCGGTAGCGACTACAAGCCGTCCACGCGCGAGCAGCAGGCGAAGTTTGCCCAGATCGTCATGGATGCCGGTTTTGCCTCGCCGATCCGCACGCCGCGTGGGCGCGATATTCTTGCGGCATGCGGGCAGCTCAAGACAGCCAGCGAACGCGCGCGTCCAGTACGTGAGAGTCTGTCGGGAACATCTTGAAAAATTGAGATTAATATCGTCCGGATGTCCTATTTTTCACTTGTATAAACAGTGTTGAGGACCAATCTTCCGGGCGTCTTTTGAAGCCCCTTGGGGTGTGCCGTCCGGAGATATGACATGACCTATTTTGCCCACCTGCCTGACCGGACGGTGATCGCTGTCAGAGGTGAGGACCGTGTGCCGTTCCTGCAGGGACTGGTTTCCAATGATGTGACGGCTGTAGAGCCGGGAACGGCTGTATGGGCCGCTCTGCTGACACCGCAGGGGCGTTGGAAAGCCGATTTCTTCATCTTTGCCGATCCTGATGAACCCTGCCTCCTGCTGGACTGCCCGTCTTCGCAGAGCGCCATGATCATCGAGACATTGTCGAAATATCGACTTCGTTCGGACGTGCAGATTCAGGAAACATGTCTTGTCGTGCACGCCGCATGGGGTGCGTTGCCTGATGCGGTAACGGTTGAGAACGCCATCATCGCGGCAGATCCGCGTCTCCCCGAGGCGGGATGGCGTCTGCTGATGCTGAATGTTTCTCCTGCCGCGAAGGCTGACATGGTGGCCTATGACCTGCATCGGCTGGTGCTTGGCCTGCCGGACGGTCCACGCGATTGTGAAGCGGAAAAGACACTGCTGCTGGAAGCCAATTTCGATCTGCTGAACGGCATTTCCTGGACCAAGGGTTGTTACATGGGACAGGAACTCACCGCGCGCACCCATTATCGTGGTCTGGTCAAACGCCGTCTGGTGCCTGTAGCTTCGGAAGCGCCGATCCCGGCTCCGGGAACGGCGATCACTGACGCGGGCAGTGAAATCGGCCAGATTCGTTCAAGTCATGACCATTGCGGGCTGGCTTTTCTCAAGCCGGAGGTGCTGGAGCATCACCTCGAGGCGGATGGCCACAGGATTGTGCCCCGTGTTCCCGTCTGGCTTGCAACAACGCTTTCTGAAGAAAAGGAAGGCGTGCGTGGAAAGGTGACTTCGTCGTGAAACAGGGTGTGATGGAAGCGATACGTCCGGCTCCGGAAGCGGTGGAGCGTGAACTGGAGCGTGTCGCTTTCGATGCTGCGGGACTCGTGTGCGGGATAGCCCAGCAGTACGATACAGGTGAAGTGCTGATGGTTGCCTGGCTCAACCGTGATGCCTTGAAGGAGACTCTCCTGACGGGACGTGTCTGCTACTGGTCCCGTAGTCGGGGAGCTTTGTGGCGGAAAGGGGAGACATCCGGACAGATCCAACGACTGGTCGAGGCGCGTCTGGATTGCGATGGCGATGCCATTCTGCTTCTCGTGGATCAGACTGGGGTAGCTTGCCACACTGGACGTCGGAGCTGTTTTTATCGCCGGTTCGGCAAGGATGGGCTGGAGACGATTGCTGATCCATTGGTGACGCCGGAGGCGCTTTACGGTCACTGAACTGTGGTGACGCGAATGCTGCGATAACATTGTTACCGGTGATTTTTTCGCGCATGGTGGAGAAAATACCGCTGAAAGACCCGGAGACAGAGATGTTGGAAAACCAGCTAAAGGAACCGTCAGGGGAACTGACCATCCGAGTCATCGCAATGCCGAGTAACACGAATGCTGCGGGTGATGTGTTTGGCGGGTGGGTCATGTCGCAGATGGATCTTGCCGCTGGGTCCGCAGCCGGTATTCGGGCCCGCAGCAAAACCGTGACGGTTGCGATTGACGGCGTGTCGTTCCTAGCGCCCATGTCTGTCGGTGATGAGCTGTCCGTTTATACCGATGTTCTGAAGGTCGGTCGCACGTCGATGACGATCAATGTGCAGGCATGGCGTCGCGTGCGGCAGTCCACTGAGCGCCAGCTTGTGACGCATGGAAAATTCGTTTTCGTGGCGGTGGATGAGAACAGTAGGCCAGTCGCGATTCCGGTAGAAACGCAATAAAAACACTCTGTTTGTGCAGGCATAAAAAAAGCCGCCGGAATGACCCGGCGGCTTTTTTTGTTCTAACGATCGAAATCGGTTCAGGCAGCAAGAGCAGCCTGAGCCTTCTTTACGATCTCGCCGAAGGTGGCGGCGTCATCGAATGCGATGGCGGCCAGAACTTTACGGTCGATTTCGATGCCAGCCTTGTCCAGACCGTTGATGAAACGGCTGTAGGTCAGGCCATGCT